>CAYFOW010000027.1:8515-19506 GCA_964344885.1 uncultured Candidatus Nitrosopelagicus sp. | reverse complement strand
CAAATCAAATTAAAAAATACAAGTCAGAACTAGAATCTGTAAAATCCTCTCGTTCCAAACTAATTGATTCACTATCAAAAGAACGACAAAACCTTGACCGTCAACTATCTGAACAAAAGCAACTCCTTGATCAAGTCAAAAATGATTACGAGTCGCTTTCTGTACAGGCAAACTCTGAGCGTACACAACTGGCAGAAAAATTAGATGATGAGAGAAAAAAATTAGCCACTCAAGAAAATCTGATGCAAAACATACTTGGTCAAAAATCCACCCTAAATGATGTTCTAGAGCAAAGAAAACTCATGAAAGCCCAAATTGACCGTGAGCAGGCAGAGCTGAAAAAACAAAAATCACTTGAAGAATCCAACCTAAAACAGCTAAAAAAACAACAATTAGAACTAGAATCTGTAAAATCCTCTCGTTCCAAACTAATTGATTCACTATCAAAAGAACGACAAAACCTTGACCGTCAACTATCTGAACAAAAGCAACTCCTTGATCAAGTCAAAAATGATTACGAGTCATTTACTACAAAAACAAATGATGAAAAATCACAACTAACTCAAAAAATTGCTGAACAAAAAAATGCACTATCTGAACAAATCCAACTATCTGAGAAATTAAAAAATGACAAAAAGATACTAAACAACACCATTGAGCAAGGAAAAATCTTATCTCAGAACATGAAACAAGAACACTCTGAACTAATATCTGAAATTAAGCGTCAAGAGAAAAAAATCACTGATGAATCAAAGTTACTAAAAGAAATCGAAAAGCAGAAAAAAATTCTCAAAAAAATCAATACAAAACGCTCATCACTTGATGCAAAACTTGATTCTGAAAAATCTACTTTACAACAATATGGGGTACAAATTGCCAATCTAACAGAGAAAAAAAACTCATTATCTACAATTACAAAACAACGCTCTGAAATGGAAAAACAACTCTCTTTGGATGCAAAACAACTTCGTAGTATAGTTGCTGAAAAATCAAAACTTGAACGTCAATTAAAGTCTGAAGAAAAAGTACTTGCAAAAAAACAAAAACTAGAACAACAAAAACTTGCAAAACTAGAAAAACAAAAAGCATCATTGGCAAAAACAACAAAAAAACAAACCAAAAAACCAGCAACAAAAAAATCCTAAATCAAATACACGTTTTTCTGACTGGACACATACAATTCAATTATATTTGAAAACCTCTACTTCATAGATGATCCATGATGGAGCTTGAATTGATTGATGTTGTAGAAGATATTTTGGATCTTGATCCAAACATGAGATTTGCAGCAATTCTGGATTTGGATGGTCAAATCCTAGAATCAATTATGAAACAACAAAAGACATCTCTTGAAAGTCAAAAACAATTAGAGCAGTTCTGCCTTGATGCAGCTAAACGTAGAGATATGCGTGAACAATTTAACGATTCTTTAGGTAGGGTTCGTTATGTTCACGTTGAGCGTGAAAATGTTACTCAAATTACAGTATATTTGAAAAACAATACTATTTTTGTAACAATGGAGCCTGAGCTAAGCAACGACAGAAAACTGGAATTAGTAAATAAAATCAAATCAATTACTGCTGAATTGTAATTTATTGTATCAATTTATATCGAAAAATCTGTCCATGTAATAATGATGAAGATTCTAGTTGATGAAATGGATGATGGCATGGATGAAAAACTTCAGAATCTTGGCTTTGATGCATACAGCGTAAAAAAATTACGTCAAAAAGGACTCAAAATGCAGACTGATTATTCTGTCATAAATTATGCGCGTGAAAATGATATGATTCTGATTACTCGAGACACTGAAAGCGGTCAGGCCTGCAAAGAAAACGATTTGCCATGCATCCTACTTGATAATGATGAAATATTCAAAATAGTTACTGAAAAACTACGTAATTTCTCTTAATTCATTTTTTGTCAGTATCTACTGCACATGATTCGCTCTGACCTCTGATCTTCTTTGCAATAATCATTGGTGTTACAATTAGAATTGGAATTGTTATTGCAATAAACAGAGTCTGTATCTGAGTCAATGCAATAGTAAATGCTATTGCACTTGAGGACGTGATAAACAATGACAGAAACGTTCCAACACAAGTTGGACATGCAATAAATAATCCTGTAGTTGCACCAATCCCGGTTAATCCTCCAGAATTTTTTGAAATAGAATATGCACTTACTGCAAGTGATGTATTTAATCCAACCAAATATGATACAACTATCTGTAAGACCAAATTAATTGGAATTATCTGCAAACCCACATGCTCTGTAATGTATACGATTAATTTTGGCATGTATCCTGGTTCCCCACAGCATGGTGTAATATGTGCAGAAGGAACTTGTGCTCCATAATGATATGAAAAAATAACATCAGGCTGATACACTAGAATTCCTGATGTAAGTGAGAAAAATATTCCATATCCAATAAATGTCAAAACAAAAATCTTTCTTGATTTACTATTCCATGTTGTTAATGCAATAATTGAAAAAACATCTCTTTTATTTTCTATGACTTTTCTTTTATGATATCTGTACATTCCATATGCAATTGATCCAAATGCAAAAAGAATTGTAACATAAAATCCAAATGCTGCCTTGTGAATTTCATCAATTGCATCAGGTGTAAGTGATACCTGACTAATTCTTGCATAAATTACAAAAAGCAATCCAATTACTATAAATCCTAAAATGATGAATGTCTTATCTGTAGGTCTTTTGGATTCTTGGCCCATTATTTCTGATCTGAATTTTTCAAGAATTTAATTTATGCTTATTAGCCCCCATTCTAATTAACCTTGATTACATTGGAATCTGATAATCATACTGACTCAGATTATGCACAAACTATGATCTCTCATGTTGGTTTTATTGATCCATATACTATTGAAGGTCATCTAATTTTAAAAACTCCTGATGACCGTGAGTTTGAAATGAAATCGTTTCCTGGTGAGACATCACGCTGCATATCAAATTTTATGAAAAACTCTGATGAACTACCAACTGTATATCACCTAATTGAAGAAATATGCGAGCAAAACGAAATCGTTCTGACCTCTGTAAAAATTTATCAAAGTGGAAATTCATTGCGTGCAAATTTGTATTTTACAGGAAAAAAAGAACTTGTACTGCGAAATTATCGTGCATCTGATGCCATAGCACTTGCTGCATTTTATAAAATTCCCATATACCTACGACAAAACTTGTTATCTGATCCAGTTCAAAACTAGGTAACTATCTCATCTAGTCTGTCTTGCTCTTGGGCTTTTTTAATCTCCATTGCAATTCTTCTTCCAATTCCAAATGTTTGACCATACTGGTATTTTGTATATGGGCTTGTAGTTGCAACAATTGGATTTCCTGGAACCCTTAATGATACATCATACACAATTAACTCTAAATCCTTTGTAATTACACTTTGTAACGAGAATGGTCCAATTATTCCAGATGCATATTCCTTTTTTACTGCGTTGACGAATTTGTCGCCCATCTTAATTACCTTATCAAGTAGTGACTCTCTGATGCTTGCAGGCGTATGCCCCACTTCGATATTTTGTAACTCAATGTCCATCTCTAATTGTTGTTTTGCAGGAATTGCGTTAAAGTCATGTAGGTTTGTTTGCAGTCTTCTCTCAATTCCAATAAAATCAACATGATCTGAGATTGGTGTGTAAAAATAGTTAAAATTCAGATACGTTCCAATTGCTAACTCTTCGATACTTGCATTTTTGAGATCCTCTCTTGAGATGATTCCTTGCTTTATTTTCTCCTCTGACTTTATCTTGTAATCATCATATGATGTGACATTAAAAAATGCTCTTTCTAACTTTCTTTTTTTCTCCATTACTTTGACAATTGCTGGCTTGTTGATGTCTTTTGGATTTTTGAATAATCTTGGATATCTTATTTTGGCTTTTTCTAACAGATAGTACTGGTTTTTCTTGTTTCCTCTCTCTTCGGCTTGAAACAATGCTCTGTTGCCAAAAATTGGAACCTTTAGATTTTTTTCTATTATATCATATCCTAAATATGCTGTAAGTGATCTGTGTGGCACGATAATTGTGTTGGTATCTATCATCATTTTCTGATTTTTAGCCGATGCCATGCCCTTGAATTTATCTAAAACTATAATTTCGTCAGCTATTCTATTGAATCTCTTGTATGGTGTCTCTCTTCCTTTTTGGCAAAAAACCACTGTCTCAAGGTCTTCATCTTTTGCACCATCCATAATCTCCAATGCAGAGTGGCTTCCCAAGACGCCTATTCGTAAACCTGTATAATTATTGATAATTTTTTTAATCTCTGATTTTTTAATCATATTTTGTTTGACTTTACATCAGTAATATAGGTATGATGATTCATTTAGAAAATAATTTAGACTTGGAATTTCTCAGTTTAACTATCATGAATATTGAGATGGTCCTAGTCGGAATGATTTTGTTTGCAGGAATTGCTGCTGCTGGACTAAAGATATGGATTACGCGTCGTCGTGAAGAGCAAGAACGTACTGCAAAATTTGATGATACCTCATACTAATTCAATGCCTTAAATAATCTCAAAACATAATTGACTTTGTGTCAATTACCGTCGGAATAACTGGCAGTACCGGAATTGCTTATGCTGTAAGATTCTTAGAGCAACTATCAAAGGCAAACGTTGATTCTCATCTTATCATGAGTGATTGGGCAAAAAAATGTCTCTCCCTTGAAACTAATCACTCATTTGAATCCGTAAAATCTCTTGCAACTCATTACTCTGATGACTCAAACATGGCCTCAAGCGTATCTAGTGGCACTCACAAATCTGATGGCATGATAGTGATTCCATGCTCAATGAAGACTCTGTCTGCAATCTCGACAGGATATGATAATACCCTCATTGCACGTGCTGCAGGCGTCACAATTAAGGAATCACGAAAACTCGTCCTAGTTACCCGTGAGACCCCCCTGTCTGCAATTCACCTAGAAAACATGCTAAAGCTCTCCAGACTAGGAATTGTCATTTTGCCACCTGTTCCTGGATTCTATACAAAACCTAACACAATTGATGACATCATCAATCACACTGTAGGAAAATGTCTTGATCAATTCAACATTGACCATGACTTGTATCGCAGATGGGGCAGCTAACATAACATGGTAAAATTCTTAGCTGAGAAATTAGTTACTTCATCTGTACCTGATTCATTACAGTTGTTCTCTGATTTTGAAAACTATTCTGAAATATTTCCTGACTTTTATCCGTACATCAAGGTAAAGTCTGTACGTGATAATTCTGCACTAGTAGTTGAGCATCTGCATCTATGTGATAATGAATTTGTTATAATGGCAAAACATGAATGGACTTTATCTCATCATCAAATGAGGGTAGTAGGTGGTGACATCAAAGGCAGCCATATCACTCAAGATTTTATCTCTCATGGCCCACAAACACTAATCAAATTCTCAGCTGAAATAAAATTTTCTGGAATCTCTAAACTCTCAAATTATTTATCTAAGAATAAAATCGAAGAATGTCTTTATGCATTATTTAATGAATTTCTAAAAAAACTCTAATCTGCTTTTTCTTTATAGTCTTTGAGTTCTTTGTCTGATTCAATTTCTCCTTTCTTGTATTCGCCTTTTGCCTTTCCAAGTGTCTTTGCTAGCTCTGGAATCTTTTTTGCACCAAATATGAATACACCTATAATAATTGCAATCCATATCCATTCTGAGCCCATTGGCATCTGTAAAGTAAATGTCTCAAACATTACATTATGATTACACATAGATGATATAAATAGTAATAGTCGAGGTTTGTATGCGATATCGCCAAAAAATCCGAAATTAAATTTTAATCATTTTTCTAATCTGCCAAATTACAACTGCAGGCATAATAAAATACATTCCTGCATTTACCATGATAATGCCAATCCCATATCCTAACACCACTGCTTCAGAGTTCATATCTGTATGATTTAACAACGATAAACTTGCCAGCATTGGAGTAATTGCTAACTTTACCATATTTTTGAATGTGGGACAGTCACTACCTCCATTGGAATATCTGACACTAGAAGACAAGATGATGACTGTATTGTATGCGTTAATCATAATGGCATTTTTGGCTTTGGCATCTCAGCGCAAATTCAACAAAAGTGAAGATGAGCTCAAAGCAGAGCAAATTAACAAGAAATTCCGTTATATCATTCCAGTAGTTATTGTGGCAGTCTTTTCAGCTGTGTGGTTTTTCTAATTTAAAAGGCAATATGCATATTCTGTCTTTTTTATGCTCGGATACATGATGCTTTTCTTATTCTCTGAATGCTTTAGTCCAATTACATGACCTAATTCATGAATCATTATAGTCTCAACTGTGTTAATCCCAAATAACTGATAACTTCCATCACATCCTTTTCCTAATAGTGCGACTTCGACAATTCCTCCTGGACCTAGATTTGCATGACCCAATACGCCCTCACCTAAATCTCGGGCAACCCATGTTACCAAGATATTTGCATCTGATTTGGTATTTGTATGCACGAAGTCCATGACAAGTTTTTTGCCATCTGAGGCAGTAAATACTTGCTTTGACCAATAATCCAGTCCTTCTTGTAATGTTATTGAATGATCAATTGGCAAATGTGGTGGTTGGTCATTTACAAAAATCTTGAATTTAAGATGGTATACATCATCAATTAGTACATACTGTGGCTTTGGCAAATTGGGTGATTTTATTGCCTGCTCATAATTCCATTTTTCTGCATCTCTGAGAAATTTCTTCTTTACATCAAAACTTGGATTTGCATACTCGATGTATCTTTTCTGTTTTGATACATCATTGACAATCTTATTTAGATAAAAATTAAAGTTCCAATTCTTTCGATCGATATCTTCTTGTGAGATTTGGTTTTGTTGGTTTATCTTGACGTTGATCATTCCATTTTTGATCAAGTATTGAATTGCATTTGTAAATTCGTCATCTGAGATATTGCCGCTTGCCCACCACTCTGCATTGCTTTTTACCCATTTTGGAATAGAGTCTGATTTTTTATTTTCTTGTTCATCAAACTCTACTTTGATTATTTCATTTTTTATAAGAAATTCAATTCCCCTCAAAAAGTCATCATCTGAGATATTGCCGCTTGCCCACCACTCTGCATTGCTTTTTACCCATTTTGGTATCTCAGTTATGATCTGTTTTTCTGATTCTTCCAAGTACTTTGGTTTTTCAGTTGGGGTGTAAGGATATTTTGTTAAACTCTTTTTTGCATAATCTAGATAATTCTTTGATATTGCATTTGCAGGCTCTATGGATAATGCCTTTTCAAAATATGATGCTGATTCTTGATATTCTCCAAGATTGCCAAAACCTACCCCCATACCGTTTAGTACAATGACATTATTTGGTTGAATCTGTGATGCTTTGTAAAATTCTAATAGTGATGATTTATGATAATTCATATCTGCAGTATCTCTGCCCAGATTGCTTAGTGCAGTGCCTTTCATAATCAGTGTCTCTATATTGTTTGGAGTCTTGTCTAGAATTTCATCATACTGGTTAACTGCCTCTCTGTATTCGCCCTTGTAAAAAAAGGAATTTGCCTCTTTGAGTTGCTGTGGTAAATCCGATACGTCTTCTGCAAATGATTCTTCAAAAGTAACTGAAAAAAATACTGTACACAATGCTGCTAAAACTAGAATTCCTGATGATTTCATCTGTATGATTAATCATGAAAATTATCTCCGAATTAAAGCATATCTACTCTTTGAGGCACGTTTTATCATAATATTTAATCGCAATGACTCCTAAAATGTTGTATTGTCCTCTGATATTGATTCATTAAAGCAAAAGATAGTTGCTGCAAGATCAAAATTATCTGAAATCAATTTACCTGATCCTGACATGGCACAGTTAATTGATCAAACAAACCTCTTGCGTAACAATGAGTTTCTTAATAAAAAACTCAATGCGCAATCTGACTTGATTAAATGCTATGATGATTATGTTTACTCACTTGAATTTACATTACTTTCTTTACTTGAAATTCAAAAAGAAATCTTAAAACTAAAAAAACAAACTAGCAGAAAATCAAAGTCTAAAGCAAAAAAATAATTCAACTCGATCTTATCTGTGCAACGTCGCCTGCAAGAATCTGTTTTTTGTCTTTACCGTTTGAAAGAATCAGTGCTCCATCACTGTCTATCTTCTCTGCAATGCCTGAAAACTTCTCTTTGTCTACTGTGACTGTTACCTGTTTGCCTATCATTGTCGAATGTTTTGTCCACTCTTTGATGATGGATGAAATCTTTTTTGATTCTATTTTTTGAATCATCTTCTCTAGTTCGATAAGGAATTTCTGCATGAATTTTACTGGTGTGTTATCACTTTCTTTTTTTACAAGCGATTCTGCACCGTAAAAATTTGACTTGTCTGTAATTGTCTTTGATAATTTGTCTGAATCAATGAAATAATTCACACCAATTCCAATTACCATGCTTTCGATTTTGTTTGATTGAATAACTGCATCAAGTAATATCCCTGCAACTTTTTTTCCATTTACATTTACATCATTTGGCCATTTTAATTCAGGTTTGTATCCCAATTCTGATTCGATAGTTTTTGCCATCGCTACTGAGACTGCTATTGGCAGTATTGTGGAGTTTGAAACATCAAATTTTGGATGAATTATTATTGAAAACCATAACCCTCCTTTTGGAGAACTCCATTTTCTTCCCAGCCTTCCTTTTGATGCTGTCTGCTTTTGTGCAATTATAACTGTGCCATCTTCGTTTTGATTTCTTGCAATTTGTAATGCATATTCTTGAGTTGAACTGGTGCTATCAAAATAATATGCTCTCTGACCCAGAGTCTTCGTCTCTAAATTCTCAGTTATTTCCCATGGAAGCATCAAGTCCGTATTTCTGACTAGTCTGTAGCCCATCTTTTGTTTTGACTCTATCTCATAACCTAACTCCTTGATTTTTTTGATATGTTTCCAAATAGCCACTCTGGAAATTTTTAACACATCGCTTAGGTCTTCACCTGAAAGGTATTCTTCTTGATGAGTCTTTAGAAAATTAAGTATCTTGACTAATCCTACATTATCATATGATGTATACCGCATTGCACTCTGTAAATTCTGATAATCTTGTACTGTAAATGACTTTAGTTTTGAGATTTATTGTATGATGTAACTCTTGTTTGAGCTAACAGTAATCTCTAGGCTCTCACCATTGAACATGGTGTTAATCTCTCTGATCTTGCTTTGATACAAGAAATACTTTCCATCCTTATTAATGGAGCCTGAAATTTTGACTAGTCTATTGTCTTGTAAAAACTGTAATCTTCTGTAGACTGTGCTAATTGGAATCTTTGTCTTTTCGCTGATGTCAATTGCAGTTCTTGGCTCTGCAATGATTTCAGAAATAATTGATGTATAGTATTTGTCTGCTAGAATCTGTAAAAAGACATGTTTTCTGTCTTCATCGCTGATCTGAATGCTATTTTCAGTTGCTTGCAATACAACTTTCCAAAAATATGTTCTAATAAGTTAGATCATTGTACCAGAAAAAAAACGAATATCGCAAAATCAATCTAATTTTTTGATTGAATGAAAAAATCTACTTAAATTAAAACTGAATTAAAAGCCGATATCAATATCAAATCCGCCATCATCCATGCCTCCAAGGTCATCACCACCTGTATCTGCAGAATCTGCACTGCCCATATCTGCAGGCATACTTTCGGCTGGAACGTAACTTGACATTGCCATTCCCATCATGCTAAACATCATGCTAAACATCATCATGTCAATAATTCCAAAAAACATCATTGTTGGCAAAAATGATTTGTTGTCATCCATGTAATCTTTGAGCTTTGATTTGTCCCCTGATTTGTATAGTTTGACCATCTGGTCCCAATCTTGCTGTAATTCATGAATTCTATGTTCTAATTCGACGTTACCTTTGTCAGTAGTTTTAATCTCTATCTTCTTGCCTAACCAGCCTTTCTTTTCTTCAACTCTGATCAGTCCCTTGTTTTCTAACTCTTCTAAAATGTCGTTAATTTCTTTAGGATCTAACTTTGTTATCTTTTGGATTTTATCAAATTTTTTGGCACCACTCTTGATTGCACCTAAAATCATCAGGTCTTTTGGCTCTTCAGACATAACATTTCATTGTTTTTCGAATACAAATATTTTCCTAACTGTATCTGGGATAAAATAAATTATTAACCAGAAATATAGTCGTCACATATGGAGCAAGATCCTCACACAGATGAGCAAATAAAATCTATTTTACAATTAAAAAAAGTAGCAGTAATTGGAATGTCAAAAAACTCCTCAAAGGCTGCACATTATGTACCAAAGTACCTTGATGATCAAGGATTTGAAATAATTCCTGTAAACCCTACTGCTGAAAGAATATTGGATAAAAAATGCTTTTCAGATGTATCTGATGTACCTGATCAAATTGATATCATTGATGTGTTTCGACCATCTGATCAGGTAATGTCGGTAATTGAAAATGCAATCAAAAAGAAACCAAAAGTAATTTGGCTTCAAGAAGGAATTCATAACGAAAAGGCAGAACAAATGGCCAAAGATGCAGGAATTGATGTTGTCTTTAATCGTTGTATGCTGGCAGAACATCGACGACTTTTCTGATCATGACCAATCCAAAACTCACTGAATTCTATGATTCACTGTCATTGCTTGTGAAAAAATATCAAAATGATGACTTGATGATTAAACTTGAAGATGATTTACCATCTGGAATAATCAAAATATTTTCTGAAGGCTCTGATTCTGTCTCTCGTGCAAAAAACGGCATCTCTGATGCATCTGAATTGGCATATACTACTGCTGAACATCATCCGTATTGGTCTTTACTTTACAATTCCTGTAGCATTGCAAAACTTACACTTGAAAAATGGCATGACAAACTAAGTCCTGATGAAATATCTGAAATGTCATGGATGATCTCTGAGCTACAACATGCTGTAGA
>CAYFOW010000027.1:0-8415 GCA_964344885.1 uncultured Candidatus Nitrosopelagicus sp. | reverse complement strand
CTGATGAAATATCTGAAATGTCATGGATGATCTCTGAGCTACAACATGCTGTAGATAAGCTTGAAAAAGAATCGTAATCTGTACAGCAAAGATAAATAATCTGGATTCCATTTTTAGTCATGCCAATAAAAATCGGTCTGATTGGCAAAACTAACACTGGAAAAACTACCTTCTTTAACTCATCTACCTTATCTTCTAATGAAATATCCACGTATCCATTTACCACTAAAAAACCTGCAGTATCTACTGGCCATGCAATAACTCTTTGTGTTCACCCAGAATTCAAGATTCAAGATTCCCCTAAAAATTCAAAATGCATTGACGGATGGCGCTACATCCCAATTGAATTAATTGATCTTCCGGGGCTAATCAAGGATGCATGGAAAGGTAAAGGTTTGGGCAATCAATTTTTGGCAATAGCTGCCCAGTCTGATGCATTGCTTCATGTAGTTGATGCATCTGGAAGCATTGACTCCTCTGGTCAGATTACTGAGAAAGGTGCCGGTGACCCAATTTCTGATTTTGCAGACATTGAAGAAGAACTAGTTATGTGGTATCTGAAAATTTTAGAAGGAAATCGTGATAAAATTGAAAAATCTATCTCATCTGAAAATGACAAAATTGACGTACTAACTGAATTATACCAGGGAATTGGTGTTAAACGGCATCATATCAAAGAGACACTTTTGACGTGTAATCTGGATGAAACTGAATTTTCTGATTTTGGTATTGAGGACAGCAAACGCTTTGCAACTGTTTTGCGCAAAATCTCAAAACCCACCTTAATTGTTGCAAATAAAATTGATGTATCAGGAGCTGACAAAAATTTTGATAGGCTTCGTGAAAGATACAACGACATGATTGTAGTTCCTGCAAGCGCTGACAGCGAACTTACTTTGAGACGTGCTGAACAAAAAAATCTAATTAAATACTCACCTGGCTCTGAACAATTTGATATTCTTAACTCTGATGAACTAAACAAAAAACAAGTAGATGCTTTAGAATTCATCAAAAGCGGAATTATGGGTGAATACATGCGAACCGGTGTTCAGTTTGCAATCAATGTGACTGTTTTTAAATTATTGAAAATGAATTCGATTTATCCTGTTGCAAACGAATCTAAACTGTCTGATAAGAGTGGAAATGTCTTACCTGACCTTTTGTTGTTAAAAGATGGTGCAACAATTAATGATTTGGCAAAAGAAATCCACTCTGATTTAATTAAAGGTCTGTTATATGCAAAGGACTTGAGATATAATTTGCGCTTGCCTGCAAATTATCAGCTGCGTGATCGTGACGTAATCTCTATTGTCAGTGCAGGAAAAAAATAATCACTCTGATTTAATTTTCTCGTGTTTCATCCATACGGTTTTGTTTTTATGATCTAGCAATATGATGTTGCGTTTTTTTATCTCATCTCTAATCTCATCTGCTTTTTGAAAATCTTTTTCTAAACGTAGCTGCTCTCTTTTTTGAAGCAACTCATTAATTTCTAAAATCTCATCATCTGTTGTTTTTTCAATGCTTATTCCTAGTACATCATTCATCTGCTCAAAAATCGGTAGAATCTTTTTTGCAGAAGATTCAGAAATCAATTCCTGGGCTGCTTTTGCATTTACTTCTCTGATCAACTTGTAGTATGCATCAAGTGCTAACGGTGTGTTACAGTCATTTTTTAATGCATCATCAAATTCATTTTTACATTCTGTAACTATATGCTCAATTAATTCATCGTTTTTCTCACTGTCTGCAAAACGAAGTTCATAGTAGCATGACTCAATTTGTCGAATCTTTGTTATGTTTTCTCGAAGCAAATCCTCTGAATAGTTGATTGGTTTTGAATAGTGCCCTGATAGACAAAATAGTCTAATTACGTTTGCACCCCAATTATCAAGTACATATCTGACTGATTTGATGTTTCCCAATGATTTTGACATTTTTTCACCGTCAATTGTCACCATTCCTACATGCATCCATGACTTTGCAAATCTTTTTCCTGTAAACGCCTCTGATTGGGCAATCTCATTTTCATGGTGTGGAAAAATCAAATCCCTTCCGCCTCCGTGAATCTCAAAATCTTCTCCCAGGTACTTTATGCTCATGGCTGAACATTCAATATGCCAACCAGGTCTTCCATTTCCCCATGGACTGGGCCAATTTGGTTGTGTTTCAGAATTTTTCCATAATGCAAAATCTAGCGGATCATTTTTTTGCTCATCTACTGAAATCCTTGCACCTGAAATCAAATCATCAATCTTCTTTTTTGATAGTTTGCCATATTCTGAGAATTTTGATACTGCAAAATACACTCCATTTTTTGTAACATATGCAGTTTCTTTTTTAATTAATTCTGAAATCAAATCATGCATCTCTTTGATGTGATCCGTGGCCTTGGGATATATTGTCGCATCTTTTACGTTTAATCTTTCAAAATCTTCTTGATACCTCTGAATGTATCTGGTACTGATTTGCTCTGATGTTACATTGTCTTTTTGGGCTCTATTGATAATTTTATCATCCACATCTGTAAAGTTCTGAACAAGCTCAACGTCTACATCTTTTGATTCTAAAAATCTTCTTAACACATCAAATACTATTATGGTCCTTGCATGACCGATATGTGAATCATCATAAACTGTAACCCCACAAAGATATATTTTGATTTTTTTATCCGTGTCTAATTCTATCTTTGAATTAGTTAGGGTATCATTGATCTGAATCATACTGCTAAATTCCCTCTGGCAAAATTCGTTTGTGTTTGCTGTTCTCAAACATTTTCTGAATTTTTTCTACTGCATCTGTACTGACTTCTGTTTTTTGCACAGTTTCTTTGATTGACATTTCTTTATCAACTAAACAGTACAGAATTGAATCAATTTCTTCATACTGTAGTCCAATTTCTGATTCTGCAAGGTGTCCCTTCCACAAATTGGGGCTACTCTTTTTTTCTATAATATTTTTTGAAACACCTAGATGTTCTGCAAGTTTTCTTATCTGTGTCTTGTACAGTGACTTCATAGGTAGTAAATCTGCACTACCATCTCCAAACTTTGTAAAATATCCAATTAGATACTCGCTTTTATCACTGGCTCCAACTACTAGCTTATTGTGTAAATTGGCATTGTAATAAATCAAATTTGCACGAATTCGCGCCCTCAAGTTTCCCAATGACTTTTCATCTGGTTCTAAATAATTAGCGTATGATTTGTGAATTGGATTAATGTCAATTAGCCTATAATCAATTCCTAATTTATCAACTGTCTTAATTGCATCTTCAGTCTCTTCTTTTGGAGAAATCTTACTATCTGGCATAATTAATGCAGTAGCATTTTTTGCAAAAACATTTCCGCATAGGTATGCTAGTGTAGTTGAGTCAATTCCTCCACTTAATCCAAAAATTACTCCCTTTGAACTGTATTGTTGAACCTTATTTTTTAAAAATTCTTCAATATTGTTTTTGATCTTTTCATAATCTTGCTTAAGAATTATTGATAAAATTGAATCATTCAATATTGGTTGATTTTCTAATTGTCATAAAAGTTGTATCATGAAAATATGCTTATACTAAATGTCAATGTAAATACCGTCATCTTTTTGTTCAACTGGATAAGTATCAAGACTTGCTCCTTTAAGATAATCCAGTAATTTTCCTGTTCTGATATCAAAGTGCCAAAAGTGCATTGGACATTCTACTACGCAATCAACTACTTTGCCTTCTGCAATTGATCCGTCTTGATGACAACACAGTGCATCAAGTGCGTAAAGTTTGTCTTCATGAAATATTGCAATCTTTTTGCCTTCCACTTCAAATTCTCCACCTTGTCCTTTTGATATAGTGCCTTTTTCTGCAACTTTAGTCCATGTCATAACATCTCTAAAAACAACTGATTATTTATTCTCATTTGTTTTATGATAGGATTTTATAGTCATATTTTTTGTTTCAATCATTGAGTAAAGTAAAAGACATTAAACTTGCAAAAAAAGGTAAACTCTCATACGAGTGGGCACGCTCTCACATGCAAATTCTTGATAATACCATTAATCGATATAAAAAATCAAAACCACTAAAAGGTATTACACTTGGCTTTTGTCTGCACATTACAAAAGAGACTTCTGTTTTGTTGATGGGTGCAAAAGAACTTGGTGCAAATGTAGCATGCTGTGGTGGTAACCCTCTTACTACACAAGATGATATTGCAGCATTTTTGGCATCTCAAGGAATTCATGTTTATTCATGGCACGGTCAGTCTGTAAAAGAATATGACTGGTGTATTGATCAAGTTCTAAATCATAAACCTACAATTCTCACCGATGATGGTGCAGACATGAATGTCAAGGCTCACTTTGATAAGAGATATTCTGATATGCCAATTCTTGGTGCCACTGAAGAGACTACTGCAGGAGTCACCCGAATCCGTGCAGTTGAGAATCAAGGAAAATTACGTTATCCAGTAATTCTAGTAAATGAGGCATACACAAAACACATGTTTGATAATCGATATGGCACTGGTCAAAGCACAATTGATGGGTATCTTCGTGCAATGAATTTACTCATGGCATCAAAGCGCGTTGTAGTTGTAGGATATGGCTGGGTCGGACGTGGCGTTGCTGCACGATGTAGTGGAATGGGCTCCAAAGTAATTGTAACTGAAGTTGATCCCGTAAAGGCATTAGAAGCTCACATGGACGGATTTGAAGTAATGCCAATGGCACAAGCTACAAAATTTGGTGACATCTTCATCACATGTACAGGAATGACTAGCGTCATTCGAAAAGAACACATCTTAAAAATGAAAGACGGTGCAATAATGGGAAATGTTGGTCACTTTGATGTAGAAATTGATAGTGCATTTTTGTTAAATGAATCAAAATCAGTCAAAGAGGTACGTCCTAGTCTTGATGAATGTGTACTCAAAAATGGAAAACGTGTCTATCTGATTGGACAGGGACGACTTGCAAATCTTGTTGCAGCAGAAGGTCATCCTCCTGAGGTAATGGCTCAGTCATTTTCAAATCAAATCTTATCTGTACTGTACATTCTAAAAAATCATAAAAAAATGGAAAACAAAATTATCAATGTTCCTGAAGAAATAGACAGACAAGTTGCAGTCGATGCACTCAAAGCAATGGATGTAAAAATTGACAAGCTAACCCGAGAGCAGATAAAATACCAAAACAGTTGGTAACAAACTTCTTAACCCCTATTTAGAAATTAAATCATAATGAGTTCTCGTGCAATAATTACCAGTGCATTGCCATATTCAAATGGTGAGATACATCTAGGACATGTTGCATCAACGTATCTACCAGCTGATGTTACTACGAGATTTCTAAAACAAAAAGGCGTAGAGGCATATTACATCTGTGCATCTGATGACTTTGGTACTCCAATTTTAATACAGTCTGAAAAGTTAGGAAAAACTCCTCAAGAATACGTTGATCATTGGAATAAACGTGACTATGAAGACTTTAGTGCATTTAACATTGGCTTTGATTTCTTTTACAAGACAAGCTCACAAGAAAATATAAAATTTGTACAGGATGTATTTACAAAGTTATACAACTCAGGACATATTTATGAATCTGAAATCATCCAGTTTTACTGTGAGACTGATAAAAAATTCTTACCTGACCGTTATGTAATTGGCACATGCCCACACTGTAAAGCCAATGATCAATACTCTGATTTATGTGAAAAATGTGGACGTGTCCCTGAAGAAATTGACAACCCACATTGCTCGATTTGTAAAAACATCCCTGTAAAGAAAAAAACAACACACTATTTTTTCAAACTAAAAAATTTCTCTGAATCATTATTTGAGTATCTTGAAAATGCACCCCATCTACAAAAGGATGTAAAAAAATATGTTCAAAACTGGATTAAATCCGGTCTAATTGACTGGGATATAACCCGTGATATTTCCTGGGGAGTTCCAATCCCACTTGATGATGCAAAAGGCAAGGTCTTTTATGGCTGGTTTGATAATCACTTGGCCTACATCTCATCTACAATCAAGTTTCTAAATGATAAAGGAATTGATGGAAAAGAATTTTGGAATTCAGCTGACATTTATCACTTTATTGGAAAAGATATCGTGTATCACCACTACCTATTTTTGCCTGCAATGAGGTTAGGGCTTGATTCAGAATACAAACTGCCTGATTACATGCCTACACGTGGACATCTCACATTACAATCAAAAAAGATCTCAAAAAGCAGAAACTGGTATATTGGATTAAAAGAGTTCTTAGAGTATTATCCTGCTGACTATCTACGATATTATCTGATATCAATTAATCCATACTCTCAAGATGACTTGAATTTTGATTGGTCAGAATTTATGACCAAGATAAATTCTGAGCTAATTGGAAACTTGGGAAACCTTGTTAATCGTGCATTAGGATTTACCAAAAAATCATTTGATGGGATAGTTCCTGAACCTGAAGAATTTGATTCTGAAGACTCTGAGGCTGAGAAAAAAATTCACAACTTTAAATCTGAATTAACTGAATTAATGGAACAAAACCATCTTGATAGGGCATTAAAAAAGATAATGGAGTTTTCATCTCATTTCAATCAATACTTTCAGCACAAAGAACCCTGGAAGAATGGACCTGGAACAAGATCATGTGTATATCTGTCAGTCAATGCAGTTCAAAATATTGCAATAGCACTGCATTCGTTTTTGCCTGAATCTGCTCAAAAGATCTGGTTACAATTAGGACTTGATGGAGACGTCTCAGAGCAAAAGTGGGATTCTATATCTGAATTACTTGTCTCTCCAAATCATGCATTAGATACTCCGTCTCCACTATTTTCTAGAGTTGAGCAATCTGACATTGATAAATATCAAAAACAGCTTGGCAAGCTAGGCTCATGAGCTCATCTAGAATCCCAAGAATCTCAACTCGTGGATATTATGATTTGACAACTGGCAAGACTCTCAAAAATGATTCATACTTTCTGTATCCAATCTCTACATTTAGGCAATTAGTTGGAAAAAAAGAGATTGCAATAATGATTCATGGTCTGATGAATGACAAGTCAGGTGCATTGACAAAATTTTATTCAGCCAAAGAACGTCTTTGCAAGCTTGGATATGATTTTCCTGTTATAGGATTTAGCTATGACTCTAATACTACTGGTGCACACATTGCATCTCAGGCTTTTCGTGCATTACGGATAGGGCAAATCATTGCAAAAAAGAATGGTCGTAATCTTTCTCAATTCATAGTTGATTTTAAAAAAAATAGCCCTGACACAAAAATTCGTCTAATGGGTCATTCTCTAGGCTCTCAGGTTATCCTAAGCTGCATTGAGAGACTTTCAAAAAAACAATCCAGTAACGGTATAATTGAAAGTGTTCATCTATTTGGCTCATCTATTACTGCTGATTCATTTAATCCTTCAAGGTTTGGTAAAATTTCTCAAAAAGTTGTCTCATCTAAAATTACAAATTATTATGCCCCATCTGATCTTATCTTAAAATATGCTCATGACTCTGAACAAATCTCATTTCCAATCGGATATCTGGGTGATAACAAAAAATCAATCTCAAAATATATGCAAAAAAAGGTAAATCCTGAAAATCATCGTTTTGCAAGTTATTGTAAGACACTTTTGAAATTCCCGTAACCCTTTGACTTAAAACCTTCAAATCTCACTCCATTACATGCCAACTGTCTCGCTAAAGCGTGATCATCAAATAATTGAAAAAGTGATCAAGGCAATGAAAACTACTGTAATTTTATTAAAACAAGACACAAAAATTCCTAAAGAGATTTTAGAAAAAACCATCGAGTTTTCCACTGATTTTACTGATTTATGCCATCATCATAAAGAAGAAGATGCGTTTTTCCCAGAATTAGAAAATGTAGGATTTGCTGAAATAAATCCTGTAACACGAATGCTTGAAGAACATGAAATTACCAGACAAATTACAAAAAAAATTACAAGTTCTACCCAAATCTATTTTGATACTGGAAACTATGAGCAATTAGTTTCCGATATTGAAGAATATGTTGAGCATGTAAATGAGCATCTGTGGAAGGAAAATAATCGCGTCTTTAGGATGGCTGATGCAAAACTACAATATCGCTACAAAGACATCAAAGAAAAGATGACTAGAGTTGAAAGTGATAGCCTGAAATCACTTGGAAAAGACCGTCAGTATTATGAAAAATTATCTGATGATATTGTCCGTGGAAATGGACTTGATCCTGATAAAATCTGAAATGTTTCAAAATCTTCAAACCTAGTTATTTTGTTAAAGATGAAAAATTTTATCCAGTGTTTTTCAATAATGTGGATTTTAATGATGCATTTTAACCTGAAATTGAGAAATATGATAGGTAACCTATGTAATTGTCAATTTTGACGTCTTTTGGCGATTATATTTTCTATATGTTGTATTA
>CAYFOW010000026.1:0-20222 GCA_964344885.1 uncultured Candidatus Nitrosopelagicus sp. | reverse complement strand
TCTAGAATTAATGAATTAAAACAAAAATTAGAAGAGATGGACAAACTTGAATTTGAACCTAAACAAGAAGAATTTGAACCAGATGTGACAACTTTAGATTCATTTGCACCAGAGATAGAAGATGAACCATATACAATTCAACAAAATTTAGATATATCTGAAAATTCAGAAGTTATCAAAGAAGAAAAGAAAAGAAAGTTTAGATTTGGAAAACCGAAATTTGGAAAATTCTTTGGAAAAATTCGAAAATAAAAATAATTTAATTTATCAATATAAAACTTCAAAATCTAAAAAATTATTATCTGTTGGATGATTTTTCATTTTAACATCATCAACTCGCGAATTTGCAGGTCCTTTAAATGCCCAATTAACAACTGCATCAACAGAATTTGCATTACCTTCAAGTATTGCTTCAACGCATCCATCATCTAGGTTTTTTACCCAACCAACAACATTATTTTTTTTTGCAATAACTTTTAATGATTGTCTAAAAAAAACACCCTGCACTTTTCCAGATATCAATAAATGAATACACTTAACCATTTAACAGATACAAACAAAGGGCATTTATCAAGTTTGACAGAAAACTATTTCCTTTCTTTGATTCTTGCTCTACCAGTCTTTCTAGCTGCAATACTTCCAACTTTTGCTCCTGGAGGAGTATCACGTGCAACAGTAGAACTTTGACCTACGTGTTGATGTCTTCCACCACCATGTGGATGAACATATGCTGCTTGTGCAACACCTCTAACAATAGGGTATTTTCTACCTCTAGTTTTGAATTTAAGAGCTTTTACGCCAGCTCGCATGTATGGTCGATCATCAGCACCACCACCTGCAAGTGTACCTATCATAGCTCTGTTTTTTGGATTTAAAGTTGTAAACTTACCTGATGCAAGTTTTAGTGTAACACCTTTGTCACCATGTGAGAAAACTGTTGCATTTCCACCTGCAGATTTTATCAATGAACCACCATCACCAAATTGTTTTTCAACATTACAGACAGTAGTACCGTCTGGAATATTCTGAATACTGATTACATTACCATCTATTAATTCAGATTTTAATCCAAATTTGATTCGATCACCCACTTTAGTACCTAAAACTGCAGGAACAAAAGATATTGAACCATCTTCAAATCTAATTTTTGATAAAGGGACATCCCTACCACGTTCATGAACAAGATCTATTACTTCACCCATACGATTTTCTGCTAATGCAAATCCAGGATATTTAGCAGGAGCGAGCTTACCAGTGGTGGTTGCTCTAAATTGCATTCCTCCACGTCCACGTCTACGTACTAAAGGTCGTTTACCCATTGAAAAGTACCATTTTTCAAACAGATTTTAAGCTTGTGATCGTATATCCATTAGTAGAATTTTTGATAAAGGTATAAAAAATAGAAGAGAGGTTTGTTGTTATGAGTGAAAATTCTCTTACTCTCAAAGTTCTTGAAGCATATACTAGAGATGTAGGTAGAGGTGTTGCAAGGATTGATTACGATTCAATGGATACACTAAATGCATCAACAGGCGATGTAATTGAGATAAAAGGTAAGAGAAGAACAGTTGCCAAATGTCTTCCATTATATCCTTCAGATGAAGGAAAGGGAATAATTAGAATAGATGGATTAGGTCGAAATAATTCTGGAATTGCAATTGGCGATACAATAACGGTTCGTAAGATAAAGGCAGCTGCTGCTGAAAAAGTAATGGTTGCTCCATTAGAAGCAATTCCACCAATTGATGAACGTTATCTAGCTGACGCATTAGAAAGTGTTCCGTTGATTAAAGGGGATAATGTAATGGTGCCATATTTTGGAGGACGCTTAACATTTCAAGTAATAGGTGTTCAGCCATCTGCAGATGCAGTATTAGTTACACAAAAAACTGTTTTCAATATAGCTGAAAAAGGTGAAACACTGAGAGGTGTTCCACAAGTAACATACGAAGACATTGGAGGATTAACAGATGAGATTAAAAAAGTCAGAGAAATGATAGAATTACCATTAAGACATCCAGAAATTTTTGAGAAATTAGGAATTGAAGCACCAAAGGGTGTTTTGCTTTATGGACCACCAGGAACAGGAAAAACATTGTTAGCTAAAGCAGTTGCAAATGAGAGTAATGCACATTTCATTAGTATTTCAGGTCCAGAGATAATGAGTAAGTTTTATGGAGAGAGTGAAGCTAGATTAAGAGAAATTTTTAAAGAGGCAAGAGAAAAAGCACCATCAATTATTTTTGTTGATGAAATTGATTCAATTGCACCAAAAAGAGAAGAAGTGACTGGAGAAGTTGAAAGAAGAGTCGTATCACAGATGCTATCATTAATGGATGGTTTAGAGGCAAGAGGAAAAGTAATTGTTATTTCAGCTACTAACAGACCAAATGCAATAGATCCTGCATTAAGACGACCAGGCAGATTTGATAGAGAAATTGAGATTAAAGTTCCAGATAAAAAAGGCAGAAAGGACATTCTTACAATTCATACTAGAAATATGCCACTATCTGATGAAGTTGAGATTGAAGATGTTGCAGCTATCAGTCATGGATATGTTGGAGCGGATTTAGAATATTTGTGTAAAGAGGCAGCAATGAAATGTTTGAGAAGATTGTTGCCTGTACTTAATTTAGAAGAAGAAAAAATTCCGCCTGAGACTTTAGATAAATTAATTGTTATTCCAGAGGATTTCAAAAAAGCACTAATAGAAGTTGTACCGTCTGGAATGAGAGAAGTATTCATTGAGAATCCAGATGTTTCATGGGATGAAGTTGGAGGTCTTGATGATGTTAAACGTGAATTAATGGAAGCAGTAGAATGGCCTATGAAATATCCTAATCTATATGATAAATTGGGTCATAGAATGCCAAGAGGTATTTTACTACATGGTCCTAGTGGTACAGGTAAAACACTAATGGCAAAAGCAGTAGCCACACAAAGTGAAGCAAATTTTGTTTCAGTAAGAGGTCCAGAATTATTATCTAAATGGGTAGGTGAATCAGAAAGAGGTATTCGTGAAATCTTTAGAAGAGCAAGACAAGCATCACCATGTGTTATTTTCTTTGATGAGATTGATTCAATTGCACCTATTCGAGGAGGTGGAGGTGAAACTGCCGTTACAGAGCGAGTAGTTAGTCAATTATTAACAGAATTAGACGGTATGGAAGCAATGCACGGAGTAGTTGTTCTTGCTGCAACTAACAGAGCAGATATGATAGATCCTGCTCTGTTAAGACCAGGTAGATTTGATAAAATTATTCAGGTACCAGTTCCAGATAAGGCAAGTAGGAAAAAGATTTTGGAAATTAATGCAAAGACTATTCCAACTAAAGATGATATTGACTTTGAGAAATTAGCAGAGAATACAGATGGATTAAGCGGAGCAGATGTAGCTGCTATCGCAAATACTGCAGTTTCAATTGTCATTCATGAGTATTTGGACAAACATCCTGCTGCAGAAGATGTTGACAAAGATGCAGATTCTGCAAAAGTAGGTATGAAAGAATTTGAAGACGCAATCAAGAAGGTTAAAGAACAAAAAGATCTAAAGATTGGCGAAAAAGTAAGCTTAGAATATTACAGGTAATTTTTATTAAACAACTAGTGCATTTTCAGTAATGTCTGTTCTTAAGGGATATCATGGTAAATCCTTTTCTTTACTTAATGAGAATAAGATCTCAGTAGGAGATTCAATTCAGATAGATGGTGATATCTCGTATGATGGAATTCTTATGCCAAGATACGAAAATAGTGACGATAATCATATTGTGATTAAACTAAAAAATGGTTACAACATAGGTGTTAACTTAGAACAGATCAAATCCATTAAGATGATTTCACCAAGAAAAGAAGTTACCACTTCTGATGAAATTATTCAAAACGATACAAAGCTTCCAAAGATTTTACTATTATCTACAGGAGGAACAATTGCAAGCAAAATTGATTATAGAACTGGAGCAGTTACACCAGTTCTAACTGCAGCAGAACTTAGTCATATAATTCCAGAAATAAAACGCATGGCATCAATTGATGCAGAGGTATTATTTTCAGAATATTCTGAAAATCTGCAACCAGAGAATTGGAAAAAAATTGCGGAAAAAATTCACGAGTTTACAGATTCAGATTATGAAGGAATTATTATCGCACATGGAACAGATACTATGCAATACACTGCATCTTTTCTCTCATTTGCATTATCGGGATTTACAAAACCTATAGTGTTAGTCGGTTCTCAAAGATCTTCAGATAGACCATCATCAGATGCTGCTTTGAATTTAATTTCTGCAGTTAAATTTATTGTTGATTCAAATACAAAAGGTATCTTTGTATGTATGCATAATGATGAGAGCGATGAGAAAGTTGCATGTCATATAGGAACTAGGGTAAGAAAAAATCATACCAGTAAAAGGAGTGCTTTTGAAACTATTGGAAACAAACCTGCATTTTTAATATCTAAAGATAAAATTGAAAATAATCTAAAGGTAGAGATTTTTAAAAATAAAGAATATGTTCCAAGATTAAATTATGATTCTAAAGCAATTTTACTTAAATATCATCCTGGTTTTGATCCAAAATTATTAGATTTTGTTATAGATTCAGGGTACAAGGCAATAATTTTTGAAGGAACTGGATTAGGGCATGTAGGAAAAAATTTGTATGATTCAATCAAAAAGGCAAAAGAAATGGGTATTTTCATGGGAATGACATCTCAATGTATTGAAGGAAAAACCAGAATGACTGTTTATGAAAGCGGCAGAGATTTGTTAAACTATGGAGTGACTCCGTTAGGGGACATGATACCTGAAACAGCACTAGTCAAAGCAATGTGGACAACAGGGAATTTTGATAATGTAGATGTGAAAAAAATTATGATTTCAAATATTTCATTGGAGATTTCATAGAATAAAATGACGGACAGACCTGATGAGATTTCAATTAAGGTTGGGCTAGAGATCCATCAACAGCTTGCTACAAACAAGAAGCTTTTTTGTAATTGTAAACCAATTGAAAGCGAAATATTCACAAAACAATTCATTCGAAGATTAAGGGCCGCAAAAAGTGAATTAGGGAAATATGATCCTGCAGCATTATTTGAGAAATCAAAATCTAAGACTATACAGTATATGGCAAATTCACAAAGCAGTTGTCTAGTAGAATATGATGAAGAACCTCCACATGAATTAGATGATGATGCAAAAGAAATTGCATTGGTAATTTCTAGTGCACTAAATTCTAATATTTTAAGCGAAATACATGTAATGCGAAAAACAGTCATTGATGGTTCAAACACATCTGGATTTCAGAGAACAATGCTAATTTCACAAGGGGGTTATTTACAAGTTGAAAAAGAAAAAATTGGCGTACAAGTAGTTTGTTTAGAAGAAGATGCAGCAAAACTTCTCAAAGATTCAGAGGATTTAAGAGAATATAGTTTAGATAGACTAGGAGTTCCACTTGTAGAAATTGCATTAGAACCAGTAAAAGGAGATGCAAAAGATGTAAAAAAAATTGCATTGTCATTAGGTCGGTTATTGAGAACAACAAGAAAAGTTACTCGTGGTATTGGATCAATTAGGCAAGATGTCAATATTTCAGTTAATGATAATGGAGTTGTAGAAGTGAAAGGTGTTCAACAACTAGATCAATTGGAGAGCATTATAGATTATGAATCAAAGAGACAACATGGATTAATTCTTATCGCAGAAAAAATTAAGAATATTAAAACGCAGATTTCTGATGATGACATTTTCAATATTACAGAGTTTATCAGTAATTGTAATTCAAAAATTATTCAAAAAGCCTTAAAATCAAAATCAATTATCAAAGTAATTCGAGTAAAAGGTTTTACAGGAATTTTTGGATATGAACCATATCCAGGTATTAGATTAGGAAAAGAGATTGGACAACAAGTAAGATTTTTTGGAATAGGAGGAGTGTTTCATTCTGATGAACTACCAAATTATGGTATTGAAGAAACAGATGTTAAGAAATTACGTGAATTGATGAAATTAGATGAAAATGATGGATTTTTAATCATTGCAGGTGATATAGATAAAATTGAATATGCTATCGAATCAATAATTAATAGAATCAATTATGCTGCAATAGGAGTTCCTGCTGAAACAAGAGGAATCGTTTCAAACGGTGAAACAATTTTTCTTAGACCAAGACCAGGTTCATCTAGAATGTATCCTGAAACAGATATTCCACCAATAAGTGTTACAAAAAAAGAGATTGAAAATGCAGTAAATAATATTCCAAAAACGTGGGATGAGTCATTAAAAGATATACAAGAGAAATTTGATCTTAACAAACAATTGTCTGAACAACTTTTTGATTCAGATTATTTAGATTTGTTTGAGAAAATTTGTGAAAAACAATCCATTTCACCAACATTTGTGGCATCAACACTTTGTTCAACAATTACAAATTTACAAAGACAAGGATTTGAATCATCTAGATTAACATCACAGCAGATTGAGGATACTTTTGATTTATTAACACAGAATAAAATTACAAAAGAATCAGTTGGGATAATATTTCAAAGTATTATGTCAGGAAAGACGAGTTCAGTTAAAGATGCAATCAGTGAATCAGCAATGGAATCAATTGATGATTCATCTCTTGATAAAATTTTGAATGATATAATTGAAGAGAATATTGAATTCATCAAAGCTAAAAAGGAGCATTCAGTTGGTGCGGTGATGGGAATTGCTATGAAAAATGTGAGAGGGAAAGCTTCAGGTGAAAAAGTAAGTAAAATGCTTAAAGATAAGATTAATAATATAATAAAATAGGATGTTACAGATTCATCTCTAAGATTTAGAGATTAGAACTGTTAACTTGATACTTTCTTTTTTGTTCCTTTATTGGTACTTTTTCTTGAACCTGTACCACGACCAGTAACACGTGTCATTCCTTCTGTAGAAGGTCTAGTTCTAGGTTCTGGCGTATCTTTGAGTTTTCTACTTCCAGTACCTCTTCCAGTTGAAACTCGTCTATTTCCAGCTGCGGCTTTCTTTTTTGCCTGTTCCTCACGATACTTATCGCCTGCCCAAGAAGCATCTTTTTTTTCCTCCACTCTTCGAGATGTCCCTCTACCGCCTACTCTTGTAACTTTTACCATGGTGTCATCGAAAACATACTATGGTTTAAAGTTGTTTATCATTAGAATTATTTGAAAAATCATTATTATGCGGGAAGTGGGATTTGAACCCACGAACTCCTAGAAGATAAGGATCTGAACCTTACGCCGTTGACCAGGCTGGGCGACTCCCGCAAATATAAAAAAACTCAATACAAAATAAGTTTCTTTTTAGAAAAAAGAAAAATCAAATAGTAAAGAAATAATCACCTTTTAATGTCATTTACAGAGATATTTTGCAATAGTTGTAAAAAGACAATAGCACGATATAATACAAAATATTATAGCGCGCAAAAAATAGATGAGATTGTACAGACATTACATGTTTTGCATACCAGAGCAGGGCATGAGATAGTTTTAAAGCAAAATAAATAAGATAATCACTCCTCAACAGAAATTTTGGCGAATTATTAAGTTCTAGAATGATTCTTCTAGTTCTTTTAGAATGTTCTTTTGATCTTTAGTTAATTTTTTTGGAATATTTACAACAAGACGAACGTACTGATCACCTCTACCATGAAATCCTTGTTTTGGTAAACCCTTACCTTTTAGTTTAACAATTGAGTTTGGCTGAGTACCTGCTTCAACATTAATTTTTTGTCTGTCCTCCAAAGTTGGTACTTCAATTTTTTTTCCTAATGCAGCATCAATCATAGTTAATTGAGCATCATAAAAAATATCGGAGCCATCACGTCTGAAAAATGGGTGTTTTTGTACATAAATTCTAATAATTAAATCACCGCTTTCACCATTTGGAATAGATTCGCCTTCATTTTGAATAGTGTAATCTCCATCG
Source organism: uncultured Candidatus Nitrosopelagicus sp. (assembly GCA_964344885.1). Lineage (GTDB taxonomy): Archaea > Thermoproteota > Nitrososphaeria > Nitrososphaerales > Nitrosopumilaceae > Nitrosopelagicus. The sequence goes on along the minus strand of CAYFOW010000026.1, from coordinate 12,279 downwards.
GTTACTCCAGGAGGTATGTTAAATGAAAGATGTTTTTTGCCTTTAGATAAGCCAGTACCTCTACAAGAATTACATGGGGATTTGATAATTTTTCCTTGTCCTCTACATTTTCCGCATGGTTCTACTGTAACAAATGTGGAAAATCCCATGTTTCTGCTTTTTCTTACTTGGCCATTACCATTACAAGTAGAACATGTAATTTTAGAGGTACCAGGTAAACATCCTGAGCCATGACAATTTGAGCAATCAACATTTTTTTCTAAATCAATTTCCATTTGTTTTCCATTCAAAACATCTTCTAATGTAATAGTGGTTTCATGTAATAGATCTGCACCTCTTTGCCGTCCAAACCCACCAAACCCTCCAAAACCAGAGTTACCAAATAGATCTTTGAATATATCACTAAAATTTGCACCAGCACCTTGAAAGATATCTTCAGTACTATACTGTCCACCAACTCCCGCATGTCCATGCTGATCGTATAAGTTTCTCTTTTCTGGATCAGATAAAACAGCGTATGCCTCAGATATTTCTTTAAAATGTTCAGCAGCTTCTGCAGATTTGTTTTTATCGGGATGAAATTTTAACGCAAGTTTCCTATATTGTGATTTAATTTCTGATTGAGATGCACCTTTTGAAACTCCAATAACTTCGTAGTAATCTCTTTTCGCACTCATACGTAAATCAAATCCAAATAATTATGTATAAACCATTTAATTAATTTCTAAATTTTAAAATTAGTTTTTATCAGATTTTTGTTCTTCTGGTTCTGGTTCAGCTGCCGATTGTTGTTCTGGGTTTGGTTGTTCTGGGTTTGGTTGTTCTGGGTTTGGTTGTTCTGGGTTTGGTGCTGCATTTTTGTATAATTCAGTAGTTATTTCATTAACAATTGCTTTAAGAGCATCTAATTTTTCTTTAATCTGTTCAGAATCCTTTTCCAAAACTTCCCTTAATTCTTTAATTGAATCAGTGATTTTGATTCCTTGATCTTGGGAAATTTTATCTTTCAGATCTTGGTGGATTAGTTTTTCAGTGGTATAGATGAATCCTTCTGCTTCATTTTTTAATGAAATTGATTCTTTTCGTTTCTCGTCTTCCTCTTTGTGTTTTTCAGCATCATCTTTCATTTTTTCAATTTCTTCATCAGATAGTTTTGTTTTAGATTCAATTTTAATTGATGAATCTTTGCCAGTTCCTAGATCCTTTGCAGTTACAGTAATTAGTCCATTTGCATCAATGTCAAATTTTACATTAATTTGTGGGACACCACGTGGTGCAGGCGGAATATCAATTAGGTTAAAGCTACCAAGTGATACATTATCAGCTACCATAGGTCTTTCGCCTTGAACAACATTAATTGTAACTGCAGTTTGATTATCTGCAGCAGTGGTAAACGTCTTATCTTTGGATGTTGGAATTGTGGTATTTCTTTCTATAAGAGGTTCACGTACTCCACCTAAAGTTTCAATTCCTAATGTCAATGGAGTCACATCTAAAAGTACAATATCTTGTGTAACATCACCTGCCAAAATTCCCGCTTGTATTGCTGCACCTTGTGCAACTGCTTCCATAGGATCAACTCCTCGTTCAGGTTCTTTACCAAGTGTATCAGCTACAAATTTTCGTACAATTGGCATTCTAGTAGGTCCACCAACAAGAATGATTTTACTGATATCAGTTTTTGTTAATTTTGCATCAGACAATGCTTTTTCAACAGACTCTTTACATCGTTCAACAATAGGTGAAACTAACTCCTCAATTTTTGCCCTACTCAAAGTCAGCTCAAGATCTTTTGTTCCAGATTCATCATGAGTGATAAATGGTTCATGAATTTCAGTTTCCATGACATTAGATAGCTGAATTTTCGCTTTTTCAGCTGCATCACGAATCCTATTCATTGCTTTTAGATCTTGTGAAAGATCTATTCCTTCTTTCTTTCTAAATTCATCAATGATATAATCAATTATTGCTTTATCCATATCAGTTCCACCAAGATGTGTATCACCCGAAGTACTCATAACCTCAAGAACGCCACCACCCATTTCCATAATTGTAACATCAAGTGTTCCGCCACCAAAATCAAATACCATAATCTTCATTTCCTCTTTTTCTTTATCAAGACCAAATGCAAGACCTGCTGCAGTCGGTTCATTTATCATTCTAACAACATCTAGACCTGCAATTGTTCCAGCATCTTTTGTTGCTTGTCTTTGATTATCATCAAAATATGCAGGTACTGTAATAACAGCTTTAGTGATTTTTTCACCAAGAAATGCCTCTGCATCAGTTTTGATTTTTTGTAAAACAAATGCAGAAATTTGTTGTGGTTTGTACTCTTTACCATTAATTTTGTAAATATGTTCAGTGCCAATCTTTCTTTTTGCAGCCATTACAGTACTTTCAGGATTCTTAATTGCTAAACTACGTGCAGGATCACCCACAACGAGATTTCCATCCTTATCAAATGCAATAATTGATGGAAATGATTTACCATATTGAGATGCACCTTCAGCCGCAGTAATAATTACTGGTTTTCCAGCAGATATTACAGAAGCAGCAGAGTTACTTGTTCCCAGATCGATTCCAATTATTTTTTCTACCATTTTATTTCACATTTTCCTCAGTTTTTTTTGAAATTATTACTTTGGACGGAAATATAACTTCATTTTCATACATATATCCTTTTGCTACTTCTTCGATTATTGTTTCATCATCTAAATCATTTTTCTCAACTGTTTGAATACATTCATGAATATTATAATCAAATTTTTTTCCTAAAACATCAATTGGTTTAATGTTATGTTCTGAGAGAAGAATTTCCATGTGTTTTATTATCTTTGCAAAATCATCTACATTTTCACCATTAGTTTTTTTAGAATCCATTGCACGAATCAAATTCTCATAGATTTTTGAAAAAAATGTTTTGAGTAAATTAACTCTAGCACGTATCTCTTTTTCTGTACATTGTTTTTCTCTACGTTCGGCTTCTTTTTCAAGATCATGACAATAATTTTTCGAAGATGCAAGGGCAGATTGAAATTGTTTTATTTTTTCCTCTTGTGAAGTAATTATTTTTTGAAGTTCGTTTATTTTATTTTGGATATATTTAGAAGGATCTTTGTTTGATTCATCTTCAAGATCATTTTTAGAATTAGAATTATCAGGATTTATTTCAATATTAATTTCATCGTCGTTCATAATTTTGGCATTAATTAATCTAATTTTACTCTTATTGTAGAACTTCGCACAATGGGGTAGTTTTAATTAGAATGATATCAGAATGTTTTTTATTTTTTCTAAATGAATCGTAATCCTTTTTTGAGCACACAATTAGAATTGTTTTTTTATCATTGTGAAACAGATCAAATGAATCAGTATAAGATTCTACATCACCTATGTAATCATGTAATCTTGATGAAAGCGAATTCATAACATCAATTTTATCACCTCTCATTTCATGTTGATCTAATGACCAAGAAAGGATTATTTTTGTTCTACTTGCTTTTAATTCATTTTTCTTTAACGTGATTCGTACTATGTCAACTAATCTTTTTAAATATCCTTCAATACCTTTTATGCTACCATTAACCAAATATGTCAATGTTCCAGTTCCTTCAATTGATGAACCTAATGAACGGAGATCATAAAGACCATTAATCATATCATCTAGAAATATTTCATTTGATTTACCCAGTCTCAATTCTGATTTAATTTTTCCACTTTTTGCTAGTTTAAAGATCTCTAGTTTGCTACATAGTTCTGAAAATTGGGTTAGTACATTGATTGCATGTGAGAACTCTGAAGATTGTAATGATACAAATTGTGTTTCATTATTTTTAGAATTCAATAATGATAACAGGTTATCATCAGTTCTACCTTCAAAAGAACCTATTACATCAGAAGGTTGAAATTTTGAAATAACAGGATAATAAAAAAATGAAATTGATTTTCCGACTTCAAATCCAGTTTTATGCTCTAAAAGAGAAACTAGCTCATTATTTCCGTTAAAACCAACACCTAGCATATAGATTACCGAACTGCTTTTTTTGAGATATTGCATAATTTCTCGAAATTTTGAAGTAGCTTCAGTTTTTAGATCTTGTCCAGAATTTCTTAATCTTGGTGCAAAAAACAAATAATTTGATTTTGATATTGCAGTATCAATTGGTTCCATATTAAGAAGAGGTTCATCTTCTTTGAACGAAGAGATTGTAGGATATATGTTTGCAATTTCAGGTTTAAAAGATATTGCAGTAGGTGTTGATTCATCAATTAGTTTAACGTCTACACCATTAATGGCCATTTTTCGGGCAAGATCATAACCTTCTGTACTTAATCCATATACTGTAACAGTTGCTCCCACATTAAATTAGTAAATTTAGTAAAAGAAATACTTATTGAATCACAAGTCAATTTTTTATTATTGAAAATTTGGTTTGATATTCTTACACCAAAGCAATTATTGTTTTTTGAACCGATGATAAAAAAATTAAGGCAAAAAAATGATGTATTATGCACTTCAAGAAATTATAGAGAGGTAACTAATTTAATAAAAGATCGTGAATTTAATGTAAAAAATGTCGGAAAACATGGAGGAGGAGACAATTTTGACAAACTTGATTCAAGCATTAACAGAATGAGATTGTTATTACCAATAATACGAAAATTTTCCCCAGATACAACTGTGAGTTTTTGTTCACCTGAAGCATCTAGAATTTCTTTTGGTTTAGGAATTAGACATATTGCATTTTCAGATTCACCACATGCAGTTGCAGTAATGAAATTATCAATTCCATTTGTAGATAAATTGTTAATTCCATGGATTATTCCAAAAAAAGAATTTGAGAAATTTGGGATTAGAAATAGAGATGTTATTCAATATAGAGCAATTGATGCAGCAACAATTATTGGAGTGAAAAATTATAAAAGAAAAAATATTCGTAAAAGAAAGAAAATTGTATTTAGAATTGAAGAGGAGCAAGCTGCATATATTGGAAAAAACCCTCAAAAAATAATCAATATTATAAAAAATGTTTCAGATTCATTTCCAGAGTGTAATGTTATAGTGTTAGGTAGATATGAAAATCAGATTAAAATGTTGAAAAAAACATTTGGTAAAAAAATTAATGTTTATGACAAAGTTGTGAATGGAAAACAATTTTTGTTAGAAACTAATGTTTTTGTTGGTTCAGGAGGAACAATGACTGCAGAATCTGCTCTTTTGGGAGTACCAACCATATCTTATAATGCAGTGCCAAACTTAATTGAGGAATATTTAGTAAAAAAGAAACTAGTTATTCGTGGAAATAACTCAGGTGAGATAATCAGAACTATTAAACAGATAATCGATAATCCAACTAAAAAATTTGAGATACGTGCAAAAAAGGAGATTGAAAAAATGGAAGATCCATACCCTAAATTATTAAAGACTATCAGATCAAAATAATCACAGATAATCTATTTTCTAGTTAATAGAAAATATCATTAAGGGAAGAATTTTTCTGTTTTTTAACCGGCAGCCCGGTAGTGTAGTGGTCAAGCATATGGGCCTTTGGAGCCCGTGACCCCAGTTCGAATCTGGGCCGGGCTACTTTTTAAAAATCAAGTTTTGTAAGAAGTTTTGTTGCTATAATAAATAAAATAGATGCAAGAACAATTAGAATAATTATTTCAGTTATAACAAAATCAGTAATTTGACCAAAAATTCCAGCTCGAATTACATCTACAAGATAAGATAGCGGGTTTAGATAAAAAGTAGTTGCCAGTGGTTGTGGAGCACCGGCAGCAGGATAAAATGCAGTACTGGCAAATGCAAAAAAAAGAAAAACTGTATTAATAATTACGTTAAATCCTTCACTAGAACGAATTCTTGTAGAAATAATCGATGCAATTGATCCAAATAGTATTGCTCCAACAACAGAACTAAAGATTATCAACGGAATTGTAATTATTTCAAATTCAACTGAATCAAAAAATACAGGGTATCCAACTGCAGTAATTAGTCCAGCACTAAACAGACCAATTATTCCAATTGTAATAATATTACTTAGGATGTAATCAGTCCTTGTAAATGGTCCAGACATAATTTGTTCAAACATTCCATGTCTTCTATCATTCCAAATTATTATTCCAGAGATCAAAGTACTATTCATTATATTAAATCCAATCATGCCAGATGCCAAAAATGCGGGATAATCAAGATCTTTGCTTCCAAAAGACACGTTATCAATTAATGCAGTATATGCAAAACCTGCAACAAAAATGTAGATAAGAGGAAAGAAGATTTGCCAAATAATAAATCCAGGGTTTATAGAAATCGTTAGATTTCTATTTACAAGCCTAATGATTGGATTCAGTAGAATCACCTATAACTCTAAGAAATATTTCTTCTAAATTTGTAGGAATTGCAGATAGATTATCAATGTGTATCTTATTTTCATTTAAGATTTTTAAAATCTTCATCAGAATAATTTCAGAATTAAAAGATTTGATTATAATGATAGGTTCAAGCCCAGATTCAATTTGACAATCAGGTATTGTTGAGAATAATTGTTCAAAATTAGATGGAGGATTGGAAATATTGATTTTAATGATTTTTTCATTGCCAAATCTATTTTTCAATTGATTAGGAGAATCAATTGCCAAAATCTTTCCATGATTAATTATTGCAATATTATCACAAAGATATTCAGCCTCAGAGAGAACATGTGTTGTGTAAAAAATTGTAAGACCTGATTGTTTAACTTGATTTTTCAAAAAATTCAATAATTTTCTCCTAGCTCCTGGATCTAATCCAACAGTAGGTTCATCTAAGAATAAAAGTTCCATTTCATGCATGAACTCGCGTGCAACTTGAACTCGTCTTCGTTGTCCAATTGAGAGATCTTCATTTTTCTTTTTTCTAATATCTGCTAGTTCAAAATCATACAATATTTGCTCAATCTTCTTTTTACGAATTTTTGATTCAACATTCCACATCATCCCGTACTTGTCAAGGGATTTTTCTACTGAAAGATTTGGTTCATAGCTTGGCTGTTGTAAAACAACACCAATTTTTTGTCTTATTTTAAGAGGGTTTTTTATTGCATCAATTCCCATTATATGAATAGAGCCATTATCTGGACTGATCAAAGTTGTAAGAAGTTTAATTATTGTAGATTTTCCTGCACCATTTGGACCAAGAAAACCAAAAATTTGACCTTGATCAATTTTAAGATTAATTCCATTAACTGCAATTACATTGTGATATGTTTTGTAAAGTGAGTGAGCATCGATACAGGACATGTTTGTAATTTTCAGCATAACCTTAAATGTCAATAGGAGACAAGTGAAAGGGGAGTAATTTGTCAGAGTATGAAGAATTATTATCAAAGATTCTTGAACAGAGATCAGAATTAACACGTACGGATTTAGAAGAAAAGATAAACCAAAAAAAAGAGAAAATTGGTGCAGGGTATCTAACTGATCAAGGAGCATTATTTCTTATCGCATCAGATTTAGGCATTACATTAGAACAAAAACCAAAAATTGATTTAGGATTAAAAGATCTATACATCGGAGCAAAAGAAGTTTCACTAGAAAGTAGAGTATTAAGTATTTCACAGCCAAGAGAGTTTTCTAGAAAGGATGGTTCATCATTTCTTCTTAGAACAATGACAATTTATGATGATAAAGATTCAGCAATGAGTGTTAAATTATGGGATGATAAAGCCAATCTTCCTGGTCTTGAAAATCTAAAACCAGGCGATTTGATTAAGATTATCAAAGCATATGTGAAATCAGACCTAAATGGAAGTCCAACAATTAACATTGGTTCTGGTTCAGATATTGAACCAGTTAATTCAGATAGTAAAATACCAACTATTGACTCAATTACAATAGATGTTAATGAGATTACAGAAGGTCAAGATAATCTAGTAGTATCTGGTAAATTAGATGGAATTATTGACACCATGCAATTTACAAATCAGAGAGGAAATCCTGGCAAGGCACTCAGATTACGATTAAAAGGAAAAAATGGTGATTCACTAAGAGTTGTGTTATGGGGGAAAGATGAAAAAGACATACCAAGAGTGATTTCTCCAAATTCCGCCGTAAAATTACTTAGCGTAAGAGCAAAGATGGGAAATTTCGGATTAGAAATTCATGGTAATGATTCAACAGTAATTGATGTAGAAGGTAGTAAAGAAGCAGAACCGATCATTGTTCGAATAATTTCAATTAATCAAAATGAAGGTGGAAAAAATATGGTAATTGGTATAGATGAAAATAAAAATATGTTTTATTTTACAGATTCAGCAAATATGATGAAAGAGTTTGGAAGTAATGATGTGATTGAATGTATGCCATCAAAGGTATATGGAAATTCCATCACAATAGATAATGATTCACTGATCATAAAAAAGGAGGATAATACAAATATTCCAGATATTTCTGAATTACGAACAAAAATCTCAGATATTAAAGCAGGGAATGAATATTGTGTCGAGGCTATTGTTCTAAAAATGCCAGAGAAACGAGATATACAAACAAAAAGTGGGGAGACTGTTATGTTAGGTGAAATGTTTGTAGAAGACGATAGTGGACAGGTATGGATTAAGGGTTGGAGAAATCTGGCAAGGTTAGTTGAGACTTGCTCAATTGGAGAAATCATTTCAGTTACAGCAGTAAATGCTAAAGCAGGACTAGAAGGAAGAGTTGAGTTATTTCTTTCACCATATTCTACCATTACAAAGAAAAATTAAGAATCCCAAAAACCACGTGTCATCACATACTGTCGTTCTGCTTCATAGATTTGTTTGTATAAGATTTCATCATCTACCATATTACGGAGAATTCTTGCAGCAGTTTCGGAACCAATCCCATATCCTGATAAAACAATTAATGCAGTTTTCCCAAAACTTTCTATTAATGATGAGATTTTCCATGCTTTCTGGAATTTATGATTCTCATCTTTAGTAATTTTTTTTCCATTGTGTTTTTTTTGAATGATTTTTTGTAATTCATAATCAGAAAAAAATGTTGAAGTAATTTGTCTGCCTTTACAATAGGGACATAATAGAGTATTTTTGATATCTTTTGTTTCAACTACTTTTTCCCATTTTCCGCATCGAGCACATAATAATCGATGTTTGGTTTTTTCTAATCTAGATTTTACTAGATCTAAAATTCCCTTATCTATATTTGCAGGTGATGAATAGTATTTTGTCGTATGATCTAATATCGGCTCAGCTAATGTAGAAAACTTATCCACATCAAACCATTTAATCTGAATTTCGTAATTTCTGATTTTTTCTAAAATGAATTCAGAGTTTGGTAAATCGTATTTATCATGAAATAATTCTCGTAATGATTCTTTTACTAATGGAGTGTCAGAATAACGTTCGTGTAAAAATCGTGCAGATTTTCTATCATAAATTGCACCACGGCCAATGATACCAAATTTTTTTGCAACACACCATGTTCTCCAATTTACGTTATGTGTACCAGATAGAGATGCTGTAATAATTGAATAAAGATCATATTTTTCATTAAGAATTTCAGTTATTTGTTGTTTGATGATTCGTGCATTTGATGATAAAACAATTCTATATGCATCAGAACGTGAATCAACAAGATAACCTAAATGAGCTGAAAGCATTGATGAGAGCAGAGTAGACAATGTTGAGTTAATTTTTGTTCCCAAGCAAGAATGAATTACCAGAGTTCCTTGACTCTTTACAGATTCAATAATCAGGGATTTTTCATCAGGTATTAAATCAAATGGCAAATTGTTTATTGCATCATTAATTAATGATAGATTACCAGAATTTACTTTGGTTCGAAATGAGCCTACCTTTTGAGCAGTTTTATAATCAATAGGAATGTTTTCTCCCTCCCAATACGGTACAGTTACACCACCAGATCTAAATGGTTCTACATTTACTTGAAATGATGATTCATCAACGTTTAGAATTCTCCAATGTGTTCCGCGTAAAACAAAAATATTTCCAGCGTCGCCATTATCACCAACAAATCTTTGATCAAGGGTGCCAATAATTTTTTTTCCAACACTGTCAAAAACTTTGAATTTCAGTATATCAGGTATCGTAGAAAGATTTTCAAAATGATACCTAAATGCACGGTTTTTTTTCCAGTAACTCATTTTTTCTTTATCAAAAAAAATAATGTAATTATTATCTAAGAGTTCAAGAACGCTGCAAAATTCAGGGAATGTAACATCTTTGAATGGGAATGCTTTAGTTAGTATATCAAATGCATCATTTACATTTATTTCACCTATTTGCATTGCAAGTCCAACTAGATGATGTGCAAGAACGTCTAATGAGCCATGGTGAATTTTTTGTTCTTCAATTGAATGATTTCTAATTCTTTCAAGTATTGCGTTTGATTCAAATTCATCATCAACATTATTTGTGAAAATTATTCCCTTAGCTGAGGAATTTCTATTGTGCCTGCTTCTTCCAATTCTTTGAATAAATTTTGATACTTGTCGTGGTGAACCATAATGTAGAACAAGTTCAACTGAACCAATATCTAATCCAAGTTCAAGTGAAGATGTACATACAACAATTCCTTTTTTGCCCAAACGTAACGTTTCTTCAGTTTCTTCTCTTACCTGTTTTGATAACGAACCATGATGCAGTTCTATGTGAATTTTTGATTTTTCTTTTAAAATAGATGCTAAAAATTCAGATTCGCCACGGGTGTTAGTAAATAATAAAATTGGTGAATTAAGATCAAGTGATTTTTCTAATTCTATGATAGAATCAGCTACGTCAGAGATTGTTCCTTTGATGTATTTTATCTCAACATCATAATCTCTTACTGATGTATCTTGTATAATTTCACACTTTCTTTTTGCACCTACCACAAATTTTGCAGCATCGTGAGTATTTCCAAGCGTTGCAGATAATCCAATTCGTGTTAAATCAAATTTTGTATTTAATTCCAATCTCTCAAGACTAAGCGAAAGTTGTGAACCACGTTCATTTCCTACTAATTCATGAACTTCGTCAATTACTATCCACTCTAATTCAGATAATGCATCAAGGAATTTTTTTTGTGTAAGTAAAATGACAAGTGTTTCAGGAGTTGTAATTAGAACATCAGGCGGATTATCAGAAATTTTTTTTCTAGTTTTTTGAGTAGTATCGCCGTGTCTGATTTGAATTGTCAGTTCAGAGTTTTGTGCATATTTTGTTATTCTACGAAAAACATCTCTGTTTAATGCTCTTAATGGAGTAATGTAAAGAACTTTGATTTTTCCATTTTTTTTTGAATTAGATACTAATGAAAAAATTGGAATTACAGAGCATTCTGTTTTTCCTGAACCAGTGGGAGCAATTACAAGTGAATCTTTTTTTTGAAAAATTTTTGGCGATGCTTTTTTTTGAATTTCAGTTAATTGCAAAAATCCTAGCGAATTAAATCTGGCAAGTAGTTTTGAATCAATCTGATTTTTCACTTTGCTTAACTCTCATTCGTTCATAAACCATAACTCCTGATAATCCAAGTACAAACAATACTACTGTAATTACAGATACATTATCAAGAATCACATTCATTATAATTGTATAAATTTGATGAAATAAATAGATTAAGAAATTTTGTTTATTCCATCATTTGTTATTGTGTAGTTAAATTGATCACACTGAAAGGGAGACATTAAGTTACATGTAAAAAAATTCAATTTTTTTGACAATTTTATTTTAAAATGAGTAAACAAGCTAATTTCTTTTTCAAGGTTTTCAACTTCAGAGTCAGTTGAATGTCGAATCATATTTGTTAAGATTATAGGGATTTTTAGTTCAGAAGAGATTTGAGTTAAATCATGCATGTATTTGAGAAATGAAATATTTTTTGCCAATAACTGAGATTTTTTTGAATACTCAAATGAAAATAGATCAGTTACATTATCAATAATTAGTAAAGAGAGATGATTTTCGTCATATATTTTGCTCAAATGATTTATCTGTTCAGATGTATTTGTTATTCGTGCGACCTTGAATTTATCAAGTAAAGAAATTGGAAGATTTTTGGATTTTATGAAATTCATTAATCTTTCAGGTCTAAATCCGCCTGTAGTATCATGGAAAATTATATTTCCTTGTGAAAGTGAGTATAGCGAAAATTGTAAAGCCAGTTGAGTTTTTCCTGTACCACTTGCTCCAAAAATATCAATTAAAATTCCATTGTCAATGTTCTGAAAAAAATGATCGATATTTGGAATGTCTGCTTTTAACATGTTTTGATAATTAATTTAGAAAATTAAAGGAA
>CAYFOW010000025.1:0-20886 GCA_964344885.1 uncultured Candidatus Nitrosopelagicus sp. | reverse complement strand
AGATCTTGGAAATCTGTCATAAATTTAATTTAAAAATTGTTGAAGATGCAGCACAATCAATGGGTTCTACTCTAAAACAAAAACATACTGGAACGTTTGGTGATCTAGGCTGTTTTAGTTTGTATCCTGCAAAGGTAATGACTTCTGGGGAAGGCGGATTAATTATAACTAATAAAAAAAAACTATATGAAAAATTATTAATGATAAGAAATCATGGAATGATAAAAGGTTATGATACAAAGATTTTTGGATTAAATCTTCGAATGCCTGAAATTAATGCTTCAATTGCAAAAATTCAGATTAAACGTTTACCAAAATTTTTAGAGAAACGTAGAAAAAATGCAATTCTCTTATCAGAATTATTATCTGATCTCAAAATAATTACTCCAAGTGAACGAATAGATGAAAAAGTTAATTGGTATTTATTTACAATTATAGTAAAACGAAGAAATGAGATTTTAAAAAAATTAAATGCAAAAGGAATTGGGGCAGCAGCCTATTATGCATTACCTGTACATAAAACCCCTCTTTATAATAAACAAATCAAACTGCCTAATACTGATTGGGCATCAAAACATGTTCTATCAATCCCTGTTCATCCAAATGTATCAGAAAATAACATACACTACATCTCTAAAATACTTCATAAAATATTGAATTAACAAAAAACTCAATATCCATTTCTTTGTCTTTGACGATTTATCTCATTTTTACGCTTATACTCATTGAGAATATCATCTGGTTTTAATCCAAGTTCAAGTGAAGCCTGAACAACAAAATGCCAAATATCTATTAATTCTTCTTTAGCTTCTGCAGTATCAAATTTTGTTGGTTTTTTCCACCATTTCCAATTAGTTGTTCTTTGTAATTCTACAGCTTCATGCATTATGGCAGTTGATAATGCTGAAACTCTACCTTCAGCATCTTTTGGATATCTATCTAAAATCATCATTTTTTCTAAACCTTTTTGGAGAAAAAAAATCTCTTCTAATCTATCCATAAATAATTATTTTTTTAATAACCTATAACTTTTCAGAATTTTATCATTTTTTCATATTGTTTTACTCTTTTATTGATATCTGATTTTTTTAATTTCAGTAAACCATTCAAACCATACTTTTCTACTGCAAATGAACCCATTACATTTCCATACACCACTGCCTTTTTGACTGTGTTTAAATCAGTTTTTTTTGCATTTGCTAAATATCCCATCATCGCACCTGCAAATGAATCTCCTGCACCTGTAGGATCAACAATTGTTTCTAAAGAAAAAGCAACCGATGGAAAAACAACGTCTTCAAAAAATAATAATGAACCATGTTCCCCCTTTTTGATAATTACAAATTTTGAATCCCACTCCATTATTTTTTTTGCACATTTTATCAAATTGTATTCCTTTGTTAGAAGCTTAGCTTCTTCATCGTTGATAACTACTGCATCAACTTTTTTTATCATTTTAATTACTGAACTTCGTTTAGTTTTAATCCAAAAATCAATAGTATCACACATTGAAAATTTTACATTATCAAATTCATCTATTATTTTTGCATTCTGTAAGGGATCATTATTAGCTAAATACACAAATTTTGAATCTTTATACGATTCTGGTACAACTGGATGAAAATTTTCTAATACGTTTAATTCAGTACGCAATGTCTTTCTTACACTTAATGTATTGTCATACTTTCCGTCATACCGAAATGTTTTCCCTTTATTTATAGAAAAACCATCTAAATTCAAATAATCTGCTAATGTTTTATGATGTTTCTTTGGAAAATCTTTTCCAACTACAGCAATCAACCCTGTTTTATGAAAGAAACTTGATGAAATTCCTGCATATGTTGCTGCACCACCTAAAACATTTTTTAAAATTTTAGTTGGTGTTCTAATTGTATCTAATGCTGTTGAACCAAATATAGTTAACATTAATGAAAAAATCTGATTTACGTATAAATCCCTTTCACATCTAATAAAGTTCAAAACTTTTGATATATTCTGTAATCTACTTAGAGTTAGTAAGATAAATCAAGAATACCATTATTCAAATCATGGCAAAGATCAAATTAAAAATTGGTGACTGTGAAGTTGAAATCGATTCTAGAGATTTCTATGTAGATAATAACTCAATTGATGACATTCTTGAAAATTTATCTGAAAAAATACAAAGATTTCAAACACAAATCAATTCTAATAATATATCATTACATGATGATGGTCCAATAGAAGTCATTGATCAGTTAGAAGATGCTGAATTCCATGAACCTGAATTTTCCTACACTTCAAAAATCTCCTCTAAAAGTATTAGAAATAAAATACTTATTTTATTACAAAACTCTTTTTTCGATCAACCAAAAACAGTTATAGAAACTATTGAAGAATTAAGAAATCATGGTTGGTCTGCAAGTCCGCTTGATGTATCAAAAACACTTTCAAAAATGTCATTGAATAAAGAAATTTTAAAAAATTCACATAACAAACATAATTTCTATTTTATAAAAGAATCATTATTTACTAATTAAAGAATAATCACATTTTTCACATTTTTCAAAAATCTCTCCATCTAGATGATCAAAGTGCGTATTGCAATCAATACATGTATGATGCATATCAAAATACCCATCACTTTCTTTTTTGCTAATTTGATTTGATTCTAAAGATGTACTATTGCATCGTATACAATGACAACCACAATTTATTATCATAATTTTATCATCTTAAATCTAAAAATAAAATATTTCCTCAAAAATTACATTAAAAATTAAAATTAATTCTTTGTTTAATTTGTAATGTAATTACAATTATTATACCAATAACTAATGGAGCAAAAATTGGAAATTCTGGTATCGCTGAAATACCAATGATTTGAATAACTCCCGCTTGATGTGGTCTAATGTGTAGTAAAACATTTGACTCGTCTAGATTAATTTCTCTTTTCTCGATTTTCTCATTATCTAAATACACTTCATACGGATTCCACAATAATTCTTTTGGAATTTTGACTGTTATTGGAACACTACCTGAATTAATTTCAAAACTTATAGATTTTGATTCTTGTTCAAAATGAAAATTTGAAATATTTGTTAATGTTTGGAAGATAACTGGGAATTTTTCTGTTTCCCACTCTGCATGTTTTATTATTGTAGGCTCATCTACAATATACTCCAATTTCATTTGACAACCATGACAATTAATTGCTTTTGCTTGAGAAATATCCACTCTATTTTCATTTACATAAATTGTTTCAATAATTTCAGGAAAAATAAAAATTGAATCAATTGGATAAAAAAACTCCCATTGCATAATACCATTTTTTTCACTCATCACATTTTTAATCGAATACTCAATCTTGTCTCCTCTATGAGCATTTGATATTGTTATACCAAACTTTTCATCAAAACCAGCTTCTCCAAATTCAATGAATTGATTATTTACATTCATAACTCTCAATTCCGAATAGGATTCATTTAAAAATTGTATAAACACTTTGCCGCCCCCACTCTTTAATTCATGTGTAACAACTGCATTATTCTTTTCATCTAGTTGAATTTTAAGAATTTGATCTGCTGGGGTGCCAAAAAACTCTGACTGCGCAAATGCATCTGGTATTAGGACAAAATTAGATAAAATTATTGAAAAAATGATAATTTTTAAGAACATATTTTTAGTTATTTATTTTCACATCAATCATTTTTGCTTCTTCTTGAGACGGACAATCGTTCCCATCTCTAGGCAAATTCACAATTTTATCTGCTACATCCATCCCTTCAATTACTTCTCCAAAAACCGTGTACTGATTATCCAAAAATGTGCTATCTGAAGTAACTATGAAAAACTGTGACCCAGCACTATCAGGATCTGCAGCTCTTGCCATTGAAACAATACCTCTCAAATGTGATCTAGGATTAAACTCGGCATTAATGGTATATCCTGGTCCACCCATTCCCCACTGACTTTTTAAATTAGGATCTTTTGTATTTGGGTCTCCTCCCTGAATCATAAATCCAGGAATTACTCTATGAAATAATATTCCATTATAAAATCCATCATTAATTAATTTTGTAAAATTCCTAACAGTTTCTGGTGCAATCTCTGGTAATAATCTAAATTTTATCATTCCAAAATTTGTTTCAATTTCTACAATTGTCAATATCATGTCATTTTATTTTATTCTTAAGAATCTTTTGTATTTCTTAATTCAAATCAAAACTTCTAAATTTTATCAAAGTCAAAAACTAATCTTATATAGAGTAACACAAAATATTTCTTGTGAGTCGTACAAATCAAAGTACAATAATTAAACAAGCAATCAATACACTTCTTGACAACGGCATTACAAACAAACAAGATATCTATTCAAAAGTTGTTGATGAACTTGGAGTTCCCAGACCAACTGTTAGACGTGTTGCAAGAGATCTTCGAAATGAATTACTTGCAAAAATCACCATCTTACAATCTGAAACACTGAAATCAGCTGAATCTATAACCGAAACAGAATCTCAATAATTGAGAAATCACCCTTCATCTTTTTGTAAATATCAAGTTCTGGTATAACCATTACTGTTATATTCTACGAATTTTTCTCTCAAATAATGGGCTACTTTCATAATCATTTAGCTACGCTTGTTTGTGCAGTATTTGCAATAGTTTTGACTGGATTATGGCAACCATTTGTAGCCTTTGCAGCAGTTTTAGACTTTGTATTTATTCTAGCTGTGCCCATTATGTGGTTCCTAGTTCTTGTTTGCTGGATTTCACAAAAAAGTACAGATTATGTAAATGCTCATAGTCCTCCACATCACGAAAAAAAAAACGAGAATAGACCAGTAATCAAAACACCAAAACAAGAATTAAGCGAAATTAAAATTCAATTCTCAAATGAACTAAATTCAATCAAAGATGCTGTTAAACTAAAAGATGATGAAATTGAGCACTTGAACAAACAGATTTCTAATTTACAAACAATGGTTCAAATTGAATCATTAAAATCGGAATTAGCTAATTTAAAAGCATTAGCAGCAAAAACACGTTCAACTAGAAAATAACTATTTACAAAATTCACATCTGTATTTAGTATGATTCTCTTTGCATGATGGACAATTTATTGCACCACCAAAATGACATTTACACTCGCAATTTGATGATAATTTCTCCATTAATACAATTTCATAGTCATATTAATAAATTCGATTTTTTGTATTGTTAATATGATAAAGTTAGCTCTATTGTCATTTAGTATGTTGGTTTTACTAATCATTCCAATACATGATTCATTTGCTGAATCAAACAATATCACTCCAATTGATGGAATTACTGGAATTGAAAAAACCACAATTTCTATGAATATACCTAGAGAAAATTCACTACCTTGGGGATTTGTTGAAGGAACGATTGAAAATCATGCACAAGATTATCCAGTAATTATTCAAATTTTTGACAAAGAAAACCCTGTACATTTTGCACAAGTTGATGTGAATGATGATGGAAGTTATGAATACAAATTTCGTGTACGTGATGTTTCTAATGGAAATATAGTCAATGTATTTTCTGGAAATTATGATGTTGTAATATACAAAGTGGTATACCTTAATTCAAATTTTGTATAAACTATAATCTTTAAGATTTTTATTTTTAACGGGCTTGGAGGAGTCCGTACGGTCTGGGTGTACGAAACACACCACCTATTTTTTTACATTATGTTAAAAATTGAAATTTCATTATTTGTGGAGAGTCCACCAACAACAGCAGTATTTACTAGAGCAACTAGGACAGTCTTTTGGAGATTCACTTGTCTTACATTCCGAGGGAAGACATCCACAATCAGCACAATTTATGCTCATTACACAAAAAGTAGTCAGTTAATTACTAATTCTTTTTGTGTCATTTACTACAGACGAGGTGTGATATGAGTGATGATTGGCAGATTGAAAAGGGCAAAAAAATCCGAGTTTCTACATACACGTCAGATTTTGAAGGAATTATAGAACAATATCACATGGGTAGTGAAACTGATTATGTGTGTTTGAAGAACGCTGAAGAGGTTTATGATCACCTGTATCACGGTTCTGACAGTTATTCTAATAGCGGAAACCCTGCCATAGAGTATGGTCTTGCAGAACATAGAAGAAAAGCAGGAAAAATCAAAATCCCATTAGATAAGATAAATCACTATGAATTTTTAGACGATGAAGAAGAATCTACTAGTAAATACTGTACTGAATGTGGTTCTAAACTTTAGTGCCACAATTTATACAAAATTTTGCAGTAGAATTATTTTCAGTTCCACATGAACTACATTTTTTCTTTTTCATTTCATCTGTAATTTCATCTGAACTTAATCCTCTAGTTCTTACAATGCATGGTCTAAATTTAACAAAAAACGGTTCACTAAATCTAGAAGAACTTAAAATTCCTGTACCTGTTTTTAATTTGCTTAGTTTTGATGAAAGTTCACCAATTTCTTCTTTTGCTCTTTCTTTATCTTCCAAATACTTGTTTCTCATCCATATTCTAGTTGCAATATTTGCTCTGATACCCGGTGATAAATCCGTCATTTTTTGAGATACAAATACACAACCAACTCCTTTTTTTCTCAACGTCCTTGTGATACGTTCCAACATTTTTGATGCTTCATCTTTAAAACGATGTGCTTCTTCTATTACCAAAAGTAATTTCAGTTTGTCTGAATCAGGCTGAGAATCAAAATGGTCTACTAATTCTCTTAAAACAAAATATGATACATGCATCTCTACGTCTTCATTTTTTAAATCAGTTAATGAAACGATATGAATTCCCTTTTTATTGATTATATCAGAGAAACTAAAGGAACCTGTTCCACTAAAAAGAAAATCAAGAGAGTGAAGCTTGTGAATCTTGTTTGCTATGTTTTTTTCCTTTTTGAATAAATTTTGAAGTAAATTATGATCTAAGTCTTTTCCAGAATCCCATTCATCAAATATCATTTTTCGTACAGAATAAGCATCATTTCCTGTAATGTTGCAATACTTGGATATTATACTCATTACATCGTCAGCATGTGCCGATAATTCTCTATCTTGGTTAGTATGTGGTTTTGCTAAGAGATTGCTTTGTAATGATAATCCTACATTACTTCCGGGCGTGAATATTCTACCAATGAATCCTTTGAACTCAAAATCAAATTTTGGCATTACAAAGTTTTTGTATAATGAAATCATTTTGCTGTCATCACATTTTTGTAAAAATCCTGACCACTGACCTGTAGGGTCTAGCACTAGTACGGGAATTTTGTTATGTAATGTTTCTTCTGCAATATCAAATGCCGATATACTTTTTCCAGAACCAGAGCCTCCTATCACTGCTATATGCGTTGGACAGTCTATGTCCAAGTCCAATAACATAGTATATTCTGTTGGTAGTTTAGTACCTACAAATTCTTCAACAAATATGTTACCCAAGTATGCTTGACGTTCGTCTCTTCCTTCTACTACTACTTTAATTGCATTTAGTATTCTCTCTATTCTTTGACGTTTTTCTATTTCGTCGTCTACTTTTGATTGTTCTTCTAAAAATTTGGCTTTTGCTGTTCTCTCTGCTCTTATATGCATTTCATTATAATGTGGATAAATTTCTCTTAACATTCCATCCGAAAATATTCCTGAATTTCGTGCTTTATGAAATGAGTCATTAACTCTAGCACTTGATGAACCTAAAAAATTTCTAAGAATTAGTATCAATTCATTGTGATATATTCTATGATAGGTTGTTCCGGCTGTGGTTAAACTGTTTGAGGAAATCGAGGTTGTTACTCTCTTTGATTTTTCTGCATTATTACTATAGTGTACAACATCACTCGGGGTTAGATTGGTAAAAGTAAATTGTCTATCAAAATACTTTATTCTATAACCCATCCCTCCATTCATCACAAAAAGTTTGGTTACTGCCAAAAAAGCAAGTTCAGAATCACGATCCTTTATGACTAGATATTGTTTTGTTTGCTTTGATGGTGTATAGTCTTTAGGAAGAGCCAATTCTACAATTCTAGAAATTAATTCGATTTAGATATGATCACGATTATCATCATAGTTTGAATTACTAACGTGGTGTGTATAATCCTCCTCCGTCATGTGGTGGTGATAGCGCGCGCGAGTTCACCTTCTGATTCAAGATTTGATACGTTAACGACTACGCCATATACTAGAGGGGGGGGGTAGGGTATACCCCACTACCCTATACTGAATGTATATTTTATGTAACAATACTTCCTTATGAGGGAAGTTTCGTGACACAGAATATAATCTTTATATATTTTATGTAACAATACTTCCTTATGAGGGAAGTTTCGTGACACATAATATAAGTTTAGAATCAAAACTACTACTGATCTTAGAAGAGAAGGGATTATCGGTATTTACAACAGACGATGCTAAAAATATCCTAAAAACCACAGATTCATCCATTTGGCATATTCTAAATGGACTAGTACACAAAAAGAGAATCCAGAGAATAGAGCGTGGTAGATATCTTCTGATCCCTGCAAAAGCAGGAATAGAGGGATACTGGGCTGAATCTCCTTGGGTGATAGTTCCCCATCTAATTGATACCTATTATGTTGGCTTCTGGACTGCAATGAATTTTTGGGATATGACAGAACAAATTCCTTACACTGTGTTTATAGCAACAACTAAAAGAAAACGAAATCTAGAATATTTGAAACAAAGATTTGAATTTGTAACATTATCAAAGAAAAAATTCTTTGGTTTTGTTGAGCAGAAAGCAGGTAACAAAAAAACTTTCAATATTTCATCAAGAGAAAAAACAATTGTAGATGGATTAATGCATCCTGAATACTGTGGAGGAATAGTAGAAGTAACTAAAGCAATGTGGAATGTACGAAAAGAAGTTAACTGGCAAACAGTTCTTGAAATGGCAGAGAAAGTAGAAATTAATGCAGTTTTAAAACGGTTAGGTTATTTACTTACTGTTCTTAATATTGAAGAAAAAATTTCAAAAAAAACAAAAGAAAAAATAAAAAAAACTCCTTACCACTACCTTGATCCTATTACAAATAAAATTAAGATTACAAGTTCAAAAGAATATGGATTAATAATTAACAGAACAAAAAATGAATTATTAGCTTGGATGGATTACTGATGGATGAAAGGTCACTTAGAAGGTTAGCAGGCAGATACCAAATACCTCTTGGAACATTAGAGAAAGATTATGCATTAACAAACTTGTTGTCAGTAATCGCTAATTTTCCAAAATTAGATAAAATGGTTTTCAAAGGCGGTACCGCATTAAAGAAAATACACTTTGAAAACTTCCGATTTTCTGAAGACCTTGATTTTGTTTGTTTTGAAGACGTTTCAGAGGATTTCATGAATTTCATAAAAAGCAACATGAAAGGCCTTGATGTAGAATTTACCGAAATAGCCAATTTGGAAAAGAAGAATGAGAGCGTCAAATTCAAAGTCAAGTATAATCAATCTACTGGTGCTAGGACAAGCATTAAGGTAGATTTGAGCCTACGCGGGGACGTTATGATGGATCATCCTGCCAAACCAATATTGCATTTCTATGAGACCTTCTCAAACGTATTTTCCGTGCCTGTAATGCCTCTTGAAGAGATAATGGCTGAGAAAATCAGGGCAATAATATACACAAAGCACCCAAGACATCTGTATGATATTCAGTTTTTGCATCAACAAGGAATTCAAATAAATCCAGAGATGGTTAGAACAAAAATAAAATCTGTATACAATGAAGATTTTGATATTAACAAACTAAAAGAAAGATTACCTGAAAAAGAAAAAGATTGGATTATTGATTTGAGACCTCTTCTACCAGATACACCACCACCATTTGATGAAGTTTCAAAAGAAGTTTTAGAAATAATTTCAAAAGCAATGAAATAAAATCTGTACACCGTACGGTTTCAAGTATTAATATTTCCTCGTTCATTAAATTATTAGAAGACCGTACGGAAATTCCGTACAGTTCTAAATATTCTTAAAACAAAACACCCACTGACCGACAAAATCGGCCCTTCTCGGGCGCCACTCACTCGGTCAGTGCGCCCTCAGTGCGGGCGCAACTTGTTTTAAGAATAACAAAAACCATAATTGAATTAGGACTACTGAAAGGGAACAAAAACCGTACGGTTGGAGGATGTCATGGAAAGAGACTTTCACGGATACAGAAAACGTTACGAAAGTGCAATTAAGAAACTAAAAGCCGATGAGGAAATAACAGAACATAACAAAAAACTAATTTTAGATTTTCTTGCATTTTGTAAAATCGAAAACGGAAAAGGAATTAGCATAGGACGGATTGCACGTTACGGTTATGTTTTCATAAAGTTAGCAAAGTGGTTAGGAAAAGATTTTGATAAAGCAGACAGAAAAGACATTGAAAGACTTGTTGGTGTAATACAAGATGAGGCAGGATTCAAAGATTGGACTAAACATCTCTACAAAGTTTCAATTAAGAAGTTCTACAAGTGGTTAAACGGAGGAGAAGAGTATCCTTCTTCTGTCAGATGGATAAAATGTAATTTTAGAAATTCAAACAAGATGTTACCTGAAGAACTTCTGACACAAGAAGAAGTAAAAAAGATGATAGAGGTGGCAGAGCATCCACGAGACAAGGCCTTTCTTTCAGTTCTCTATGAGAGCGGGTGCAGAATAGGAGAAATGATGGGTCTTTGCATAAAGCACGTAGTTTTCGATGATTATGGGGCTCAAATCCTAGTCGACGGTAAAACAGGCCCTAGAAGGGTCAGATTGATTGCATCTGTACCATATCTATCAGCATGGATGAATTGCCATCCCAAAAAGACACGTTCAGAAGGGCCACTTTGGGTCTGTATAGGCACAACAAACCACGGCAGTATGATGCAGTACAAGAGTCTCATGTCTCTTCTGTATAGCGTTGCAAAAAAGGCAGGAATTACGAAAAATGTCAATCCGCAAAGATGGAGACAGTCAAGGGCCACACACTTAGCACCACACCTAAAGGAATTCCAGATGGACATGCACTTTGGATGGGTATTAGGATCTGACATGCCAAGGACTTACGTTCACATGAGCGGAAGGGACATTGACGACTCACTTCTTGAAGTTTATGGTAAGAAAAAGCCTGAAGATGGTAAGAAAGATGTGTTAACGCCTAAAACATGTCAGATATGCAAACATGACAATGAAGCAACAAGTGATTTTTGTAACAGGTGCGGTAAACCTCTTGAAATAAAAACAATGATTGAGATGGAAGACAAAAGAGACAAAGATGCAGGTCTTGTTGTAAAGATGTTAGAAAGTCCTAACGTTTTAGAACAATTCATAAAAAATTCAGATGAAAAAACAGTTGAAGAAATAATAAATGCACATCCTAAACTTGCTCAAAAAATTGTTTCAGTTGCAGTAAGAAATGTGAGAACCTAGTTTATTCTTTTTTTCAGTTCTTTTCTTTTGTAATATGCATACATAATTAAAATTACATGAGGCTCAACATGTTTGAATTTAGGATGAACTTCATTTAGAACCCTTCTTAATTCTTTTTTTGTAAACATTATCATAACCGTCCTTGTCTAATATGACGTAATTCTTTTCTTCGTCTTCTTCAATACTCTC
This sequence comes from uncultured Candidatus Nitrosopelagicus sp., assembly GCA_964344885.1. Lineage (GTDB taxonomy): Archaea > Thermoproteota > Nitrososphaeria > Nitrososphaerales > Nitrosopumilaceae > Nitrosopelagicus. The sequence continues at coordinate 9,280 of CAYFOW010000025.1, read as the reverse complement.
GTATTCTTCCTTGTTATCGTCGGTGTTTTCATGCTCAAAAGATAAAATAACATAACGTTTCTTACCGTCGTTCCAAACCCCTTCCCAATGTGCTTTATCAGTATCATCATTGTAATGCTGAAGTGTTTTCATTATTTCAAGTGGAACACGGGTAAGATAACATTCACCATCATAACTAATTTTTCTATTCGCACTAAACTCAGTTACTCTTTTTTTATTTTCCATAACATTTGAGATTTGTAATTTTATTTCTTCTATTGAATAGTTTGTAAACTTAATTAAAATAACTATGCCGTACGGTACAGTAAGAGGTACCGAAAGGGTACCCATTAAAGGTGTACACCTACATGAACATTCATTTTCGTACGACAGTACAATTGTACCATGCACTAGTGTACACTTTGTTTAACAATTGATTCATGCAACTAGATTACACAACATGGTAACCAAACTTGGTTACCAAACTAGGTACCCATATCAATAAAAAATCAAACTGTACGGTTTACATTTTGTCATTTTATTTATCTCAAAACCGTACAGTTCAGCAATCCTATTTTATTCCTCAAAATTTTTCCGTACTGTTTGTAGTTTATCACTCTGTTTTTCAAAAACAAGTGTAATTTCACAAGTGTTTTCTTTAATTTCTAGTACACCTTCGATCTCATACAGGTCAAAATCCTTAATTCTCACATTTTCTTTCTTGAGAATCCGTACGGCTCCCTCGTTAAGCCTGATTTGATGGGAAACATCATCTGACCAGACATTAAATCCAAAACTTCTCTTCTTTATTTCCATTATATCACCTCTGAATTAGTTTGACACTGTCAGACAGTGTCATTGACACAAGATTGACGTCAAACTAGGTCGGTTTGAAGCACAATGTGCCTACAATCTGGCTTCAATCTGAAATCTGGATTTTTACGAAATTTCTGTTTTGCAGTTTTGCATCATGCAATTGCATGCAATTGCACAGTTTTGCATGCAAAACGGGCCCTGTTTCTTGCAAAACGAACTATCTGACAGTTCTATTGAGAAATCGGTATGGGAATTAAAATTACTAACACGTACGGAAATTCCGTACGGAAATAAGCATCATATGGTGATAAAATTACCACTGAAGAGAAATGGTGAATATTTCCTATTTCTAGGCTAGAACCTCAAAAAAGTCATCTATATAGTTTCAAAACTAAAATGAATAAAGTGATTAGGAAAAGTTGGGATAAGATGATTTTAAATGCTCACCATCTTTACATGTCGTATACTATGGGGTGTAAATAAAGTGATGTCGTTAACTAGTTCACTAACAAATAACATTTCAAGTTATACTGATTTTGTTAGATTAAACATTACCAAAAGAACAGATAAAAACAAGCTTGAATTGGAGCAGTATTTTTCGAGTGCTGCATTATCAAAATTGATGGCGTCTATGATGAACTATAAACAAAAAGAAATCAGTATTTTGGATGCAGGTTCTGGAATTGGTTCATTATTTGTTGCATGTATTGATGAAATAATAACTCGAGATCTAAAACCGAAGAGCATAACAATTACTGCTTACGAAATAGATCTCTCATTAGCCTCTTACCTAAATGAATCTCTTAGACAATGTAAAAAACTATGTGAAAAAAATAACATTCAATTTTATGGAAAAATAATTCAAAAGGATTTTGTTAAAGACTCTGTAAAAATTTTACAAAATAACGAACTGGATAAATTTAGCCATATCATAATTAATCCTCCATATAAGAAAATCAATACGGTTTCAGAAACCTATCATACCTTGAAAAAAGTTGGATTAGAGACTGTGAACATGTATACTGCATTTGTTGCATTATCAGAAAAAATGTTAGCAGACAATGGAGAAATGGTCTTTATTACCCCACGGAGTTTTTGTAACGGGCCTTATTTCCATTCGTTTAGAAAAAACTTCCTTCAGACAATGACGTTAAAACGAATCCATATTTTTAATTCTAGATCCACCTCATTTCGAGATGACGATGTTCTACAAGAAAATGTAATAATTCATGCTATCAAAAACCCTACAACCAAGAGTCCTAAAAATATTATAGTATCATCAAATTCTAGTCCCGACGATGAACATATGATACGCAGAAAAGTCAAAAGTGAAGATGTTGTTTTTCCAAACGATTCCCAATACTTTATACATATTGTCCCAGATGAAATAGGAACTCAAGTGTCTTATAAGATGAGACAACTTAACTCTACGTTAGAGTCTCTTGGAATTAATGTGTCGACAGGAAAAGTAGTTGACTTTAGAATTAAAGATGCATTAAAGTTTAAGCAAAGTAACAATACTGTACCACTTATTCATCCTTTCAACCTTTCTAACGGCACTGTACAATTTCCTATACAGAATAAAAAGCCAAATTTCATAGAAATCAATTCAAAATCAAAAAATCTTCTAGTTGAAAATGGTAATTACGTTATCGTTAAACGATTTACAGCAAAAGAAGAAAGACGAAGAGTCACCGCATCTGTATGGTATAAGAAAAAGATTAACACGCCTCTTGTAGGATTTGAAAATAGGGTTAATTATTTTCATCATAATGGAAATGGTTTAGAATTAGATATCGCAAAAGGATTATCATTGTTCTTAAACTCTACAATAGTTGATTTGTATTTTAGACAGTTTAACGGACATACACAAGTAAATTCTACTGATCTTAGATATTTACAATACCCAACTTATGACCAGTTAAAGTCATTAGGTAGAAAAATCACTAAAAAATATCCTGATCAAAAAGAAATTGATAATATCATTGAGGAGGTGCTATTCAGCATGACTAAAAAACCGAGTAAATTAAACCCAATACCAACAAAACAGAAAATCGATGAGGCAATTAGTATACTGAAACAGTTGGGTCTTCCAAAAGAACAACAAAACGAAAGATCCGGACTAACTTTATTGGCTCTTTTAGACTTGAAGCCAAAAGACTCTTGGAAAAAATCTGGAAACCCATTATGTGGAATTACCCCAATGATGAATTTTTTCGATAAAAATTATGGGAAGAAATATGCTCCAAACACTCGCGAAACTGTACGTAGGCAAACTGTACATCAATTCTTGCAGGCTGGATTAATTATAGAAAACCCCGATAAGCCCGAAAGACCTACCAACAGCCCGAAAGCCGTTTATCAAATAGAAAAAAACGCACTTACTCTACTTCAAAGTTTTGGTACCACAAATTGGGGAAAACATCTCAAAAAATACAAGAAGTCTATTCAACCGCTTAAACAACAATATGATAACGCAAGAAAAATGAAGTTAATACCTTTACAAATAACCGGTGATAAAACAATCAAACTATCTGCAGGGGGACAGAACTTACTCGTTAAAAAAATACTAACCGAATTTGCTCCTAGATTCACACCAAATGGAATTCCTCTTTATGTTGGTGATACTGGCAAGAAATTTGCTTATTTTGATGAGAGTGGATTAAAAAAACTAGGTATATCAAATATAGACCCTCATGGAAAAATTCCTGACGTAATAATTCATCACACTAAAAAGAATTGGTTATTGCTAATTGAAGCTGTAACTAGTCATGGGCCAATAAACCCAAAGAGGAGAAATGAACTCAAAAAGATATTTTCAAAATCAAAAATTGGTTTAGTGTATGTTACAGCATTCCTAGATAAAAAAACCATGACAAAGTATGTTCGTGACATTTCATGGGAAACTGAAGTTTGGATAGCTGATTCCCCTACTCACCTAATACACTTTAATGGTGAGAGGTTTCTAGGGCCATACGACTAGATAATAGTACCTAAATACAAAATCACGCACTAGATTCAACGGATATAAATTCCTGAAAATATAGTGACAAGTATGAAAAGAATACCATCAACTCAACAAATTTCTTGGTTCCTTGATTTAGAAAAAACAGGTCAGCTCAATTTAGAGCCTCCTTACCAAAGAAAGAGTGTATGGACGCTAAAAGATAGACAATACTTTTTGGATACTATACTAAGAAACTATCCGTGCCCCGCCGTTTTTATTCATAAAGAAACAGATGAGAATGGAAAGACAACGTATAATGTTGTTGATGGAAAGCAAAGACTCCAAACAATTTTGATGTTCAGAAACAATGAACTAAGTATTGGCAAAGGTTTTGGTGACATAAGCCTTGATGGCAAAAAATTTGAAGAATTGTCAATAGAACAAAAAAGATTATTTTGGGACTACATAATAGTTGTAGATTTTGTTGACTTGAAAGATCCAGCTTTAATCAATGAGGTGTTTGATAGACTAAATAGAAATTCAAAAAACCTCAATGAACAAGAATTGCGACATGCAAGATATCGTGGTTGGTTTATTACCGAAGTTGAAAAGGAAACAGAAAATGCATTTTGGGAGATTGTCAAGATTAGCACAAAAGCTAAGGCTAAAAGAATGAAAGACGTACAATTTATCTCTGAATTACTGATGGTCATACTTGAGAAAAAAATTGTGGGATTTGATCAAGATCATATATCAAAGATATATGCTGATTATGATTCTATATCTGATTCAGAAATAGAATTTGCAGAAGACGACTACCTGAATGAAAAGGAAAGAATTAGAAAATATGTAGAAGAGATGGAAAATAACAACAAGGCTATAACAAAATGGGCAACTACTGTAAACAATTTCTATACCTTGTGGTCTCTTATTACATTATTCAGTGAAGCTTTGCCATCTCCACAGGAATTAACGACAAAATACAATTCATTTATGGAAAAGGTGGATTTAATGACTGAAGAAACAGATTCTCAAACGCTGGGTGCTCAAGACAAGCATGCCTATGTGTACTTTAAGAATTCTAGAGGTGCAAGTACCGACCTTAAGCAAAGGACAGAGAGGCTAAACGCATTAAAAGAGGCATTGTTAGGCAATGAAGGTAATTAATTCAATTAATACATGTTATGAACAACAATTTGATCCAAATGAAAAACTAAAGGAAAAAGTTGATCAAATTATTAAAAATAATAAAAAGGAAATGTGGCACTACGTCAGTAGAATCAAACCAAGAGAAAGCTATGCACTAAAAATTGAAACGGGAAGAATTTCAGAACCAAACAAACTAGAAGACTTTTTTGCTTGTACTATAGTAGTAGAAAATAGTACTGAAATAAAAAATGCATCAGATCTAATTGAGCAGTATTTTGAGGTAGTTGAAAGAAGACCCCCAGCAAAAGATTTCACATATAATTTTCCAGAATCCTTTGGATATGATGACCTTAGATTATACGTTAAACTAAAACCAGAAGAAGGACTACCTCCCGAATCTACCTTTAACGAATTATCGAACATAATTTTTGAAGTTCAAATAAAGACATTTTTGCAACATGCTTGGGCAATAGCTACTCATGACCTGATATACAAAGGTGAAGAAATTAGTTGGGCAAAACAAAGAATTGCGTATCAAATTAAAGCCATGTTAGAACATGCTGAAATTTCCATTCATGAAATTGAAAAAATTAAAGAGTCTACAATGTTAGCAAAAATGAATAAAAAAATCAAAGAACTAAACACAATCAAAGCATTTCTGACAAAAAATTGGGACGAGTCGGCTTTACCTAAAGATCTTATTAGACTGTCAGACAGTATATCTATTCTATTAAAACATCTAAAAATCGCTCCTACAGAATTACAAAAATATCTTGATATCGAATCTGGCGAAGGCCGTGGAACAAAGACAGTAAATCTATCTCCTTATTTTATTATTATACAGACAATAATCAATCAACAATCACAAAAAATAACTGATTTTCTTTCTAACACTGAAGAAAAAAGTAAGCTTGTAATTCCTACTGAGATTACTACTAATGGATTAGATTTAAACGAAGAAAAAATAATTCGGATCTGAATTAAATCATTTTCTCTGAATCTTACAGATCGCTATCTGCATTTATCAAAATTCAAACTTAATAAAATTAGGTTATAATTTACTTACATGACATTTCAATATGGACTCAATAATTTACGTCAGATTGGAAATCAGATACTACAAGAGATCAATAAAATGAATCAGACTAGAGGATTATATCATTTAGGGAAACTCTTTCTTTCAGGTCAAGAAAAAAATGAATTAAATGAATTGGAGAAATCATTTGGAGGGTTAGTAGATCCACTTTTGAATGCACGAAATGCATTCGTTAATTGGAATGCGCAGTGTGATTTAGAATTAAACAATTACAAAAGAAATCAACAAGTTAGGAATTTTGAAAGAGAAAAGAAAAGTGTTTTAAAGTTATTTGAAAAAAAGAAGCCTGATTATGCTATACTAGCCTCTAAAATGCAAAGCACATTACTTGCATTAGAAATTCTAGAAAGAACCGCAGTAAGGAGAGATGCAATTAAAGAAGAAATCGTTCCACAGGGTGCAATAGAAGTAATAACGGTTGAAAAATCACAACCATACACAGCATTAAAAAGAGTAGAGTCAATTTTTCAGAATGCACAGGGGTTTGTAAAAATTATGGATAAGTGGATTGGTAAGCACACATTAGATTTTACATTAGAAGTTCCAGTGAATATTCCTGTAATGATACTCACTGGATTTGTAGAAAAAAAGTCAAAAACAAAATTTTCCTCATTGTTTGATAGATTACACAAGGAAAAAAATGGAAATATAGAGATTAGAAAATGTGAACCATCAGAATTTCATGATAGATTTATCATAACTCAAAATGAATTATGGCAGTCTGGCCCATCATTCAAAGATTTAGGGATTACAAAGTGGGGTACCGTCTCAAAAATTGGTAGTGCTGAAACTAGAAAAGATATTGAAAGACGGTTTAATGATTTATGGAATAAAAGTAAAGGAATAGAGTTCTTATGAAAGAAAGAGATTACTACAAGCCCATCAAAACTGCCTTTGAGAAATTATTCAAGGAAAAGGGAGAAGTTTATCTTGAAATTACTGCGGATAAGCCATTAAGTAACAAACTAAAGTCAGAAGTCAATGATCATAGAGGAATTGTTTTCTATTTTCTTAAAGAGGCTAGACCTGACATTTGTGGATATTTTATGAAGGACTCGAACTCAAAACGATTTATTATAATAGAAATTAAGAATACCCCACTCAAGTTAGATGATATACATCAAACAAGAAAATATGCTGAATTACTGGAAGGATATTTTGTATTTCTAGTTTCAACTAAAGAGATTCCTGAAGAGATAAAAAAATTACATAAATCGGCTCACTCATTATTGTCGTTACCTTATTGTTATGAACGAATATTTCTCTGCCAGTATGATGAGAAATCTGAACAAATTGTTGATTGGTTTGAAAATAATGTTTTTGAAATTGATTATAAGTGGAAGTAGACTAAATTTTATTTTCTCTTAATCTTGTAGATATTCCATCTTCCTGTGTTAAGAGTCTCAACCTTCTTTTCCTTTACAAGCATTGGAATGTATTTTGCTACAGTATCACGAAACAAACCTGTTTCATCGGCTATTTGCTGTATGTTAAGATATGGAAGTTTGCTATCTCTAAGAGCCTTTAGTATCTTCTTCTTTTGTATTTCGTCTTGATCCTTCCATTCTCTAGCAGGCATATTTCACAAATTCATGTTAAACGTTAAGTATCTTGTCTCAAAACTTCGGTCTTATGCTTAGGCTTGGTAATCCTATTTCTATCCACATTAAAGTTTCAAGGTCTTTACTTGTAAGGACGTGCTCCATTTAGAACACACCCGTCTTTTGGTATATTTCAAACTCCTCTTGTGTCATCGTTACCATTGTAACACCAATTTCAATCATTAACGGTTCGTTCTTATCCATCTCAATCACCTATTGGAGAGGGTCTTTGCCTTCTCTCTAAATAACTAAATCTGTATGCATCATTAAATAGTATACACATGAAAAACGTAAGCTATCTGTTAACTAATTACGTATCTATACTTAAATAGATATTTACATAATATTTGTCTAGAGGGAAACCTCAAAGATGCGGTCTTTTAGAAAATACCCCGACATTTTAAGAGACTAAGAAAAGGGGACGGAGATGATAAAATGCATACACAACTTCAAACAAAAAGAAGTGGACAGATAACTAAGAAAGCACGTCTGTTAGCCAACCCAGACGTGAAAAGATGGAATGATAATGTTTCTAGAGGAAGTAAAAACACTGCTGAAGTTTGGTTAAGAAGACTATCACGATTCTGTGAAATACATGAAATGACACCAATGGAACTTGCAGAACTAGGAATGAAGGACTTACGAACTGTAACTGACTTGTTACAGGATCACATCACTTACATGGAAAACGAAAACCATGCACCAAGTTACATCAGTGTGACAATCACTGCTGTCAAGTCTTGGCTAAACCACTTTGATGTGAAAGTAACAAGGAAAATGAAGGTTAGAAATCCTACATCTACACCGACGTTAAAGGATGAAAAGGTACCTGAATCGCAAGAGTTAGCAGAACTATTCAATAGAGCAGACACACGAGCAGGCGCAATAATGGCCTTGATTGGCAAAGCAGGTCTTAGACCTGAAGTCTTAGGAAACATAGATGCCTCCGACGGTCTGAGGATAAAGGACTTGTCTGACTTGGCAATTGTTCAAGGAATTGCAACCTTTACACGAAAACCATCAAGAATCGCTGTAAGAAGTGAACTTTCAAAGAAAGACCATGAGTACTTTACCTTCATCACAAATGAAGGTGGAAAGAAACTTCTTGCATACCTTAATGAAAGAATTCACTTTGGTGAATCCCTTGGCCCTGATGATGCAGTAATTGCACCAAATCACAGATACAAGTACGGACGTGGAAACAATAAAGGAAAAAAATTCCTAGTCACCGCTATGATAAGAAGAGAAGTAAGAAGAACAATGAGACCACGATTCCAATGGAGACCATACGTGTTAAGACGATTCTTTGACACACAATTACTCATTGCAGAATCAAGAGGAAAGATTGCACACGACTTTAGAGTGTTCTTTATGGGACACAAAGGATCAATTGAAGCAGTCTATACAACAAACAAAGGAATACTTCCTCAATCATTGATTACAGAAATGCGTGATGCTTTCAAAAGAAGCGAAGAGTTACTTGACATCGAGATCAGTCAAGAAGACCCAATAGAAGCAAAGAAAGAAGAAGTTAAGGAAAAGATAGAGAAAATGACTCCTCAACAACTTGCTCAAGTCCAAGAGTTGTTAAGCGTGCTTGACAACGGGAAAACAAACCAGAGCAACGAGTCGTTACATCAGATGAAGCAGAGCAGTGTATCGTTAGGGGTTGGCGTTACGTCGGTACTCTGC
>CAYFOW010000024.1:0-22261 GCA_964344885.1 uncultured Candidatus Nitrosopelagicus sp. | reverse complement strand
GAGTCGTCGTTTCATACTCAGGTATTGCGCATACATTCATTGATGGAATGCATGCATTGACAGGATTATTGTTTTTCATTGGTTGTATTATTTTAGGCGCAGGCATCTTAGATGGCGGTGTATCTACTACAAACAGAGCAAAGGCAACATACCTAGTTGTAATCTCAATTGCACTATCATTTGGTGCAGCAGGATTCCTGTTTAATTCAGTATCAACATTACCAACATTTGCAGGAATAATGTTGCTAATTGCAGCACCAGCAATAGTCATCTCATACATGTCAATGAAGATTCCAGAGTATGTCAAGCCAATTGGAATTATCTACATCTTGGCAACTATTGCAGGAATTTTGGCATATGTAGTATTTGGAGTTGCAGGACCAACTGAATATCTCATCCCACAAGTATCAGAAGTAGTATCTGAAGAAGCAGCTGAGATAATTGAACCCACAGGACCAATATTTGCAATTGCGATTTTGGTAGGCTCAAGTGAACAAGGCAATCCAGATTATGAACCAGATGTAGCGCATGTGCCGCAAGGACATACAATAGAATGGACTAATGAAGACCCAATGGCCCACACAGTCACCAGCTCATTGGACTTTGGTGAGACATTTGATTCAGGTATGATGAATGAAGGAGACGTATACCAGTTAGATACAACGGATATGGCAATAGGCGAATATGAATACATGTGTATCTTGCATCCATGGATGATCTCAACAATCGTAGTTGAGAAACCACAAGAGCCAACAATTGCAGATGTTTCCATTCCAGCAGGAGCAGGTATGATAAGTGATGGTCAAATTTACTTTGATCCAGAAGATATCACAGTACAGTCTGGAACTACAGTAGTATGGACAAGTAATGATAATGCAGTACACACAGTCACCAGTGGAACCCCTGATGATGGACCAGATGGATTATTTGATTCAGGTATGTTTTCAGCAGGAGAGAAATTTGAATATACATTCTCATCACAAGGTACAACTGATTATTACTGTATAGTGCACCCATGGATGGTTGGCACAGTTACAGTAGAGTGATTTTGGAAAGAGTCATCATCTCTAAAAAAGACAAGTCAAAATTAGAGAATCATGCAGAAGACAAAAAGCCATTTGAATCATGTGCGTTACTATTTGGAAATAAAATAGGTAGTGATTGGATTATAGAAGAGATTTTCATTGCAGAAAATATTGACAAATCAAATGTGCATTTTACTATCTCAGCTGAGCAGACGATTGAGGCATACAAAAAAGCAGAAGAGAGTGGCAAACAAATAATCTCAGTGTTTCATTCACATCCAGATTCACAGGCAAGACCATCTGAGACAGATAGAAAATACATGGAGATGAACCCATATCCATGGATAATTTACTCAGGCATTACAAAAGAGATGAATGCATTTTTGCTAGGTAATGAGATAGCACAGATTGAAATAATTTCTAAATAGGCTCAAATGAAATCTTCTCACCATCACTGATTCCAGATAAAACTGATTTATCAGCATCAATAATTTTTCCAATCACATTGACTGGTGAATATGGTGTGATTTCACCAGGATTGCCAATTGGTGTTGGGCCATAAAAAAGACAGATTGCTTTTCCAGTTGGCCAGTATGCAACATCATTTAGAGATACTATGGGCTTTGCATTTTCTTCAGGTTGAGATATAGGCGTAGAGTCAGTGTATATTTCCTCACCCCAAATGTGTGATTCAACTGAGAACGGGATTGATTTTAAAAATGCAACCACAGTTTCAGGTGAATTTGAATCATCTAATTCAATTGTAATCATGCCACCTGAGAAAACAGCCTTGATTTTTTGTTTCAATGTCTTAGAGTGAATATTTGAATTAAATATCCCTTCTGTCAGGCAAAATTATGGAAATTCATGTCTATGACACTTATGTCAAAGCAAAAGACGGCCATACAATGCATTTTGATGTCATCACAGATGTTCAAGACCATCCAAAGGCAATCGAATATGCAAAAGAATGGCTAGGTTCTGTAGGAGAAGGCGAAGCCACAGTTACAACTGAGGAATGCCAATTCTGTCACTCACAAGGTGCACCAGAACCAGTAGAAAATCAAATCAAGGAGAAAGGCTACTTCATTCAAAAGATGGAAGGATGTCCTTAAACTCTTTTTTTATTATAATAACAAGACTCAAAGAATTTTACAATTCACAGTTTTGTAATTAAAATTAAGATTATTTTTTAAAAGTCTCTTTGTATTTTGCAACAGAATTCTGAATCATGGATTTTGCTTTTTCAGATGATTCCCATCCATCAATCTCAACTTTTTTGCCTTCCAAATCCTTGTACACCTGGAAAAAGTGTGCAATCTCTTTGAGTATGTGTTCATCAATATCAGATATGTTGTTTGTGTGGCGGTATCGAGGATCATCAGTTGCAACACACAAGATCTTCTCATCTGATTCATTATTATCAGTCATCTTTAGCACACCTACAGGTCTTGCCTCAATTAAGATGCCAGGATATGTAGGATTGGTAATCATCACAAGTGCATCAAGTGGATCACCATCATCAGCTAATGTTTGAGGTATGATGCCATAATCACCAGGATAATGAAATGGTGAAAATAGAACTCTATCAAGTCTCATCAAATTATGCTTTTTATCATACTCGAATTTGTTTTGAGAACCACGTGGGATTTCAATTATGGTGTTAATTACATCAGGTACATTTGGCCCAGTCTCAATGTCATGCCACAAATTCATAGATAATTTTGAACAAAATCCTTGCAATATTAGTTTTCTATCATGTATAATTTCATCAGAAAAATGAGAGAATCTGCATTTATTTTGAACAAAATGCTTTGAGAGATATTGAAGATCAGTAAAGAGTACATTAGATTAAACAGGAATCTGTTGATCTGCTTTGCTCTTTCAGCAAGCATTACTGCAGGAGTAGCCCAATTTTTTGGAGACCAAGTAAATTATCTAAATACCACCATAACCATTGCAGCAGGCTATGCAGTATTTTTTGGATTCTTTGGCACTCTATTTTACATAGATAACAGAAAACGCTACCACTCGATGAGGCCAGATCTCATCAAAAAAGAGCTGATCCGACTTGTCTCATCATTAGGCATTGCAGAGGTATTTTATTTGGCAATTAGGTGGACACTACAGTTCTATTTACTTGAGCAGAATTACGAGCCATACATTGCATCACTAATTGCTGAAGCAGTAGCTACTGCAGTATACATGGTTATTGTGTCAGTGATTTTGAGAATTACCAAAGTATTTCATTGAGATTTTCTAGCACGTTTTTTGTATGGTGGAAATGTCTTGCCTCTAAGACCCTGACGAACAAGTTTGTTGAATCTTTTGCCATGACTCATGTATGGAAATCGCATGTGAATTAATTCATGAACTATGGTATCTTCAAGACATTTTTCATCAGGAATCTTTCGCACATTAATGAAGACCAAATTGCTTTGAATGTAAGATACGCCATAATACTTGTATGCAGTAGTACGACGTCCCTCAGTCAACTCCTTTGGAACATCTAGTACCTCACGAGAGCTCAACAAAACTTGGGGCTCGCTAATTGAGAATCTATTAGAATAGATTCCCACCTTTTCTAGTATCTCAAGTCTCAAATCAGAATCTAACTTCACAATATATCATGTAAGAAAATCAGTTTATCATAGAGAGTCAATAGTTTCTTCGATCTAGGTTGACCAAGTTTGTTTTATAGAGAATGAATAGTTACGAAGTTCTTCATTTTGTTTCTCTTTTTCATATTGTAGTTGTGTGAAAAAATCATGAATGGACATCTTTTTTTGCAAAGCATTCTGTTTGTATTGTTCTGCTACTCTCAACCTAATTCCCTGTGCTGCCAAAAATGCATCATCTTGTTGTCCTAGTTTTTGAAACTCTTTTGATTTTGCCAAACCAAACTGAGTCAGAGATGGATCAATTTCTTGAGCCATATCATAACAGGTAATTGCCTCAAATGACTTTCCAAGATAAGATAGCGTGGCAGCTTTGTTTGCCCATGCATCTACGTTTTTTGGGGAAAATTTTATTGCATCATCATAACATAATATTGCATCATCATGATTTCCCATCCGATTAAAGACCAATCCCTTACTTACTAGTGCAAATGAATCATGTGGATTATGTCGTAGTAAGAGGTTACAGCATTCAAGTACATCATCAATTCTTCCAAGATTTTCTAGACAAATGATTTTAGTTTGTAGTGCGTGTGAGTCAGAAGATTGTAGAGATAAGATTTTGTTACAAAATGAGATTGCATCATCAAATTTCCCTAAACGTAAAAATGCAGTGCACCCATTATGTAATGCAACCAAATTCTCAGGTTCCTTTTGAAGCAAGTCATTACAGTATGATATGACTTTTGAAAATTCTTTTTTTTCAAAGAATTCCTCAATTACACGAACGTGTCCAGAATCAGAAAGCATCACGAAAATATGTGGTGCCGGGTAACTTAACTTTTCATATGATTTTAGGTAGGGTCAGATTTTTACTAGTGTAATCATAAATCATACAGCCACCGTCTCATCACACCCCGTCAAATCATTGATTCAAGTAAGGATTTAGTCTTATTTCTAATTTCATCTGTTACAAATACAAGTACCAAACCTTCGTTTGGTTGACCATATAATACGACAGAATTTTTTGGTGCATACATGCAGACAGGTATCACTAAAAGATCTTCCTCACCTATGACAGTTATTCTAACTGGGTCAGATTCCTTAAAGGAATTTTTGATTGTATCAATTGCATCAGGTGTGATTTGCGCTGCAGGATTCACACAACTCATCTCAGTTAATCCATCAAATTGAGGAACATCACGTTTTACTCTCTTTTCTTGGCCATCAATTATCTGCACACTTGGAATTATTCCAAACTCAATCATCTTCTCAGATGTCTTATCACCAACTGTAACTACAAAGGAATCAAGAGGTATCTTATCAGAGAGTGTTTCAAGAGATACATCAGAATCAGGAATTAATTCACCTAAGGGATTTTTTAGTTCATCACGTAAGGAGTCAGGAAGTTGCAACTAGTTAGATGTAGCAGCTTCGGCTTTAAGTTCTTCTTGTAGTTTTGCAGCAACAATACTACATTGCGCTGCAACATTTTTTGCAGCAGTTCTAAATGCATCAGCATTTGATGATTCAGGATTAGTAATCATTACTGGCTTTCCGAGGTCTGATGCAGACATGATTCCAGAATTAAGAGGTACCTCACCTAAGAAAGGAATGTTGTGTTTTTCACTAATCTTTTTGGCACCGCCATTTCCAAAGATGTAGTGTTTGTCACTACAGTTTGGACACTCAAAGTAGCTCATATTTTCAATTACTCCAAGTAATGGAACATTTAGTTTGTCAAACATTCCAATTGCCTTTACTGCCACATTGCTTGCAACATCTTGAGGAGTGGTAACTACTAAGATTCCAGTAATTGGTATGGTTTGTGCCAGAGTTAATGGAATATCACCGGTTCCAGGAGGCAAATCAACTATAAGATAATCAAGATTAGACCATTCAGTATCAACTAGAAACTGTTTTAGGATTCCAGAGATAATTGGGCCACGATAAATTGCAGCTTGGTGTTCTTGTTCTGCAAAGAAACCAAATGAGACGACCTTGAGCCCCTCACAATCGGCAGGTTGTAGTTTGTGTTTTTCTTCATCTACTTCCATGAATGCTTTTTCTAAACCTAGCATCAAAGGAATACTTGGACCATAAATGTCTGCATCTAATAGTCCCACTTTGGCACCAGTTTGAGCTAATGCCAATGCAAGATTAACTGAGACAGTAGATTTTCCAACTCCGCCCTTTCCACTTGCAACACCAATGATGTTTTTGACTGTAGCCATAGATTCATCAGCATCAAGTGAACGTCCTTCCATAACTTTGGCTGTAACTTTCATATCAAAATTCTCAACACCATCAAGCTCATCAACTGCCTTGCGTACATCTGATTCAATTTCATCATTGAATGGACATGCAGGAGTAGTAAGCTCAAGTGTGAACTTTAGATCACCACCATTAATCTCTAAATCTTTGATCATCCCCATTGAAACAATATCTTTTTTCAAATCAGGATCAATTACGGTTGCCAACTTTTCTAAGACGGTGTCAATACCAACCATGTGGAAAAACAATCCACTACTTTATTTAAAGATAGGCAGATTTTTTTGCTAGAAATTTCAATTAATGATACCAAAACCTTCTAGAAATCCAGCATAAAGAGTGAAATCTTTCAAAAAATACCCAAAGGTTCATAAATTGAATTTCGGCAGAAAATTTACCGTTGTTTTCAATTTCCACTCTAGGGGATATTGTAAGGATCCCACCAAACTTGTTTGGAAGCACCCTAAAGAAGGCTGCAATCAACATACTCAGATCAAAGTATGAGAGTATGGTAAGTGGTGATTTAGGATATATCATAATGATATTGGATGCAAAGATAGACCCAATGGGTAAGATGATTCCAGGTGATGGAGGAACTTTCCATAGAGTAGAATTTGACGCATTAACATTTTATCCAAAATTGCAAGAGATTGTAAATGGTGAACTAGTAGACATCACAGACTTTGGTGCATTTGTCAGAATTGGACCAACTGATGCATTGCTGCATCTTTCACAAGTTATGGATGACTATCTACAAAGTGATGTACAAGCAGGAGTCATTCTTGCAAAGCAGAGTGAAAGAACTCTAAAGATTGGCTCAAAAATTCGCACAAGAATTACAGCAGTATCACTTGGAAAAGCATCATCAATGGGTAAGATTGGAGTTACATGTAGACAACCATACCTTGGTGCACAAGAATGGATTCAAGAGGAGATAAACAAGGCATCAGGTGAGACTGCCGAAGTCGTAAAGGAGAATTAACATGGCAAAAGAGATGGCATGTAGAAAATGCAAGAATGTAACAATTGGCAAAGTCTGTCCAATATGCAAATCTTCTGATTTAACACCTGATTGGGACGGAGTTGTTTTAGTAGTTGACCCAGAGACATCAAAGATTGCCAAGACTCTGGGAATCACATCCAAAGGCAAATTTGCTCTAAAGGTAACCTAAGTTGGGATTTAATCCAAAAGCAGAGTTAAGACGATTTTTACAAGAAGATATCAGAACAGGAGACATCACATCAAATTTACTAGATAAAAAGAAGATTAATGCAAAGATAATATCAAGACAAGATTGTATTGCTGCAGGCACCAAATATGCAAAAGAGATTTTTGCAATAAAAGACTGTAAAGTAAAAATCAAAGGTAATGATGGGGCAAAAGTAAAAAAGAATCAAACAATCCTGGAGATTACAGGAGATATCAGAAACATCCTAACATGTGAGAGAACTGCTCTGAATCTATTATCTAGAATGTGTGGAATTGCAACACAGACAAATTATCTTGTAAAAAAAATTAACAAAAAAAGTAAGAAAACAAAGTTATTCTCAACACGAAAGACTGCACCAGGTTTGAGATTTTTTGACAAAGAGGCTGTAAAGATTGGAGGAGGTCAAAAACACAGAATGGCACTAGATGAGATGGTCATGATTAAAGATAATCATCTGTTATCAGGTAAGCCGATTACAGAGTTAATTCAGATTGCAAAAAAGAGACATAAAAAAATTGAAGTCGAAGTGGAGACCATCCAAGATGCAGTAATTGCTGCAAAAAATAAAGCAGACATAATCATGTTAGATAATTTTACTCCTGCCAAGATAAGACAGGCCATCTCCAAATTAAAAAAAGAGAAACTCAGAGACAAAGTCAAACTAGAGGCATCAGGCGGTATTACTGAAAAAAACATAGAGTCGTATGCTGCAACAGGCATAGACATGATTTCAGTTGGCTCAATAACATATTCAGTAAAAGGGATAGATCTTAGTTTAGAGATTTAGAGAAAAGAGAAATTTGCCATTTCATTTAAGAGAGGATCCTATTCTCATTGCTGAGAATATAATTACAGTATTTCAATAACGATGCAATGGTTATTTCATGACTGCATACTGCAATAATATCTGCACACATCACAAAGCATCAAAGCCTTCAGGAATTGGCAGATATGCGGCAGGTCAGAAGAGATGTAATTTTTGTGCCATATACATAGAGTGGGAAGGAATTCACTGTCCATGTTGTAAAAGGCAGTTAAGATGTATGCCCAGAAGTAAAAAGAGCAAAGAAAAGTATCAAGAAGAGATGATCAAAGTCATCGCATAGAGAGATTATCACACAAGACAACCTGAGATTATCTTAATAGTACCAGTAACAAAATCACTATGAAGCATGATTAAAAGAATTCTAGTACCATTGGATGGTTCAAAAAATTCAGTTAGGGGTTTGGAACATGCAATTATTTTAGCACGTAACTGTAAAGCAACTATTTTGGGCATATTTGTGATTGAAAACTTCCCAAATAGGTCTGACAAATATCCAGAGAAAAAGGTTCTAGAAAAAGCAGAAAAGTTCCTAGAAAAAGCAAAGGTAAGGGCTGCAAAGAAAGGAATTTTGCTAGAGTCAAAGATCTCATTTGGTGCAGCATCAGAGACCATAGTGAAATTTGCAACTGCCAGAAGATTTGATTTGATAGTAATTGGCTCTAGAGGAAATAGTGGATTAAAGGAGATATTTTTGGGAAGTGTCTCAAATCATGTGGTTCACAAATCCAAGATTCCAGTTGTATTAGTAAAGTAATTTCAAATTAACTAATTGCCAACATTCTATCTATTGCCAGACGTGCCTTGTTGGCAGTCTCTTCAGGAACACGTACTTGGTATTTGTCCTCTATAAGGGAGGCATGAACTTTTTCAAGTGTGATCTTTTTCATGTATTCACATTCTGCTTGATCAGATGCTGCAACAAATTGCTTGTCAGGATTTTGTTGTTGCATTCGATACAAAATTCCAGTCTCTGTTGCAATGACAAATTTCTCAGATGGTGATTTATGAACATAGTTCATCATTCCTTCAGTTGACAAAACTTGAACCTGTCTGTCTCCATAACCACCAGAAGCGACATCATATATCATCGGTGATGTACAACTACATTCAGGATGTATGACAAATTCTGCATTACCAAGTGAATCTATTTTATTTTGAACATCTTGTGGGGTGATGCCTGCATGTACATGACATTCTCCGGCCCATATCTTCATGTTCTTTCTTCCAGTTACTTTGGCAACATATGCTCCAAGAAACATGTCAGGTAAAAATAGAATCTCCTTTTCAGCAGGAATTGCATTTACTACATTTAATGCATTTGAAGATGTACAGCAGTAATCAAGTTCTGCCTTGATGTCAGCAGTCGTATTTACATATCCAACTGAAATTGCATCAGGGTGTTGGGCTTTCCATTTTTTTAATTCATCAACGGTTATTGTATCAGACAGTGAACAACCTGCCTCAAGGTCTGGAATTAAGACCTTTTTTTGAGGACTAATTATTGATGCAGTTTCGGCCATAAAATGAACTCCACAAAACAGAATGGTTCCCTGTTTGACTTTTGCAGCAGTTCTAGATAATCCCAGAGAGTCACCTACAAAATCAGCGACATCTTGAACCTCAGGAACTTGATAATTATGTGCAAGTATTACTACATCTTTTTGTTTTTTTAATTCCAGGATTTCATCTTTAAGCATAAACAGGTCAAATCAATCTAGTAATCATTTAAAGGGTCACTTGCTAGTGCAAATTGTCTAAAAATTCAGCATCTTCGGCAATTATTGCCAAATTAGGTGCCTATGCGAATACCATCAGAACAAATTTCTTTTAACATCTCAATGGCTGAAAGCATTGCCAATCTGCTTGTCTTAGGATTTGTAGGATCAGGATTATTTTCAATTGTTACAAAGATTCTTCCAAAGCTGCCAACTGCTTCAATTTGATGAGTATTTTTGTCAGTGTGTGGGTCTGCGACAATTTTGACTCTAGTTTTCTCACTGCCAAGTCCTGCAAGACTAAGCAGTGCAGATACGTTGATGTTTTTTGGGAATAAACCAATTGCTTCAGCAGGTGTGCCTTCAAACAGAGTCATCTTCTCAGATATTTCCTCAACAGATACCTCAGAGTTTGAAAAGAATGGTGCACCAGAAAGAGATTTGGGATGTTTGGTAGTAGTTAGTGTGACTGAATCCAATTCATCCTTGACTGCTTTAATTGCATCAAGGCCTGCAATTGCGCCTGAAGGCAAGTAAATGGTTTTTCCAAAATGCTGACATGCATCATACAGTACATCAAAGATTGCCTCATCAAGTAATGCACCAACTGACATCACCATTAGATCTTTTTTGTTTTGTAAGATGCTCAGTGCATCATCACGAACTGCATCCTGAGATGCAGCTTCAACTACAAGGTCAACTGGATTTGAAGATAATAGATGAGAGTTCTCTACGATTTCAGGTTTGGTAGATAATTTTTCATGTAATATTGATGCACGAGATTTATCATCATCATAAATGTGAGTTAATTGTGCAGGAATTTTACCAGAGTCAATTGCCATAGCAATTTGAGTTCCAATTGCACCACAACCTAATAGACCAATTCGCTTCATAGTGGTTCGTATGATTTACCATGTTAAAATAATTTGTAATCAAGTCATAGGAGATATTTTAGATATTCCATCTTGTTTTGAGATATGAAATATCTTATCTACATAAGTTTCTAGTTCTTTTTCATGAGAGACAAGAATGATTTGTTCAGATTGTAGTTGGTTTAACAGTTCACGAATCTTACCTAACTGATTCTTTGAGAATCCATCAGTGGGTTCATCTAAAATTAGCAGATTAGATTTCATCGAATCCATCTCGTGTCTCATCAAGGAATTAAGTGTAAGGCGATATGCAAGTGCAATACTGGTCTTTTCACCACCAGACAAGAAATTAATCTCCTGATCATACCCATCCTGATGAACTATAGGGGTAAAATTCTCATCAATTCGTGATTCCTTTGTTGGGTCTTCAACTAAAATTGAGTACCATCGCCTATAGGTTTCATTAAAATTTTGTAGTATTGACAACATCACTTGTTTTTCAATTTGAGATATGGTAGGTATGAAAAACTCATCTAACCATTCTTTGTACTGAATTGTTACATCATATTGTTTCTTCCATTTGAGAGATAATTCTAGTTTGGAATTGTTTTGAGTAATCTTCTCTGATTCATTTTTGAGTGATTCATTGTGTACTGCCAAATTCTGACGAGCATTATTTAGTTCAGAATTTATTTCATCTAACTCAGACTCTGTACTAGAGATTTGCAAAGATATATCATCTAATGAATCAAGTTGCGTCTTTAATTCAGTTTTTTGAGAGTCAAATTCAGAGATATCATTATGTAATGAATCAAGTTCAGAATGAAACTTTTTCATTAAATTTTCATTATTTGTTTTTGTCTGAGATAATTGATTTTTTTGAGATTGTAGGTTTTCAAATCTTATCAAGGAATCTTTGAGTGCAGTCAGATGTTCGATTGGTTTATCTCCAAATTCATCAGGTATGAGTGAGTTTAGTTGTGAGATTTTTGTCTCAATTTTTTCTAATGTGTTATTTTCTTCAGTGATTTGAGTGATTCCAGGAATTAATACAGTCTCAATTTCTTGTATTCCAGATACATTGGATTCAAGTTTTTCAGTAATATCTTTGAGAATAGAACGTGATTCAAAAAATGAATTTTTTAATTCATTTAATTCACCTTCAAGTTTTGTGACCTTATCTTTTTTTACATCAACTAATTGATGATGATGTTCAGAAGTTATCTCTTGTTTGCATGTAGGACAGCTATTTCCTAATTTTGAAAAAGATTCAATTTCGTTATTTAAGAGATCTACAATTGCTTGTTTACTGGAGATATCATCTTTAATAGAATCAGATTTTTTGTTTGTAGATTCTGAATCAATAATTAATTTTGAATGTGTTTCTTTTAATTCTGATAAGGACTTGCGTAATGAATCAAGGTCATCATTGAGGTGTTTACCCAATGAATCTTTTAGTTTGGAGATGTTTTCTAAGATATTTTCTTTATTAGATGTAGATTTGATTAGATCATCATTTATCTTTTGGAATTGATCAAGTTTTTTGTTAATTTCAGAAAGAGACAACAAAGTTGGAGAAGAGATTTCATCAAGTTCAATTAATTGAGAATTAGTTTGTTTTAATTGCTCTTCAAGTTCAGTGATTTCATTTTTTTTGGAATTGATTCTAGAATTTGCATCATCAATCTTCTCAGATAGGGAATCAAATTTGGTACTCAATGTGATTCTCTCCGAATCTTTTTTCCGTAGTTGGTCTAACTGAGATTTTTTATCAGATTCATCAGTAGATAATTTCTTTTCAGATATAGCCAATTTCTGTATTAATGATTCAATAGATGACACTTTTTCGTGAGATTTTTTAATTTCATATTCAATTTCAGAGATATTGCTGAATCTTTCTTTGAGGATACGAACCTCACTTTTTAATTCACCAAGTAAGAAATTTGCATTTTGTGCTGCCATCTGATAATCTTCGATTCCAAATGCCTTTCGAATTGTCTCCAGGCGTTTTCTAAAGTCAGAAAGAACTTCTTTCATTGCTTCTTGTGGAGTAAATATGGCATATCTGAAAATCCTGCTTTCTGCTTTTGGATCAGATGGTTCATTGAATTTGAGAATTTGTAGTATACGTTGTTTTAATTCAGATGGAGATAGAGGTTCCTTCTCACCGTCAACTCGAATCCAACAGTTCTTTGGGTCTTGACTAACACCAGTGCTTTTTCTCTTTAATCCACGTTTTACTTCACATTTTGTTCCATTTACGGTAAACTCCAAGATTGCATATCCATCTTGAGATTTTTTTGATAAGAGTGATTCTGCTTTTTGCGAACCCAATCCAAATAAAGCAAACTCTATTGCCATCAGTACGGTAGATTTTCCAGAACCAATATCACCTTCAAATAGAGAAATTCCACGAGAAAATTCAACTTCCTCATGAGTATAACTACGAATATTTTCAAGTATTAGAGAATTAAGAATCATCAGAATCCAACTCCAAAATTCCTAGTGCTTCTTTTTTAATTCGTAATTGATAATCAGAAGATTTTTCATTATCTAATTTGTGCTGGCCTAATTGTGCAAGTAATTTTTTTGCAAGTTTGATTCCATCATCACCAATTAGTGACTTTTGTTTAAAATGAAGTTGGCCAATATTTTCAGAAAATACATTTGTTTCAATTTCATCTTTGTTGTTTCCTTTAGCTTCGGTAATTGAATATTCTTTAGATGTTAATTGATTTTTATCAATGTTAACTACTAGTGCACCTCGTTCATTTAGAGAGTTACATATTGATGAGATATCCACATCTGCAGTTTTTCCAGAAGTAAGTTCACCTTTTATCTTTAAGATTATAGTTTTTTGCTCAGGTTCAATTTGTTCAATCTTTTTTTTCAGTTCATTATTTACTGAATCAACTAATCGATTTTCTGCATCAATCTCAATTAGTTCGTATGAAGTGTTTTCTAATTCAACAAAATTAACAGATTTTATTTTATCTTCAAATTCAACAATTACTAGACCACGTTTCTGTCCTTTAGCATTTTCCTCCAAATCAGAGTGAAATCCAGCAAAGGGGGTTCCAGGATATACTACATGAGGGTAATCAGCAAATTCCTGATGATTGAACTTGTGCAGATGCCCACCTGCATAATAATCAAATCCTTTAGGCAACAAAGACATTGGCATATGATCACCGTCCATTCCAGTTTCAGTCTTCATCTCAGAGATTCCACCATGAAACAAAAAGATCTTAAATGATTTTTCTGATTCCAGGGAGGTACGGTCTAATTTTTCATAGTATTCCCGGTCTTTACCTACCTTGAGCCCAGATAGACCAGTTATTTTGACACCTGTTTTTTCATCTGTGTGAAAATCAAGATGAATTGAACCATCATCGGAACTAGTTGCATGAGTAACTTTGATGATGTATCCAATCTCAGCAAGCAAATCAATTACAGAGTTTGATACAGGAGAAAAATCATGACTGCCATATACAACATAGACAGGAATTCCCTTATTGTATAGATCACGAAATTTTGCAAACGCATACTTTTGAACACGCATCTCAGGTATGTTGACATGGAACATGTCACCAGGAATTAATACAAAATCTACTTTTTGCGTAATGCATTCATCAATTGCATTTTCAAATACGGTTTGCTCAACTTTTTGTAGTGAGTCATGTTTTTGAAATCCCAGATGTATGTCTGAGAGATGTGCAAATTTCATCTAAAACACCTTTGTCTTACCTGTTTCAGGTAAGGAGGTATTTTCTTTTACTACTTGTTCAAATAATGGAATCTTTATTGGCATTGCAAAGGGAACAAAGATGCTTGTAATTATTGCCTCACCTTTGTCTAGACTTGCAATGTTTTTGTCGTCTTCAGATAAATCATGAGATGCAGATGCAATGATTGCTTCTCGTTCCTGTTTCATCTCATTTCCCAAAATTATCTTTGTGTTCATGTTTGCAAGGATAGTTCTAGGGATGACACTACTTAGTTGTGTAATTGCAGTAAGACCAACTTTGAACTTTCTACCCTCTTTGGCAATGGTGGCATAGATGTTGTCATTTTTTGATGTAAGAACATCTTCACCAATTACACGTGGAGCTTCTTCAATCACTATGGTAGCAACTGGCTTTCGTTCTAATTCACCTCGAGCCTTGGCATCTTTGTAGTGTTCAAATAATTTTGCAGCAATAATATTTCCAACAATTAATTCTGCCTCATCACCTAATCTTGAAGTATCTAAGACAATTACACGCCCTTTCTCAATGTCAGATACGATGTCAGTGACAGTAGTCAGACCGCGTGTTGTAGAATCAAATACCTCATGCCTTGAGATGATTGTGCCTTCTTCATCTTTTTGTAAACCTAAAATTAATCTCAATTTTCTCTGAATCACCATCAAAGTTGCTGCATGAAATTCTCCGTTTCGTTTGTTGTCGCCTTCCATCTCAACTGCAACTGGATCAGTTATCATGACTTGCCGAATCCAGGTCTTTTTGTATCGGTTGTAATAGGTACGAATTGCCTGAAATTGTGCATCAGAGAAATCAACAATTCCCTCAAAGTGATCAGGTCTAATTGATTGGAGGTTTATCGTAAGTCGATTTGCACCAGGAGGAGGATTAGATGGAGTATAGTAAACTAGATTTTCATTTGCACGGACATGATCTTTTAGTCCTACTCCTTGTTTACCAAAATATTCATCATGTGCATCTAAGACAAGAGAACCTACCTTGTTGGTATCTAGTAGATGCCATAAGATGGTCTTTACCAAATTAGATTTACCGCGTCCAGTTGTTGCAGGAATTAGCATATGATGAGAAAATACATCTTCAGCTGGAAGCCATACTTCTGCTTCAGTAATTACTTTGCTGCCACTCCTAATATGACCAACAAAGATTTGATCTTGTTCTTTTTGTAAAAATTTCAAATCATCTTTTGAGATTAATCGTAATTTGTTAAAGAATGAAGGAAGTGATTTTGGTATTTTGACATCATTTGTTTCAGAAAACACTCTTGCCAATGGCTTGATTCTAGCAAGTACGTAATTGACAAATTCAGGCTCATAAAATGTCGCATCAGTTACACCTTGTTCCAGATTTACACCAGACATCATCTGTTGCATTCGGTCTTGAATTTGAGAGCCATACTCTAATGCAAATACCTGTAAAATTAGAAACGAACCATTCTCTTCAGATACCATCAAGTCTCCAATTTCCAAATTAGTTCCAGTCTTTTGGCGAATCAGAATGTCTCCAAACTTTCCACCAACTACTTGACCTACAACTGAGATATCATCCATTAGCTTGTAACCTCATTTAGAACGTCATGTGCAGCCAAACTTGAACTGTACTTTTGTAGTCGTTTCCATTCAGGGTGTCCCATCTTCTCTGAAAAGATCAATCCCTGGTACATACTTAATTCATCACGTCTTACTTGAGCAAACCTGTCTGCATCAATTGCACCATACGGATATCCAAGCATTGCAACATCTTGAGAATTCTCAGCCAAACTGCTCAAAACAGAGTTTAACTCATTGTGAGATAATGCAGAAAATTGTTCACGTAAAATTTCAAATCTAAATACAAATTTTGAGTTTGGATGGAATTTGACTGCCAACATAAATCCCCTATCATCTGCAGATACTTCTTCAGCAACCTTGACGTACCATTTTCCATATGAAACATCTTCAGAGATTTCAGAGATTCGTGCCAACAAAGGATCACCGGATTCAGTAATCAATCGGCTAGTCTTTGCTAATCCACACACAATTACACCCTTGCTAATTGCAAGGTCGTATAATTTTTGAGCATACTTTATCTCATTTTTGAAGTTAGTTTGTAGTGAACCATCCATTACAATCATATCTCCTGATTTTAATTCAGACTCAACTACATGAATTGCCAATTGCCATTCTGCAAAACGACGTCCAAGTGAATTTAATCTGGCACCTTGTAAGACCGAAGTGCTTTCAGTACTTGATGTAAGGTCAGATTCAGCAGGCAGATATACACTGTCTTCTTTACGATGTGGAAATAATCGAGTATTGTAACTTACGCTTTTTTTTCCATTAGAGTCAATGATTTCAGATGTCACATAAGAGAAAAATTGAATTCTGGGATTTGCCTTTGGTTTAATTCTTTTTTTGCCCTGAAATAGTGAAAAGTAGACACGGTTAATTGTAATTAAGAAATTTGGTGATTCTTCTAATGGACCATCACCACCATCTACAAATGCAATAGTTCTAGGTGCAGTAGTTTCAGTTATCTCAGAGAATTCAGATGGTGCAATGAGGAATTGTTTTCCTTTTCCATTATTTAGTACCACATCAGAATGTTCTTTTTGTGACAGATGTGTACCTAATTCCTTGATCATATTCTTTACCGGATCATCAGTCATGTATTATTCTCCCCCTATCAGATTATGATATTTTCCTAGAGTAATAATCTGACTGTTAGTTATCATGCAATTAGCTAAAGACATGATGAGATTCAAATTTGAAAGGTATTGAAATGTATGTAGATAGTATTCATACAATAGATACTAATGAATTACTGAATTGTCAACACATCACACTTTACTTCATGATGAATTGCATTTAGCAAATCGTGATAGAATGATTCTTCAATTTCAGACAAATGAGGGTGATCAATTATCAATAAATCAACTTCATGTGATGCAACAAATTCAATCACCCATTCTGAAACTGAATCAGTAAAGGTAATTTTGGTTTTTACTTTAATGTCGGATTTCTCAGCTAATTCCTTGAATTCATTTAGAGTTTGTTCGGCCTGTTTCTTTTGTTTTTCTCTTGCAGATTTATCAGATTTTGTATCAAAGAAGAAAAATTTTGAAGGTGATTTGTAAAGGCATTCAATTAATGTGAGATCAGTATTAAATTTTTTAGCAAGAGTCAAACCTTTCTCAAATGAGACTTTTTTTGTTTTAGGCGTAACAAACGCAATTACAATATTTTTGTACATGATACATTTCACATAAGATCAATACTATAAAGATTCCAAAACGGTCTAAAGATTATCCGCCAGTTAGTTTTGCAAAATCTTCATTTTTACCCATCTTTGACATAAAATCAATATTAGATAGTGCAACTACTGCAGAATCTCTAACTGAACTCTCAGGGTCATCTAGTGCCTTTTTTAATGATTCAACTGCACCCTCTGAACCTACAACACCTAATGCAATTGCAGCCTCATGACGAACAAAGAAGCTTGGATCATTTAGAGTTGCATCTTCTAATGCAGGGATTCCACTGCTGTAGCACATCTGACCCAAAGAAAATGCAGCCTCATGACGAACCAATTCATTTGGATCATCTTTGAGAACCTTAGCAATGTAAGATACCTTGTCCTCACCACCAAAATCAACCAGAATACAAGTTGCCCTACATCGAATGACATAATCCTCATCAGTTAGCAAATTTACAAAAAATTCTGTGTCTTTTTGTTCATATTTTTTTTCCATCTCAGCTAGTAACTCTAATCTAGATTCTGGAACGGTGCTCATCAAAATTACATCATATATTGGGTATATTATCTTACTTTCAAAAATCTAGAATGATTTACAGCATTATTTTTGGCACTTTACCAGTAGATAATCAATTGTTTTTTGTTGTGATGCCTGTTTCATCTTTTGTAATGACTTGAATAAGATTTTTTCAAGATATGATGGGAATTGCGTCATTATTTTTTCTTTTAGCTGTTTGCGGTGTTTTGTATAGTAGTCAGTTAATGGATCATAAACTAAAGAGCCAATCAGAGATCTATCCAATATTTCAAACTGCTCAGATGTCTTTTCTAAAATAAATTCTTCAGTGTAATGCTCAGATGACCAAGTAACTGACAAGATACCAAGATTTTTTAGAGTTGGATTTTGCTTGGTAACAGGAATTGCAAATGAAAATATTCCATCATTTTTTAATACACGCTTTGATTCAGAAAGGAATGTTTCAAATGGTTTGAAGTGTTGAGCAGACTCTAATGCAATTACCCTATCAAAGCAATTATTTGAAAAAGGTATGTGAATTGAACTAGATTCTATAGGCGTTATTTTCGAAGGGGATGATTCTTGTCTTATCAGTTCTTTTGCATCACAGATTTGATTATGATTTATGTTAATGCTATAGATTTCAAGTGGATTAAATTGAGACTCCCAGTATATGGCAGGTGCAGATATCCCACTACCTACATCAAGTAATGTATTACCTGAAGATAATTCAGCTAAATTACCTACCAAATCACATAGTTTCTCTTGTGCCTGAATTGGGGTTACATTATTTTGCCAATATCCAAAATTTAGCATATTGCCGCCTGTTGTAAGCTGCATTACAGGAGATAGAGAATTGTATAAGTTGATAACATCATTTTGATTTCTTCTAAATGTCCACAAGAATACATCAAGAGGATTAATCTTAGTCAATGACAAATCACATAATTACAAGTTATAATTCTGTTATCAACTGTTTTTTCCCAAACCAAAGAGATCATTTTTTGATGTAAATTTGTAGTAATGTGCCTCACAAAATCCATTTGCAAAACGAGACTGTACACATCCTCCAACACTACATAGTCTTACATTTATTGGCTTTTTAGTAAGACTCTTTCGTCTCTGTGTTGCTTTTTTTCTTTTGTTGATTTCATGTTTTCTCATTGTAAAAACTAGTTTGTTTACAATTAACACATGATTAAATCTCACGGTTACTATCTGATATATACCCAGTACAGACAGAAACGATATTGAATTGTCCAAAATGCAAAAAATCAATCACAGTTTCAGAGTTTAGTAAAAATATGATCGAGGTAAAGTGTGAATGTACAAAACCAATTCAGTGTATGAATACTGTTTCAGAGCAAGAGGCAATTGAAAAATTCTACTATAAAATTACAGGGGTCAGACCTGTAAGACCGAAAACTGAGCAGGTTACAAAGCAAGAAACGTCTGAGTTAAAGTTTGACAGAGAATCTCAAAAAGGAATTCTAAAGCATTTCCCAAGAGGTTTTGATCCCAGACCATTACAAGAAGAGTTAATGCATAAAATTCAAGAAAAGATTGATTCAGGTGCTAAAGTGATCTTGCTTTCAGCACCTACAGGAATTGGTAAATCATTGATTGCTGCAAGCATAGCAGGTTATTTTGGAAGTTCATTTGTAGTTACAGCATCAAAACATCTACAGGATCAATATACGCGGGATATGCCATGGTTCAAACCAAATAAAGGAATGCCAAATTTTGCATGTTTTCATTTGATGGAAAAAAATGGAATTGATCTGACTGAAACAGAGTTTGCAAAACAAAACAGATGGACATGTGATTTAGGCCCATGTAGTGTGACAGTTGAAAAGGATGGGCAAAAGATCAAAGAAATGTGCAAATACAAACCAACACTTGCAGATATAGCAGCAAACAAAGTTGGTGATAATGACTGCCTATACTATTTACAGAAATATCAGAGTCTTGTAGCACCGCAATCAATTTGGAATTATGCGTCATACTTTCAGATGATCAAATATCAAAAAGACAAGTATGCTGAATTTTTAGATAAGAAAGTTGCAATATTTGATGAGGCACATAGGATTGAAGACCAGATAATTCAATTTGTGGGAATCGACATTTACGAACGAAACCTTACTGAATGTGAGATAAATGTAGAAAATTATGATTTAACTGATATTGACCAAGTGATGAGCTTAGCTGATGATCTGTCTGAATCATATGCCAGGCAGATAAAGAACTTAGAAAACAGCAGAGCATTTCAAGAAAACCCAGATTATGAAGTAGTAAAGACTCTTGAGAATAAATATCTGAAATTTGCAGAGTCACGTGCGGAAATCTTTTCAAACAAAGAAAATTTCATCCTAAACAAGCCATACTTTGATAATATGGGAAAATTCAGATCACTTTCAGTAAAGCCACTGGATATCTCAAAATATGTCAGAAAGTATTTTGATCATCCGGTACAGGTATTCATGTCTGCAACAATTGACAAAGATAGTTTTTGCGAGAACACAGGATTTGATCCCGAGGAAGTGGCAATTGTGGATACTGCAAAATCACCATTCCCAGTAGAACATAGAAGAATCGAGTTTGTCGATGTAAAGAGATTGAGATATGGAGTTACAAGAGAAGATGAACTAGAAGTGATTAGAAAGATCAATCAAATCATGACAGAATATGGAGACAAGCGAGGGTTGATCTTGACGTCATCAAAGTCCAGATGTTACGATATTTTAGAAAATTTGTCACCTGAGAATTCCAAGAGAGTTAGAATTTGTCATAGCATCAATGCAGGAGGAAAGACACAAGATCAAATAATCCAGGAACATGCAGATGATCCAAACGGAGTATTACTTTCATCATCACTTTGGGAAGGAGTTGATCTTAAAGATGATCTTGCAAGATTTCAAATCATAGCAAAAGCACCATACCCAATGCTTTCAGAGACCAGAACAAAAGTAAAGATGAATAAATTTCCCTTATGGTACAAGTCACAAGCAGTAATGAAACTGCTCCAAGGGTTTGGTAGATCAATTAGAGATTACAAAGACTGGGCAGATACTTACGTCTTAGATACATCAGCACACGAGCTATTGATGATTGCAAGAAGAATGGTTCCGCATGCATATCATGATACAGTATACAAAACTAGTCAGTAGACTCTTTTGATTCTACAATCTTAACTTCTACTCGATTATTATCCTCATCATAAAGATAGATTTTTCCATCTTCTTCATCAAACATTTTGTTGTGTGTTGTATCACAAATTGGTTGATTTTTACTTAGACCACATCTGCAGATATGTTTTGTTTCACCACCAACAGTTACTGCATAGGGACTAGTTGCAGTAATCTTGATGATTCTAGTCATGTGAAAACATCAATCTAACATGTATTTAGTTTAATCACATTATGAAACGATAAGAGTAAAAGATAATCATCAATCCCAACAAAATTAGTGTCATCTGTCGCCTTTTTTGTGCAGATATTTTTGAGAATTTTGATTGAAACTTCCACATCATATTAGATACTACTGCATCTTTGCCAGTCTTTTTCCATAGATAGATATCTAAGAAATTAACGGTCTTGAGAATTCTCTTGTTAATGTAAGAATGAAGACGCACAGAAACTAGAATCAGCCTATCAAATATGGTCAGTGTAATAATTCCAAAATAAATCAAGACAGAGTTTTGAGATAGATCTACAATTGAAGTGAGCATCGATGACTTGTAATCATACATTACAATCCAGTGATCAAGAAAGGTCCAAGTTGCAATTGATAAACCCCAGGAGATGAATAATGAGAAGAATAATGCATCAAATACAGTCAAGAACCATATTGGAATGTTGTTCTCACGTGCAACATTCTGGGTTTTACGTATTTTTTCTGCATAATTTTGAAAGTATCTTATAATCAAGATTTGAACCTAATAGGTATAGTAATTTCTAATATTTATCAAGTAATTTTTCTATGTTAATCAACTATGTTAATCATAGGTAATTATTGAAAAACATGATGAAATAATTAGATGGTGTAGAATACAAACAATATAGATCTTATATGAATTTTTAAAAAAGATAAGATATTTTGACAATATCAATTTGAGAAAGAGATTCTTGCCTTATATTTGAAAGAGACACTAATGGTCATATGGCACAAATGCCGGCATTAATTCCAAAAGAAGTTGAGATTCAGAGATTGAA
>CAYFOW010000023.1:14641-22371 GCA_964344885.1 uncultured Candidatus Nitrosopelagicus sp. | reverse complement strand
TTTGGTCTTGCTAACTTTCCAATTTTTTTAGATATCACATCTTTGATTCTATCTTTGATATCCTCTGACATGTTTTAATTTGAAATTTCTGTAAATTTATCTGTGTAATACTTGATACGAATACCTGGATTTTTGTGGATATTAGCTATTTCTTACAGTTACTTGATTGCCTACAGTATGATTAACTCCTACAACTGCTCCTGGCTGTGTAGTAATTATCATCAATGTCTCACATGACAAACATAAGGTAGATGGAACATAATCTGCATATTTTTCAGATGCACCTGTAGTAGCTAAAACTGCATCATCTTTTAGATTTGATTGACCGCAACTAATACAATAATTTGGTTTGTTTGGCGTATGACGTATTTTATTAACAAAATAATGTACCATGCAAAAAACACAACAACATACTTGATAAATTAATTGATATCTGTAAATCTATGGATTTTGTACTTTTCATGGATTATTTCTCATACATGAAAAAATCCTGCCAAAATAGGCACAAGTCGTTAATTGTTGCATTGAATAAATTGATTTTTTTTACTATTGATTTATTCTAACAAATTCTTCGCGCGCCTTATATGAAAAATTATCTTAACTATAATTGAACAAGTCAAGTTAGTTGCAATTTTTTTACAACTGACTTTTCATGTTCAAATCATAGTTATAGGTGATGGATCTCGTCAATCCATCACAAAAATTTTTTTAAAAAAAGCAAACAATGAAAAACAATTTTCTGTCGGAGCCTCATCTTTCATTGTTTACCTTATAGGTTAAAGTACATACAGTTAGAATTTTTTAGAATATAAAATAATCCGATTGATTTTCGTTTTTTATTGATAGTAAAATGATTATCATATTTACATAAACATGTATTTTTTGATTTTAAAAATACTAATTTCGCATCACTCCTTTTCAATTAAATATGGTGTTCACTAAATTAATTCTCATGACATGTAATGGTGTTTGTATTCGATACAAGGCAAAAAAACCAACTGGCGAAGGCAGATATGCCAGTGGACAAAAACGTTGCCAAGTATGTTCGATGTTTCTTAATTGGGAAGGGTTTTGGTGTCCATGTTGTAATTTTAGATTAAGGGCAACTCCTAGAAATACTTCGTTTAAGAAAAAATTCCGTGAACAAACAAAAATTCAAACAAAGGTGATTGCATAATTGCCAAACTTTCAAATGACTGATGCACAAAACAAAACAGAATTTTCTAATAGCATCCGTGTTGATTCTTGCAGAAATTGTGGCCATAAATTATCTGTAAAAAAATATTGTATGACTTGCTATCAACCATTGCAGTTCATCTGTAGGGCATGTCATAGATTTGCAGATGATCCAATCCATTTGAATTGCAGTTGACCGATATTCGTTATTTTACAACTAAATTATCACAATCAAATAATAAAATGAATAACTTCGCTATAGATTAGCGAATTACAGTCCTTCGTTCCCAGTAGTGATATTATACGTTGTACTAATCGGTATGACAAAAATCACTCCATCACCACTATTCTTCGTCTGTGATGCACTGATAATTGCATCAATTACTTTTTTTTCATTTTCATCACTGACTATTGTCTCAAGTCTTACTTTTGCAAATGTATCTATAACAAATGTCTGTCCTCTATTAGTGAGCTTTTTTGGTTCACTTTCTCCTGAACCCTCTGCTTGAGTTATAGTCATTCCAAAATGACCAATCTTGCGCAATGATTCTTTGACGTCTGATAATTTTTCAGGTCTAAATACTGCTTCTACTTTTTTCATGATATTAGTTATGAAATTTATAATATAATATAATGCATAATTACAATTTTTGAAAATCAAACAATGAAATGATTCCAGAGACGCTGCTTTGGAGGGGGCGTCTCTGAAACCCAATCTTTTCCCTACTTTGCTTCCCATGTTCTCAGGCAACTCACCGTCTGTGATCAAAACGATCATGACAGATTAGACAGTTAATTGAAATACGGTAATTGGTCTATGTGTCATTTTATAATAGATGTTAATCAACAACATAGCTGATTAATCATCATATCAGCTTACCATACTCTATCAATACTGGCAATTGAATCAACTCATGTCTGAAACGTTTGGATTTCCAAAAGTAAAATCAAAAAATGTATTTTTAAAAAATAGTCTAAATCAAGTAATAAAACAAAAAACTGATCCAAACTCTGAATTAGTACAAACATTTGGAAAAAATCATCATACGACAATTAATGAACTAAAACGAGTTGCCACCTCAAATACATCATTTAATGAAACTGTACTATTTAGAAAACTAAAGGGTAAATCTTCTCGATCAGTACTTTCAGAAATATTTGAAGAGTCACTGACTAATGATGAAATCAGTAAAAGAACAGGAATAAGTATTGGACGTACCTTTAACATCCTCAAAACCTTAGAAAATGACCGAATAATTCGTTCAAATTATGATGGAAAACGAAAATTTTACTCGATAATTGATGCAGATTTTGTACGTATGGTTCTCCTAAAGTATTATCCTAGCATGCTTGTCTAAGTCCAATTAACGATAATTAACCAAATTTTTTAATCTGTGAGGAATTTTGTCTCAAATAACTGATAATATATGGACAAACTATATGCACAAACAGCAGATGATTTTTTAGAGTTATCCAGTCAACAACGTCTTCAGATATTATTTCAGCTACTCAAGGCAAAATCCAAAGTAACGTCAATGGCAAAAACACTACATGCAACAAAACAAGAAGTACATCGAAATTTTCTAAGACTTGAAGATGGAGGTTTAATTCAAAAAGACAGTGATGGGTTTTACTCTTTAACTACTTATGGAAATATGGTGTGCTCACAGACTCCTTCAATGGTGTTTTTATCACAAAACAGACCATATTTTCAAAAACATGTCTTTGGTGATATCCCTACGAAATTCATCATGCGTGTGGGTCAGCTTGCAAATGGTACTCACATAAAAGGAGTCACCAAGGTATTAGAAAAATGGAATGAGATCTTTGCTGATGCACAAAAATTCATCTATGCCGTACTAACTGAGGTGCCTTCAAGTGCAATGGAACATTCTCTGCAAATGGCAAAAAAAGGAATTGAGTTCAACTATATCTTATCTGAATCTGCCATATTGCCAAAAAGCAGTAATACATTGCTAAAAAAATTAAAGATTTCTGAATTAATTCAAAAAGGAACAGTAGACAGAAAGATGAAAAAAAATATCCAGACAATTCTTGTGATGAATGAAAAAGAAGCATGCATTCAATTTCCAAAACCTGATGGGGATTATGATATGACTGAGATGATTTATGGCACTGATTCGATGTTTATTGAATGGTGTCTTGATTATTATCGGTACTGTTGGTATGGCTCTACAAAATTCCAAGAAAACAAAATCGGGCAAAAATAACAATGAAATACTGCATTTAAGCTAATTTTGTAATGGCTACAAATGACTTTGCATGGATTTATCTTCTAATCTTCATCATAATTCCATTAGCTCGCTTAATTCCTAGGTTATTGAGGCGTAGAAACATGTCACACCCCCAAAAACCACAGTCATTTTTTGAAAATCCATACGACCCTAGAATGTCTGAAAATGTGCAAAAACAAAATATCGATGAATCGCGTTTTCAAACAAGTGATATGCGTGTATTGGCTCAACTTGGCAACGGTGTAAACAAATTTGAAAAAATTCAAAAAAATACCAACCTCACTCGTAATGAATTAAACACCATTTTAGAACAACTAGAAAAAGATGGTCTAATGCAGGTCAAACAAAAAAATGGACCATTTGGAAAAAGCATTGAATTACATCTTACTGCAAAAGGAACTAGAAAATTTCATTCATGATAACTAGATATTAGTTAGAAGAAATTCATATGGTATAATAATGCCGATAACTAATAGGAATTGACTTGTCTAGATATGAGAGCCCCCCAGTAAAAGTTAATGTTGGTAAGGCAAAACCAATTCTGCTTGGAATTTTAGCACTAATAGTTATTGGAGTAATTTCGACATCTGCAGTTCAAATTGTTGATGCAGGACACAGAGGTGTTTTATTACACTGGAATGCTGTAGATACCAGTGTTTTACCATTAGATGAAGGACTCCATTTTGTTACACCTTTTGCTGATTCTGTGGTAAACATGGAAGTTAGGACATTAAAATATGTCAAAGCCACTTCTTCTGCATCAAAAGATCTTCAGACTGTATCTACTGCAGTTACAGTAAACTATCATCCATCTCCTGATTCAGTCCATAATCTGTACAAAGAAGTTGGATTAGACTATGAAAATAGAATCATTCAACCTGCAATAGAAGAAGTAGTTAAACAAGTTACTGCAAATTACAATGCTGAGGAATTAATTACAAAAAGACCACTTGTAAAATCTGATATCGAGCAAGAAATCAGTGAACGTCTTAGTGATTTTAATATTGTAACTGAAGTAGTCTCAATTACTGATTTCCAGTTTTCAGCATTATTTGCACAGGCAATCGAATCCAAGGTAGAAGCAGAACAAAAGGCACTAAAAGCAGAAAATGACCTTAGACGTATCCAGGTAGAAGCACAACAACATGAAGCACAAGCTCAAGGAATTGCCAAAGCCAATATTGCCGAAGCAACAGGTGAGGCAGAAGCAATCAGAATCATCAATGAGGCATTGGCTCAAAATCCAAATTATCTTGAATGGCTAAAAACTCAGCAGTGGGATGGAAAATTGCCTCTAGTAGTTGGAAGTGATGGCACTCCATTCATACAGATTCCAACAAAACCCTAAGTCTTTGTAAATAATATCAAATGATTATTTCTGTGATTTTTCACGAATTGTATCATACATTGCCAAAAACTGATCAGGCTCATTTTGCCTGTAATGTTTTTGTAGATTTGTAATTTCTTTATCTGAAATTTCTTCACCTTTAAAGGCATAAAACTCCTTTATTATCTGAAATTGAGTTTTTTTAATATCAAATTCTTTTAATGTTTTATTTACCGACCTATTGCACAGATAATCATAAATCACATACTTGTAAAGCAAATATCCAAAAATTCCTACAACTGATACAATTGCTAATGGGATAATGATGACTGAGACCATATTTTACCTTGTTTGTTTTAGTATTTCATTGTTATTTTCACGTAATAATTTGATGAATCCTATTTGTTTGGATTCTAATCATTTCAAATTCACAAAATGATAACAATACAAATTTTTTAATCTCAGATTAGACAATTACATGTATCTGTGGTTTTATGAAGCGGTTCATTGACAATTTATCAGCAAAAGGATTTGTAGGAAAAGACTTTTCGGGACTAAACTTTTCATGGGAAATTCTAATTGGACGTGATTTTACAAAAAGCAATCTATCTGGAGCAAACCTTTCTGAATCTGATTTGATGTATGCAAAACTAATTGAGACTAATCTATCTGGAGCAAATCTTACTGGGATTAATTTGTCAAGGTGTACCATTCAGAATACTAATTTTTCAAATACTCTAATGACTTATGCTGATCTTAGATTCTCATCTTTGATCAATTCTGATTTTACTGGAGTCAACCTTGATTCTGCTTTTTTGCGTGGCTCTACATATGATAAATCCACATTAGAGACATTGGATGAAATCTCACAGAAAATTCTGAAAAAAACATCTACTCTTGTATGATTAGAAATACTTTAGATGAATCTATTGTGGATAGTTTAATACAATAAGTTTGTAAAAATGATATGAGATTTTTTTTAAAATTAATCATATCTGTATGTTTTTTAATAATTTTAACTCCATTATCTGATGTATCTGCATATGAAGAGATTTTTTCAACTATCAATTATCGTGTAAATGGAATTCCTACATACTGTGTTATGGAATCTATCAACCCTGAAATTTCATCGACTCAGATGGATTTGTGGTCGAATATGGCAGAAGATGCAGTATCTTCATGGCAAGAAAAATTACAAAGCTCAGAAAAACATCATCCAGAATTTTGGGAGATGAATTTTTACAGAGTATCAATTAATGAAGCACTTCCAGATACATGTGATGTTTCTATATTTTTTAAGGAACGCACATTGCCTCAACCTGCATTTGGTGTGGCATATTCGGATTCAATTGAGATATTTTTCAAAGATATACTGCAGTATTATTCAAAGGATGGAAAATTATATCCTATTTTTAAAACAGATTTTTCAAATGATGCATTATTTAGAACAATACAACATGAAATTGGACATACATTAGGTCTTGGTCATTATACTACAGATGATGATGAATTCAATAAAACATACAGTACTAATGATGATGTACAGCCATCAATAATGTCTGTTCCTGCACACATCAATCCTCAAAAACGAGAGATTACTGATTTGGATATTGAAAAAATTCGAGAGATTTACAAA
Source organism: uncultured Candidatus Nitrosopelagicus sp. (assembly GCA_964344885.1). Classification (GTDB taxonomy): domain Archaea; phylum Thermoproteota; class Nitrososphaeria; order Nitrososphaerales; family Nitrosopumilaceae; genus Nitrosopelagicus. Next base: position 15,977 of record CAYFOW010000023.1, on the reverse strand, counting down.
ACATATGGTTTTTATGCATTTTCCAATCAAAGACCTGAATCACAAATATCTGAAGATGTCTTGCCACCAATCTATCCAAACCAACCATTTGAAAAATTCCAAATATCTGAAAATCAGATTATGGTATATCGTCATGAATCAACTTTGTTAAAAATTTCTGGAAAACTAAATGATGGAGTATTTTTACCAGGTCATCCAATTAGATTAATCTTAACAAAACCAGATCTTTCTATACAAATCTTACAGTTTAATCCTAACAAAAATGGAATTTTTGAAACCTATCTGACTTTTGATCATGTATCATTGATTGGAATTTATAAAATTGAAGCATCATACCTTGAGCAAACTGATCATAATACTAACATATTTTTTGAAATTATCTCAAGTGATCTGCCCATATCTCAAAAAGATATGAAAAAAGAATTTGCAAATTTGGTCAATGCTGCAGATGAATTATTTGATTCTGGATTATATCATATGTCAATTGAAAAATATTCAGATGCAATTAAAATATCACCTTCTATTGATGATGAATTATACATTCATTCATTAAATAATTTGGGAGTATCTTTACTTAAGATTGGAAAGTTTGACGAGGCTACAATTTATCTGCAAAACGTATTTGAGCTAAATCCTGAATATGAAAAAATCCGAGAAAACTTGCAATCATCACAAAACAAATATCAATTAGATTCATCACAAAATAAAATCCCTACATGGGTAAAAACAACTATGAGTTTATGGGCAAATGAACAAACCCCTAATTCTGAATTTTTTCGTTCACTCCAATATCTAATAGATAAGAAATTTGTAATATTAAATGAGCCAAAATCACCTGAAGGTAATATTCCATATTGGGTAAAACAGATTGTAAAGTGGTGGGCATCTGATAAGATTCCTGATTCTGAAATTCAAAAATCACTTCAATGGATGATTCAACAAAGAATTGTACTTGTAAAAGAATAAAAAATGAATTAGGACTTTAGCATTGCTAAAGTATCCATAATTACTTTTATCTGTTCTATTACCACATTTTGCATATTTTGAACCTGCTCTCTGAGCAAAACAATTTCTTGTCGTAATTGTTCATTTTGTGCATGAAGCTTTTTGTTCTCAGTTAGAATTTGCTCTAGATGTGAATTCTGAGTTTGTTTTACTGACTCACGACTCACAGAAACATCTTTTCTTGTATTTTGCTCGTTTACAGATGAATCATTTACCGTATCTTGGTTTTCTTGTTTAACACTTTTAGATACATTTGCTTTATCTACGTCTTCAGATTCTACGTCTTCAGATTCTACGTCTTCAGATTCTACGTCTTCAGATTCTACGTCTT
>CAYFOW010000023.1:0-14541 GCA_964344885.1 uncultured Candidatus Nitrosopelagicus sp. | reverse complement strand
CAGATTCAAACTCGTGCTCTATCTCGAGTTTCATAATCTGTCTGATGTCTTCTTGAGAAATGCCTGTTCGCACTTCTATGATTGCAAGAATCTCATCAATATCGGTAGTGCCTACAGTAAATTCATACTCATTCCCTTCAAATTTTACCTCTACTTTTGCCTTTGAATTCTCAATTTCTATCTCAATTTCAGATTCATCTGCAAAAGCTATTTGAGGAGTAGTTATTGCTCCTAACACAATTGCTAAAATTGCAATTAATGCATGCTTTGAATTCATTATTCCAATAATTGATTTTTACTTTAAATCGATATTTCCAAGTTTTATCCAAATTCATTCCAATTTACAAAATTTAACTAATAATGAATTCATGTATCAAATCACTTATCTTTGATTATATGTAATTGATATCATGACTGAAGACAAATCTTCATGGGATTCATTATACAAAGAGTATGCTGCATCCTTAGATACATGGAAAAAAGCATTTGATTCATTTCAAAAAGCATCAGCAGATGTCCAAACAAAATTCAATGATGTGATGCAAAAAGCTGCACAAGAATCATCTGCAGACACAATGAAATTGTTTGGACAAAATTGGCAAAAATCACTAGAAGAAAGCAGTATGAATTCATTTAAGGAATTCAACCTATTATGGCAAAAAGCAATGGAGCAATCTACTAGTTCTGCATATCAGGATTTAGGCAAATCATGGCAAAATTCATTGTTTGAATCAGGACTACAACAGACAAAAGCTTATGGTGAATTAATGTCAAAATTTGGCGAGACATGGAATAACATGTGGCCAAAAAAATAATCACAATTTTATTAAATAATTATTTTTTAATTTCATGGATTTGAAAATTCTATCTTTAATTATTTTGGGAATAGTGATCTTTTTTGGCTTGATACTATTTGTGTATCTTGGTAGTATTGAAGATAAATCACAAAATACAATTGTAATTTTTGTTGATAAGATTCCTGTATATGTTGATTCTGACGTTATAAGTAATGGAATCTCTACAGGACTTGACTCATGGTCTGCTAGAAACTCTGAAATTATTTTTGAACAATCTGCAGATAATTTTCAGTTAAAAATAGTATTTACAAAAACAAAAGATGATACACATATTCAAATCTCTGATAATGGAATAATGGAAATTCCACTAGGCAGCTATGACTGTAACGGAACATGGCAGCAATATTCTGAATCGACAATCTCTGATTTTGCAGCTCATGCAATAGGACATTATCTTGGGTTATCTCACCACACTGATGAGTCACATCTAATGTATGACAAATCACATGATGAGATTACAGTGGAATTCAATGATCTTGGATTGAACGTTCCTCCAATTTCTCAAAAACACATTACCTGGATTGGTTGGTTTGAGCTTGAATCACAATTAGACCAATTTACAGAAACTGATGACTCATTGAACCATAATCGAATTATACGTCAAATGAACTGTATGTCGAATTTCAAACTTACTTTAGAGCATAATTGTATTGCAAACTAAATTCCAGATCTTTCTTCACATTATATGATAATTTTCTTAAAATTCATACATTATGCTTATATCTCTAAAATGCAACATAGTACAGTTATGAAAAATTTGTACAAGATTAGTTCATTGTATTGGAGGGGTACATTATTTTGATGCAAAAAGACTCTATTGACCCAAAAATTCTCGAAGAGATGTACAAATTTGGTCAAAACATGCTAAAAATCCCTCAAAGTGTTCCTGCACCATCTACAGTAAATTTGGAATGCACTCCATATGATGTGCAATTTACAAAAGACAAAGTTCGATTATTACATTATAGACCGCTTGTCAAAACTCAAGTAAAGACACCCATAGTAATTGCTTATGCAATAATTAATCGATTTCATATTCTAGATATTTCTGCAAAAAAAAGTTGGATTAGAAATCTCTTAGAGCAAGGATTTGACGTCTACCTAATTGATTGGGGAATGCCAACTGATATGGATAAATTTTTAGACATTGATGATTACGTAAATGACTATCTTGATGAATGCGTAAATACAGTGTGTGATGAGGCATCAGTCAATAATGTATCCTTACAAGGGTATTGTACTGGTGGAACACTTGCAACTATTTACGCTGCGCTTCATCCAAAGAAGGTAAGAAATTTCGTAGTTACTGCACCAGTCATTGATGGCTGGAAAGACACCACAGTAGTAAGTAATTTGGCAAAAAATCTAGACATTGACAAATTCGTCGATGTGATGGGAAACATGCCTCCTGAATTTATGCAGTTTTGTTTTTCAATTCTTAAACCATTTGAACAAGGCCTTGACAAATATGGGATGTTATTTAGAAATATTGAAGATGAAAAATTCGTTGAAAGCTTCATGCGAATTGAGAAATGGCTCAACGACGTACCTCCAGTTCCTGGTGAATTATTTCGACAATGGATTAAAGAAATCTATCAAAAAAATAATCTAATACAAAGCAATATGAAAGTCAATTCAAAAAAAGTTCTGCTAAAAAACATCTCAATGCCTGTCTTTACACAAGTTGCAGTAGGTGATCATCTAGTATCTCCTGAATGCAGTATGCCGTTACATTATGCAATTGGTTCGGATGATAAAACAATGCAGGTATATCCTACAGGTCATGTTGGCATGATTGCAAGTCGCTTCTCACAGGGAAAGGTACTGCCTGAAATGGGACAATGGCTTAAATCAAGATCAGAGAAAAATTAGAAAAAGAAGATTTTCACACTAGTTTTTTGTTTGTGTGAAAAAGTTTGTCCAGTTTTGTGCAATGTTGCGGTTTAATTCTGCAAATGTCTTGCTGTTCTCGTTGATTGCTTTGATGCTTTGTCTTGTTGCATCAACTGTTGCCAAGATAACTTGGTTTTGAACTGCAATTGCTTTAGTTACGCCTTCATTTACATCAGAAATTGCTTTTGCTGTGTTCTCTGGAATGTTTGTGTTAATTCCTGCTTTTTTAGAGAACTCTTTTTGCATGGTAATTGTAGTATCCCATGCAGTCTTGCATGCTTTAGCATATTCTTGTTGCATATTGCTTACTGACTGGATATAGTTTGGTAGAGATTTCTCAATACTGTCAAAATATTGATTTACATTATTTTGGCAGGTGCTAAAGAAATCCTTTCCAGATTCAGCTACTTTGCTCATGAATGGCATTATATGGTTGTAAATATATAGTTATTGGTAATAATTGGTAACTATTGCCAATCAAATCCATTATTCTTTCTTCTTTTTTACAGGTAAGATGAATACTTGAACTAAATCTCCTTCAGAGATATCTAGTGCATCTCGTTCTGCCTCTGGAATTGATATTCTACCGTTACTACCAACTGAGGTCTTGTATGATGCCCACTGGGTGAAATTGGGCATAAATTTTGTGAAATTTAACATGTTTTGGGCGTCATTTTGCAAATTTGGAAACATGTTTTTCAAGTTATCCTGTGATTGCTGAAAGTAATTTTTTGCCATCTCGTAATAGTTTGAGGGATCAAACTTTGGATTTGATTTTGACATGATTTCAGACATTACATCATAGAATTGTTGTTGGTTTTTTCCACTCTGTTCCATCCATTTTTTGAATAGTTCTGCAGGATTAGACTGGTTGTTATCGTCACTCATAGGCAATTGTTGGTTTGTTCTATATTTAAAACACACCGATCAAGTATTTTTTGTCAATCCCACGTAACTTTTAGAAATATCACTAATCCTACAAATTCAGCAATATGTACTGCTAACATGAATGGAAATGATGATGCAGAAACCAAACTCTGTACATGTAGTAATAGATTCAGATGTTCATCAAATAACGAGTATGCACCTAAGATGTTATGCAAAAACATCATACCTGAGAATAACATAATTCCAACTGGCAGCTGAGCCTTTGTCTTTGAATACGTCTTTGCAAAAATTCCAAAGATTACTGATAGTACTGCCATATTTGCAATGGATACTATGGCTAGTGCCAATGTGTATGGTTCCATTTACACTGAAACCTCCACCGAATGCTTAAGTACTTTTTTCCAATTTTGACACAATTTCATCAAAAGTCTCCATATTTGCTTCAAGAAAGTTTGATACAAAGTAAGTGACGTTATACTTTTCACCAACTTTGGTAATGATATTATTTTTTAGTAAAACCTTGACATGATGCTGAATAGCCTTGTAATCTAATCCCATTTGTTCAGATAATTTATTTGCATTAAGTGGTGTGTTTCGAATAATTTGTACTAGCTTTAGTCTAGTCATACCTCCTCGTGATCCTACAAATGCAAACCATAACAGACGCTTTGCATGAGGATCATTTGCCACATTCTTAATTATAATCTGGTTCTCTAAAGTCTTCTCCTTTTGGTCTTAATTTGGAATGAATTTGGATAAAACTTGGAAATTTCGTTTTATGTGATTTTAACTAAATTATACCATGAGAATCAGATGTCCTGAATGTTTTGCAGAGGCCAAGACCATTTTACGTCAAAAAGTATTAGCTGTAGAGGGCACAGTGTACGTAATTGACTCTAAAATGTGGTTACTATGTAGCTTATGTGGATTAGAAAAGGACTCTGAGACTCTTAAAAAGGAGATTGTGGTCCCATGATAAATAATTCTAATTTTAAATTATTTACTAGGAAACTTTTTCACCAAATCTCTCTTTTTACAATTCTAATTGCTCTGATCTGTGTTGTTAGCTCAGAAATTGTTCCAGCATATGCCGTAACTCCTGCAAAGATTACTGGACTTGGAGCAACTACTAATTCCACCACGCAGATTACATTGGATTGGACAGCTGATGCCAATGCCAGCAAATACATGATTTATCAAAATGGGACAAATGTTGTAAACTCTACTACTACATCACAAGCAGTAACTGGACTCACACAAGGAACAGATTATTCATTTACCATATCAGGAGTTGATTCTGCTGATAGTGAGGGACCTCAATCTGATGCAGTAATTGGAACAACACTTCCTGGTGCACCATCTACACTTACTGCAACAAAAGAAACTGATGCATTAACAATTAATCTTGCATGGATTGCTCCAACTGGAGGAACTGCGGCAATAACTGGTTACAAAATAGAACGTGAATCCCCTGTAAATGGCGGATTCGCAGTAATTGTAAGTGATACTGGAACTACTGCAGTAACATATGCTAATACTGGTCTAAGCCAAGGTACAGAATACAATTACAGAATATCTGCAATTAATGCAGGTGGCACTGGTGCTGTATCTAATACTGATTCAGATACTACAAACTCTGCTCCATCACAAGTAACAGGGTTCACTGCAACAAAAAAAACAGATGCATTAACCATTGATCTTGCATGGACTGCTCCCGCAAATGGTGGTAGCTCCATTACTGGTTACAAAATAGAGCGTAGTTTGAATAATTCTGTATGGTCTGATTTGGTGTCTGATACTGGAACAACTGCAGTAACATATGCTAACACTGGACTAAATCAAGGAACAATTTACTATTATCGAGTATCTGCAATTAATGCAATTGGTACTGGTACTGCATCATCAGTTGATTCAGATACAACAAACTCTGCTCCAAGTGCGCCAACTCTTGATTCGCTAACACAGGAAACTGAGCAAATTACATTAAAGTGGACTGCAGGTGCAAACGGGGGTAGCTCCATTACCGGTTACAAAATAGAACGTGAATCCCCTGTAAATGATGGATTTGCAGTAATTGTAAGTGATTCTGGACTAGTTACTAGTTATATCGACAAAGGACTAAGACAAGGTACCGAATATAATTACAGAATTTCTGCAATTAATGCAATCGGAGTAGGTTCAGTATCTAATGAAAAATTTGTATCAACTTACGTATACCAATCAGTATACACTCCACCAAACCCTCCGCCAAAATTTGTTAAAGATGACAGTGATGCAGCAGCTACTGCATTTACAATTGATGGAAGTATTGTATCATTGACTGGTCAACCTTTGGTATCGCCAATATCAGCTATCATTGAATCACCAACTACAATTCGAATCACTTTGTATGATGATAAAGGAAGTAACTATATCGCACATTTGGGATTATACCTTGGACTAGAAAATGGGCAGACAAAATACGATAGTAAATCATACATTTCATGGACTGTAAACCAAGAACCCATAATCTTTGATGATACAGGACTTTTTGAAAACGTCAATGTTCTAACTCATCAATCAAAACATACTATGGACTTTGTATATGAGATTGAATTTGCAAAGCCACTTGATACTTCAAACATTATTGTGCAAACTTGGGATAGATCAAATAATGGCCAATTAGTTGTAATTCCTGATGCACTAAAGGTAGGTCATGAAGAAATTCCTGAAATTGAATTCATACCCATTATTCCAAAATGGGTCAAAATGTCTGCATCCTGGTGGGTAGATGAAATTACAACAGATGATGCATTTCTTAAAACTATTGAATCAGTTGTAAAATCAGGTCAACTTCATATTCCAAATTTGACTGAACTATACGAATCAAAGTATGTTCCATTTTACAAAGATATTCGTATAACTCCTGATTATGTTAAGGTATCAAAGTATGGGACATCTGAAATTACAATTTCTGGTGAAATCCAAAAGCAGTTTTATGCACGTGGACAGTATATCACATTTGAAATATCAAATGATGAGGATTCAGTTCAAGTAAAGTCTCCCGTAGGCAGTGATGGTAGGTTCCATACTGTATTTACTGTAAAAGACTTTGCACCTGGTCTCTATACAATTCAAGGTCATTACAGACAAATGTCTGAAATCCCTGAACACTTTTTCACTTACGAATCAAAAGATGAGATCCCAAAGTACGACATATCAAAAATCAATGATATGATTCCTGGGTGGGTAAAAGATCAAACCGCCCTATGGGTTTCAGGAAAAATTACTGATTCTGAATTCTTTAAAGTAATAGAATTTCTAATATCTGAGAGGAGGATTTCCATATGAACATGAGGTTCTTAACATATAGTTTTGGAATAGATTTGGATAATAATCGGAATTATGGTTATATCTCATGCAAACATAATTTAATGCATGAATCAAAATCATACTTTTGTGGAGGTCATTTAATTTGAAAAACATTCTATCTATTCTTGCATTAAGTTTTATCTTACTATCAGGTACAATGGTATCTGGATACAATTTCCCTGCAGCATCTGCACAGGTGTCAGAGTCTGTAGATGTGGAATCACCTGTATTCTTTCCTGTATCTGATGTATTTGAAGAAGCAACAAGTGGGCTAGGTGCTGCCGTACTATATGAGATACCTAAGGCAGTAGATAATGTTGCAGTAGTTGATACTGTATGTTCTCCTGGACCTGGTGATATATTTTCATTAGGAGTATCTATAGTATCGTGTATTGCAAGTGATGCAGCAGGGAATGCTGCTCAAATTGCATTTAATGTTATAGTAGTTGATTCGACTCCACCTGTAATTACCCCCCAAAGTGATATCACAGTAACTGCAACATCTTCTCAGACAAATGTTCTAGTTGACAAACCCCAAGTATTTGATTTAGTTGATCCATTTCCAGAAATTACACAAAACATACCTGAATCATTTCCAATTGGGAACACACTAATCACGTGGATTGCAACTGACTTTGCAGGAAATGTAGCTACTGCCATTCAAAAGGTAACAGTTTCAGTATTACCACCAAAAATTTCAGTCTCAGATATCACAATAGAGGCAACATCTGAGATGACTCCTACTGCTGAAATTGACTTTGGCGCAAAAATAATTGATGACTTGTCTGGAGATACACAACTAAGCAGTAATGTCCCTGAAGCACTCCCATTAGGTGAGAGTCTGATTACTTGGGCAGCACTTGACTTTGCAGGAAATACAGTAACTACAACTCAACGAGTTATGGTAACTGACACTATGCCTCCAAAGGTTGAAGGGGTTTTAGAACCTATCAAAGTAGAAGATGATGAGGGAACCTTTACGGTTTTATACAATGCACTTGATGCAGTTGATAAATCTCCTGTAATTACTGCAACAATTAATGGAATTTCTGTACCACACGGTCAATTAATCAAAGTAGAACTTGATGATTCACCTGAAGTTGAAATTGAGCGTGGAATCATAAAATTTGAAGGCCCACATTTTGAGCTAACAGTTACTGCAACTGACTTTTCAGGAAATGTAGCTACTACTACAGTTCCTGTAAGTTTTGTTCCAAAAGAGATGCGATGTCCTGCAGGTTTGATTGAATCCGAAGAATTGTGCATATTGCCATTGATTTTGCCTGAACAGGAACTTACCATAGATGAGTTGGATGATTTTATTGATGAATTAGATGACATTGACCCATTAATCTTTGAATCAATGGGTGATGAGATTGCAATATTTTCAAAAATTTCTCAAAAACTCTTTGAGCAAGAAGATATCGCATTAGACAAAATACGCGCAGAATTCAAAGAGAAACTAAAGACAGCTGATCCTGTAGAGAAGAACAATCTCCAAGATGAGCTAAAAAAATCAATCAAAGAAGCAAAAGAAGACTTTAGAGACATGCGAGAAGACTGGTCAAAAATCTTCAAAGAATATCGTGAAGAGGCAAAAGAAGTAATTAAAGACAAAAAGGATTTGGAGAAAAAACAAATCGAAGAAGAGTTATTTCGAATAAAATCTGTATTTGAAAAGGAATTAGAAAAAGTAGAGATACAAGAACAAAAAGAAAGATTAGCAAACAAAGAACTTCAAGAAAAACGAGCAGAAGAAATTACACGCAGAATGATTCACCAATTAGAGATACTTGATTCTGATGTCATAGCAAAGAAATTCCTAGTAAAGATTTCAGAATTCAAGTCAGATGAGAAAATCATAAAACAAAAGATGAAAAATCTGCTTGAATCAATTGATGATGAACATAACGTTTTAGATGATGAAATTTCAGGAATTGAAAATGAGATTCTATTAAGACAGCAAGAAATCTTGCTAAAACTAACTGAGAAAGAAAGTGCCACATTTGAAAAACAAAAAGAGATTGAAGACGAGATAGAAAAATTAGAAGGGGAATTAGAAGACAGACAAAAAGACATTGCAAAAAAGCGTGAAAAAATAGATGAGATTGAAGAAAAGACTAGAGAAGAGTTAGGAAAACTTGGAGACGAATTTGAGAAACTAGAACGAGAGTTTGAAGAAAAAAGAATAGAGATTGAAGAAAAATCCCAGACAGGTCTATCAGAATCAGAGGTAAATGAATTACGTGAAAAATTTGAAGAAGAATTTGAAGAAAAGCGTAGTGAAATAGCTGAAAAAGAGAAAAAGATTCGTCAAATTGAAGAAGACAAATTAGATGAGGAATTATCAAAGTTAGAAAAGGAACTTGCAGTTTTAGACGTTGAGTTAATTAAGAAACGTGCAGATATTGCTGAAAAGATTGCCAAAGCCATATCTGAGGAAGAGCTAGAAGAGGAATTAGAAGAACTAGAAGAAGAATTTGAAGAAAAGCGTAGTGAAATAGCTGAAAAAGAGAAAAAGATTCGTCAAATTGAAGAAGATGATTTAGAAGAAGAATTTGAAGAAAAGCGTAGTAAACTAGAATCCAAACTACAAAGCAATACACAAAAAGAACAGAAAGAATTTGAGGAAAAATTATCCAAACTAAATGAAGATTATGAGGAAAAACGACAAGAACTCTCTGAGAAAACAGATGAAATGTCTGAACAAGAATCTGCAGAGAAACTATCTAAATTAGAAGAAGAATTTGAAGAAAAGCGTAGTAAACTAGAATCCAAACTACAAAGCAATACACAAAAAGAACAGAAAGAATTTGAGGAGAAGTTATTACAATTAGATGATGAATTTGAACAAAAGCAATCAAAAATCACAGAACTTGTTCAATCAAGCATACTTCGAAAAGAAATCCGTGAGAAGATAGAAAAAGATTCTGAGCACATCAAAGAATCATTACGCACAAAAGAAATTGCACTACAAAAGAAGATTTTCGAACTAGAGCAGAAAAAAGCATCCCTTGATGATATCAAAGATGTCAAAGAATCTCTAGAAAAGGAGCAAAAGGAATTAGAAAAGGAGCAGAAAAAGATTGAAGAGCAGATCAAAGAAGAAAGAAAACGAATTGAAGAAGAAATCAAACAAGAAGAGAAACGACTAGAAGAAGAGCAAAAGGAACTAGAAGAAGAGCAGAAAAAAGAAGCTGAACGTGAAAAGAAGACAATTGAGAAACAGCAAAAGGCACTAGAAAAAGAAGCAAAAGAAGCTGAAGAATCAGTAAAGGCACAACAAAAGGCTCAAGAAGAAGAGGAAAAGGCAAGAGAAGAACGTCAAAAGGAAGCCGAAGAACAGGCAAAGAAGGATGCCGAAGAGGCAGAAAAAGCCGAAGAAGAAGCAAAGAAGGCAGCCGAAGAGGCAGCAAAGGAAGCTGCTGAAAACGATGGAGACGATTAGATTTGAACAAAGCCCTCGTCATAATTTTTGGTTTAGTTTTAACTTTGATAATTCCTAGCTCATCATTTGCCCAAGTAGGAGATCCAGACCATGATGTATTATTTTATCAAAATGATGTTATGCTGACAGCCGAATATCCAAAAGACTGGGATCTAGTCAAAAATACCGTAACTTCGGATTTGTGGATTGCATCACTTTATGATGATGAAGATGAATGGAAAATACAGGTTGATTTGTCAGTATATGAAAATGATCCTGCACTTGAAAAGTTACTTGATGATAAGATAATTGAATACACGTTTCTGAGTTACTTTTATGCATGCGATGATATGTCCTTTGACAGATTACCATTTGAGTTATTATCCGTACGTGTCCAACAGATAGTCTTTGAGGAGTTCAACCAGGTCCGTAATGGTTTGGATTCTGAGATGAGCTTATCTGAATGGTGGCTCACATTGAGAAACTCACAGATAAAAAAGATGTTTGAAGAAAAAGGCGTCTTTGAAGAAGACTATGTTACAGGATATGAATGCGATACATTTACTCCAGTAGACTTTAAGATATACGAGGTAAACGGACACAAGGCATTTCAGTATATTTATTCATGGCATCAAAAATTACCTGATGGCAATTATTTTGAAAACGTAACTACAGAGACTGACATCTGGGTTAGTGATGTTCGTAATTATGTGGTAAATGTTAGCTCAGAGACTACCCTTGACAATCGTGATATTTACACTGTACAATATGAGGACATTGTAGAGTCAGTCACGTTACAGGTGTTACAAAAAAAGACATCTCTTCCACCCTGGATTAAAACTGATGCAGGACTATGGGCAATTGATACCATATCTGATAAAAAATTCAAAAGCAGTATTGGCTATATAATAACTGAGAAGATTTTGGACCGACCAGAACTATTTGGCACTGAATTTTTCAAGACAACTGAGTTTCCATCATGGTTAAAAGATACTGCACGATGGTACTCTGAAAATAATATCACAGAAGATGAATTTGTAAACTGTGTAAAGCATCTGGTAAAGACGAATTTGATTAAATATCAGGTAATTACTCCTCGCTAAAAGAATTTTTCTACAATCTCATAGAATGTTTCTGGTTGATCCACATATGGTGTGTGACCGCAATCATCCATTCTATGAAAACTGCATTCTTTGATGTTAGCTACAAAATCATGTGCATGCATTATTGGTATTACCGGATCCTTTGAGCCCCAAATGATCAGTGTTGGAGTAATGATTTGTGTGAGTTTTTCAGTAATTAGTGGGGCATTTTTTAACCCCAATATGGTTGACATAAATGCAAGTTTTGCATTAGGTAGTTTCATCCTCTCAATGAATTGTTCCACTACAGTTTCATCAACATATTCAGAATGTGCCATCATCTGATATGCACTATGTGCTGAATCTTCACTTGGGTATAATGCTGCCATCACATATGCATCAAGGGCAGGAGTTGAATGCTTCATTGCTCCTGAAGGAGATACAAGTACTAATTTTTCAACTACATCTGGATACTTTGAAGTAAATTCAGCTGACACCTGTCCACCTAATGATGAACCAACCAGCAGAGTCTTTGGGATTGATAATTTTTTTAGAAACTTTGAGAAAAACTGGACAAAAAAATCAATTGTATAATCAACTGATGGTTTGTCACTGTATCCGAATCCAATCATATCTGGGATGATGATACGATATTTTTTTGAAAATAATGGCATTACTTGCTCCCATCTCTCAGCTGATGCCCCTAAACCATGTAGTAATACTAGAGTTGGTCCTTCATTAAATGAATCAAGGTATCGGATCCTTGCACCATCAACTGTAACAAAACATTCTTTCATCAATTCTATTTTATCACCGGATTATTTTTTTGAGAAAAAAACAACTGATTTAAACAGTTTTGTGATCCTACGATCAATTTAGGAAGACTCATCAATCACACTTAGAATATCAAATGGAATCTTTGAAAATTCGATATCTCTGTCAGATGATACAAGTAAAATATTATTCCCAATTGGAAAACTCATCACAATTACTTTTTCCCTGTATGACAGTGAAAATTTCACTGCCCCAAAGTCTTCATTAAATTCGCCTCTCATTCTTACACGCAATGCCAATTCCATAAACAACATCTCATCACGTTTTGAATCCTCCAAAGACTGTTGACCTGATTTCATTCCGCCTGCAACTAGCCTGCCTTTATCATTGATTACTCCTGCAAATCTAATTTTATCAGAAAGTTTCTGAATTTTTTGGCAAACTGACTCAAAATCCATATGGATTATGAAAATAATTCAACTACTTAATTGTATTTGTGAAACTTTTCATATCAAATAATGGTTTGAAAAAAAAATGAAAAAGAAGTTTAGAGTGCTTCAGAATCTGTCTTTTTTGATGCAATATTTAGGACGCTGTCCACACTTGATACTGCAATTATTCCATCTCCGTTAGTTCCTGTAGATGCTGCATCAGCTATAGCAGTAGTTACCTTTTGCACATCTTCATCATTGACTATTGTAGTAACTGTTGCAACTAGATTATAGTCTGCAACAAATGTTCCTGTTCCACGTCCTGCACGAATGGTCTGTCTTTCTCCAGAACCACGTCCGTTTCCTTCTAAAATGGTAAATCCACCTACAAGGTCATTTAGAGCATCAGATACTGCACCAATCTTATTTCCTCGAATTGTTGCCTCGATCTTCTTCATAAAAAAATGAATTTTAAATCATTTAAAAGAAATCGTGATTTTAGATGTAAATTCTGTGATATGAACTGAATTATTTTTAATTATTTTTTATAAAAAAATTTTATGATTCCATGTTTATGGATTTGAAAATCATAATCACTCCTTAATAAAATGAATTTAGTATATTTTTTTAAATGAATGAAAAGATGCATCTGATTCAAAATGTAATTACGTCAAACCCTGCAATTCGATTCAATGAGATAAAAGAGATTACTGTACTAAATAATGACACAATCACTCGTAACCTCAAAAAACTCTCAGGCTCTGGGATAATTGAGATTTATTTTAGAAATAACATAAACTATTACTTTTCAAAAGGATTTGATAATGCAGACAAACAAGCCTTGAGATTTTTGCGAAAACAAACTCCAAGAGATATAATTTCAGGATTGCTAAAGCGTGGAAGTATGACTGTAACTGAGATGAGCAGACATTCACAAAAAAGCATGGGAACTACATCCATTTCCAAAGATCAACTAATTGATGCAGGGATCATCAAACCTGATATCGGCAACAGAGTTTGTTACAAATTAGCTGATATCAGACTAATGAAGTTATTAGTAAAACAATATCATAAAGATTTGGCAAAATACATGATTGCAACTCCTAACATCACGATATAATCTCATTTGAATTTGCACATGTCATAATTACCACTACTCTTATTGATGTCTGGAAATAATATGAAATCATGCAAGAAAAGCCTGTAGATCCTGCAGATTACTTTAAAAATGCATCAACGATTTGGGCAGATTTGCTTGCAATGATGGCAGGAAAGCCATATGCCATGACTGCCGTAGGTCCTATGAGAAATTTTGTCTCAAATACCAAAAAAATCACTGACGAGTTAATTGATTCTAATCGTCAGATAATTGAATTTAACAATCATCTACTAGAGTACTACAAGCAACTGACTAAAACCTGGACTGATGCACAATCCAAAGTAAACTCCAAGTTTCATGAAATTCCAAAGGATTCAGAACAGTTTGAGGCATACAAACGTGTCTGGATTGACATATTTGAAAACGACTTTACACAGTTATTTGATTCAGATTCCTTTGGAAAAAACTATGGAAAATTAGTTACAACTGAGCTTGAGCTGGCAAAGCGATACAACAAGATGCTTGATATCTTGTTAAAATCAGCACACATGCCTACAAAAGATGAAATTGATGAAATTTACCGTGAACTGCATACCATGAGAAAAAGAGTATCAAAGCTTGAACGAGACTCTAAGAATAATTCAAGAAATAAAAAATGACGTAAATATCAGTTTGACTCATAGCATAGTACCATGCGACTTGCCCTCAGTCTTTTGGTACTTGCAGTATTCTGTGTCTC
>CAYFOW010000022.1:0-23154 GCA_964344885.1 uncultured Candidatus Nitrosopelagicus sp. | reverse complement strand
GGTGTTTGTTCTGGTTCTGGTGTTTGTTCTGGTTCTGGTGTTTGTTCTGGTTCTGATGAAATCAATTCAGTGTTTTCTGAATGTTCATCAATTTGGATATCATTTACAGAACCAAAAACAGTTTCCAGAAATGTCTTTTTACTAAAGGGAATCAAATCACCGTATTCTTGGCCAGTTCCAACAAAGATTACAGGTGATTTTGTAACTGATACAATAGATAATGCAGCACCGCCTTTTGCATCTGCATCACTTTTTGTTAGAATTGCGCCATCAAATTTGGTACGTTCATGGAATTCACGAGCCTGGCTAACAGTATCATTTCCTGCCAGAGAATCACCTACAAATATTTTCAAATCAGGTTTTACTACCTTAGTAATTTTTTCAATTTGTTCCATCAAATTAGAACTAGTCTGCATTCTTCCTGCTGTGTCTATTAAAACACAATCAGTTTTGTGGGATTTTGCATATAATACAGCATCGCGTGCAACAGCAGCAGGATCTGAACCATAATTTTGTGCAACAAGTTTCAGATTAAGTCTATTTGTATGTCCACGCAATTGCTCAATTGCGCCTGCACGGAATGTATCAGCTGCTGCAATGACTAGTGAGATTTTGTTTTTTTGTAATAAATGAGCTATTTTAGCAACAGAAGTTGTTTTTCCAGTTCCATTTATGCCTAAAAACATTATCAAATAAGGTTGTGTAGGATCAGTCTTTGATTTTATTTCAGATACAATATCGACTGTTCCAGCATCATCAAACATTTTTGAGATATTTTTAATCAGACTCTCTTTAACGAAGTTCTCAATCTCATTTTTGTTAATCTTTGAGCCAAGTATTTTAGATTTAAGATCGTCTTTTACAGAATCAATTACTTCAGTAGCTACATCAGATTCCAAAAGCGCAATTTCTAATTCAAAGAGTATATCTTCAATGTCATTTTCTTTTAGTTCTTTTTCACCAAAGCTTTTTGCCGCACTTGAAAATGCATTTCTTAGCTTGTCAAACATGATCTAATCTTTAGTTTGGTTTTTTAGCAGAATTCAGCATTTGTTCCATTTGATGTTTGCCTTGTTCAAGATTAGCCATGATATGCTGTTTTTCAGATGAAGTTTTTTGTAATGCAACCTGCATTTCTTTGATTTTAGATTCAAGAAAGTTTTGAGCATCATTTCGAGTTTTTTCTATTGCAACTCCAGCGCCAACATTTAGAACGATTTTTTCATCAGAAATTATCTTTGCTTTAACATAAGTGCCCAAACCAATTGGAACTAATGTTTCAGTATCAGAATTTTTAACAATTCCCTTGAGTGAATCGATAGCTAGAGAAGTTTCTCGTATTACAGAAATTATAGATGATTCTTTTTTAGCTAATTCAGAATAATAGTTTTCAAGTGCTTGCATTTGATACATTAGTTGTTGCGCTTGCTCTTCACTCATCTTATTCAAAAATCAAGCAGATGGCTATAAATGCATTCACATAAAATCAGACAATATGAAACCACTCAAAAAAAGAACAAAGATAATCAAATCAAAATCAAAGTGGGTAGATCCATCAGTAGATCATCCATCTGATCAATTAAAAGTTAGAATGATGATAAATGAAAAAATTGAAGGTAGTAGAATAATCGGACTTGAAGCAAAAATTAATCCAGGCCATATTCATCAGCTACATTTTCATCAAGAAGAATTTGTTATTGTGTATTCAATCAAGGGCAAATGTAAAGTTACAATTGGAGAAGAAGTACAGACTGTTTTTCCAAAATCAATGATTTTCATTCCACCAAGAATTCCCCATAGGTTTGAAAATAAATGGAAAGAGAAATGGGAAGGAATTGCATTTGCAATTGGGAAAAAATCAAAAATAAAAAGTGAGTGGTTAGAATAAAATCTATTGAATTTTAGATAGTCTAGAATCTACTTCATCCCAATTTACAACATTCCACCATTCTGAGACATAGTCAGGTCTACGGTTTTGGTATTTCAGGTAGTAGGCATGTTCCCATACATCTAAGCCCAACAATGGAATTAAACCCTCAGTTCTTGGACTTGTTTGATTAGGCATTGCTTTATACTCAACTTTACTAGTGGAAGGATTATAGACAAGCCATCCCCATCCACTACCTTGAATGACAGTAGTTTTAGAAGAAAATTCTTCTTTAAAGTCTGCAAAACTTCCAAATGCGGAATTAATCGCATCAGCTAGTGAACCGCCTGGTTCTCCACCACCATTTGTTTTCATGCTAGTCCAAAACAACGAGTGATTCTCAAAACCACCACCATTGAAATTTATTGCACCACGTACATCATCAGGAACTTGACTAAGATCAGATAAGATTTCAGTTATGTCCTTGTTTTGTAATTCTGGACTTAATTTTTCAAGCGCAGAATTCAGAGTGTCAGTGTATTTTTGATGATGTTTGGAGTGATGAATTTCCATTGTTTTTGCATCAATATGAGGCTCTAGTGCATCATATGCATATGGTAATTCAGGTAATGTGTATTTTCCCATAACTAGTAACAAATGACATATCATTTATTGCTTTAGTAAATTACAAAATTACAATCAGGCATAATAATCATGAAATATAAAAAATTGTTTGCATGTTTTAGTATCATAATCATTAGTGGTTTTTTATCTACGTCATTGTTTGAACAGGAGTTTTTTGAACTAAAATTACAAAAAAGTGGAAAGTACATCGGTTCAGATTTACAAAACTTGAAAGGGTATGATGGAACAGGGATCAAGATAGGAATTATTGATACAGGAATAGACATCACACATCCAGATTTAATGCATGACAGTTCAATAGAAAAAATTAGAGGTTTTGATTTTGTAGAAAATAACAATAGACCAGATGATCAAAATGGACATGGGACAGAGGTTGCAGGAATAATTAATGCAAATGGAAATCTGAAAGGAATTGCACCTAAGGCAGAGGTTTATGCATACAAAGTATCAAATGATGGAAATTCAATTTCATCAGAATTTATTGTTGAAGCAATAAGAATGGCAATAGAAGACGATATGGATGTAATCAATATCAGTTTAGGAGTAAATAATACAAATTCAAAAATTGAAAATGCAGTAAATGATGCAATTAAAAACAACATAGTAGTTGTGGTGGCAGCGGGAAATGATGGACCAAATGAAAATACGATTTCAAATCCAGGTAGAAATCAAAATGTCATTACAGTTGGTGCAACATATAACAATGTAACTTCTAGTTTAGTTTCAACATTAACTGTAGATGATAAAAATTTTCAAGTTATGCCAATGATTGGAACACAAAAAATTGAAAATGAAATAGTATCAAAAATTGTTTTTGGAAATTATGCGAGAGAAAGGGATTTTGTAGGAGATGATTTTGAGGATTTAATCATATTAGCAGAAAGAGGAAGTGATGTTGAAAATGAAATAGTATTTTTTTCAGATAAAGAAAAAAATGCTGCAGATAGTGGTGCCAGAGCACTCGTAGTTTTCAATAATGAACCAGGTATATTTTTTGGAGAATTAGTTCATGAATTTACAAGCGATGATTATTTCCCATCGATTCCAGTTGTCTCGATTTCTAGAGAGGATGGTTTGTTAATTAAAGAAATGATAGATAAGGAAACGACAGCAGAAATGAATGTGTTTTACAACCCAGACTTTGTTGCATTTTTTAGTAGTAGAGGGCCAGTTTCTCCATTTTACATTAAACCAGATTTAGTTGCCCCAGGGATTTTTGTAAATTCAACATTACCTAATGGATTGTATAACATGACCAGCGGCACTAGTTTTGCAACACCCCATGTGTCAGGAACTGCAGCATTACTATTACAGAAAAATCCAGATTTGTCACCTATAGAAGTAAAATCTATTCTTACTACAACGTCAGATATCGTATCTGATCAATATCAGAATGAATTCTCAATTCATACTACAGGAGCAGGAAGATTAAATGCAACTCGAGCATTAGATTCAGAATTAGTTATTTTGCCAAATAATCTGATATTCAATTTTTCACCATATAGTTTAGAAGATGAAAAGTTTTTGCAGATAAAGAATTTGGATAAAGATGTTAAAGTAAAATTCCAAGAGCAAAACACAGTGGATTTCAGATATGAGTTAGATGATAATGGGATAAAGATTTTTGCAAAATGCAATCAAGAGAATTTTGAAGAAGACACTACAAGATTAATTTTAGAACAAAATGATATCCAGTATCAAATTCCAATTCTTTCAAGATTTCTTGAATCAGATATGAAAATAAACAATGTAGGTGGTAAACTAAATTTTGAGATTTTTGCATCAGAGTGGCAATATGCAAAAATTTCAGCTTTTAACAGCATAACTAATGAAAAGAAAGTCACATCAATTACACCTACCAAACAATCATCAGATATTATGTTAGAAAATGGAGCGTATTGGATTGAAGCAAACATCAAAGAAGGAAACAAAACATCTACAGCATACAGTACAATAGTAATCAGTGATTCAGATTTTGATAATTCATTAAGTTTTGATCTAGTGCCAGTAAAACCACTTTTAATTATTCTTGGAATAATTTCAATTGTAAGTATCGTAGGAGTTATCTTGAAGATAAGGAATTAGAGTTGTGGTCCAGCCTTTGAAATTTCTAATGGTGAATCATCAAATTTTTTGAAATTGTCAAAAAACATTTGAGCTAGTTTTTTTGCAGATAAATCATATGCATCCTTGTCAATCCATGTATTTTTTGGATTCAAAATCTCAGATGGTACTTCAGGGCATTCAGTTGGTACATCAAGATTAAAAACATCATCATGTCTATACTTTACAATATCAAGTGCACCAGATAGAGCAGCAGTAATCATTGCGCGACTATATTTTATCTTAATTCGTTTTCCAACTCCATATGGACCGCCAGACCAACCAGTATTGATTAGGTATACAGAAGTATTATGTTCAGAAATTTTTTCGCCAAGCATTTTTGCATAAACAGCAGCTGGGCGGGGCATAAACGGAGAACCAAAACATTCAGAGAATGTTGCTTTTGGTTCTTTAATTCCACGTTCTGTACCTGCTAATTTGCTAGTATAGCCAGACATAAAATGGAACATGGCACCTTCTTTAGTTAATTTAGAAATTGGAGGAAGAACACCTAATGCGTCAGCAGTTAAAAATACAATTGTTTTTGGGTGTCCACCAACACTAGGAATTACTGCACCTGGGATATAATCAAGTGGGTAAGCAGCTCTAGTATTTTCAGTTAAGCTATTATCATTAAAGTCTGGCTTTAGTGATTCTTTGTCAACTACAACATTTTCTAATACCGCACCAGATTTTATTGCATTCCAAATTTGAGGTTCTGCTTCTTCACTAAGATTGATACATTTTGCATAACAACCTCCTTCAAAATTGAATATTCCTTTTTCAGACCAACCATGTTCATCATCACCAATCAACATTCTATCAGGATCAGCTGATAAGGTAGTTTTTCCAGTTCCAGACAATCCAAAAAATAATACTGTGTCGCCATTTTTTCCAACATTTGATGAACAATGCATTGGAAAGACGTTTTTTGGAGGTAAGAGGAAATTCATTATAGAAAACATTGATTTTTTCATCTCACCTGCATAGTTTGTGTCACCGATGAGAACTAATTTTTTTGAGAGGTTAATCATGATAAATGCATTTGAACGAGTTCCATCAACTTCAGGTATTGCCTCAAAGCCGTTAATACACATTACAGTAAATTCTGGTTCATGTTCATCTAATTCAGCAGCAGATGGCCTTACAAAGAGTTGTCTAACAAAGAGACTTTGCCAAGAATGATCATTGATTACACGTACTGGGAGTCTGTTTTCTTTATCTGCACCAATAAAACCGTCAAAAACATAGAGTTCCTTTCCTTCAACATACTTTTTCATTTTTTCAAATATTTGTTCAAACTTCTCAGTTGGGAATTGACGGTTAACTTTTCCCCAATCAACAGTATCATGGGTAACATCATCATAAATCACATACCTGTCTTCAGGAGAACGACCAGTGTATTTGCCAGTTTTTACAGATAATGAACCAGTCGATGTCACAATTCCCTCGTTTTTTGAGATTGCGGTTTCAACTAGTTTTTCAACAGGAAGATTTCGATGGATTTTTGAGGGGTTTATTCCAAATGCATCAATTTGTGATTTAAATTTAGAAGTAAGTGTTGATTCCATATCAGTCATAATTTGCCTCCATAGTAAATGATAGCATTTTCCCTAGATCGAGACGACCTAAACTAGTACTTTTATCTCTTTCCTAGATCTAAGAGATTTGATTGACAAGTTGTAGGAACCTATTTATGTAAAAATCCAAGGTCTACCTACATGCCAATTAACAAAGAGAAGCTTGCATTAAGAGAAGATGTTTCTCAAAGCAGACCAAAATTTAGAAGAGCTGAGAGTTGGCGTTTAAAAAGATTAGAGACTGGATGGAGGAAGCCAAAAGGTGTGGATAACCATCAGCGTAAGCAAAAAAGTAGAGGCAGACCAGGATTAGTAAAAGTAGGATACGGCGGACCAAAAATTGCCAGAGACTTACATCCTTCAGGATATACAGATAATTTGGTTTTTAACATAAATGATTTAGAAAAATTAAATCCAAAAACAGATGGAGTTAGATTAGGGCATAGTGTTGGTACAAGAAAAAGAAAAGAGATTATCAGTAAAGCAGTAGAAAAGAAGTTTAAGATTTTTAATGCGAGGGTGTTTGCAGGTGCCAGTCAATCTTAGAAGTAAAAAACGTCTAGTCTCCAGAATGTTTGGAGTAGGAATTCACAGAGTTACATTTGATTCTGATCATCTTGACGATGTTGCAGATGCAATTACACGTGAAAATGTCCGTAGTTTGATTTCTGCAAATACAATAAAGATTAAACCAATTGTGGGTACATCAAGAGGAAGAGCACAGCAAAAGATAATTCAAAAGAAAAAGAGAGGAACAAAACAAGGCTCAAAGAAAGGAAGAATTGGCGCAAGAGTAGGAAAGAAAGAAGTGTATGTTGCAAAGGTACGCGCATTAAGAAGAAGATTAAAAGTTGTTAAAGATAGAAAAGAAATTACCAACCCAGAATTTTGGCAAATATACAAGAGGATTGGTGGCAATACAGTAAGAAATTCTGCTCATCTAAGGCAATTAATTGAAGAAAAACAACAGAGTAGAAAAGATTAGAAATAAAATAATTTTTCTTTAAAATTTAAAATTTTATCATTGTTTATTTCTAGTCCTTCATTTTTTAACATGTTCTGTTTTACATTATTTCCAAACGCATAACCACCAGTTTGTCCATCAGATTTAACAACACGATGACATGGAATAATTGAAGGGTATGGATTATTTTTCATAATATATCCAATTACTCGAGAGCCATTTTTCAAACCAACTGCTTTTGCAAGCTCACCATATGTTGTTACTTTTCCTTTAGGTACTTGTAATAATTTCAAATATACATCAGTATGAAGGTTCAAAGTCGCTTAATTTCCAAGTTTGTAGTACTAAGAAAGTCTATGATTTTTTGTTTATTTTTTCCCAGACCGTTCCAATCAAGTAATGCAAATTGAGAGCCAGGATTTTGTTGTATGATATGTCTAAACATTATTTCATCAATTTCATCTAAAGCATGTTTTGGAATTACTGTACCCAAAGCACAATCACCAAACAAAAGTTCATTTGTAAATTTTTCAGGGTAATGAGTTCCACCAAAACATATTGCAATAGGATTAGATGCACGGTCCTGATCAAGGGTTTGTCTCATAATTTCGGCAATAGATGAGCAAAGACTTTCATCAGTCCATTGCTTTTCAGTAGTTCCAATCTCTACAAAAATTGATGGTTTTTTTAATGCAGTTGGACCATGATGAGTAGATTCAATTGTTATCTGAAAATCTGAAAATGAATTACGTTCATTCCATAGATTCTGCAGATATGATTTCTGTAGTGAAGGGAACGGAATTGCAATTTGTTTAGGATTACCGCCAAATTGTGCATCTCCAAAATTCCCAGTACTATGACAAGTTAATGCTAAAACACCAGATTGCGCTGCGTGTTTAGATAAAAAGACAAAACCATCATAATCAAATTTCTCATCTAACCAATCTGCCGAAATTGCAGGAGAGTCAATTATTACAAGATCAAATGCAGAGCCTCGATAGATTTGATCTTCAAGGGTCATATCTTTTGCAAGGAATCTTGCCATGTTATTTCCTGCAGGATCATCTCGGTATGCAACTAGCAGTTCCATGAGATAAAAGATATATGGACACCTTATTAATTTCCAACATTGAAATTTAACCCACAAAAAACATTAAAAGACATGAGAAATACGATTAAACTCACAAAAAAATCAGATAAAGATGTCTATAAACAACATCTTAGATTGGTATTATTTGGAATTGCTGGAGTAGGCACGATTGGTTTTATTATTCAATTTGTATTTTCAGTCATGACATTTGGAAGGTAGATATGTCTGAAGTAGAATCACACCTTTTTGCAGTAAGAACCACTGGTGGTCAAGAGAAAGTAGTTATGCGATTATTAGAAGCAAGAATGAAAATGAATAAAATTGATGTTCAATCAATTCTTCTAGTAGATGATCTCAGAGGATATGTAGTTGTTGAGGCAAAAGACACAGCAAGTATGTTTAATGCAATTCAGGATTTGAGACACGTAAGAGGTCAATTAAGAGGAGAATTAGAGTATAAAGAGATAGAAAAATACCTTGTCAAGACATCAACAGTATCAGAATTAGAAGTAGATAGTACAGTCGAAATAATTGGAGGACCATTTAAGGGAATGAAAGCAACAATTACTAGAGTTGATCATGATAAAGAAGAAGCCACAGTGATTTTACTTGATGCGCCATATCAATTACCAGTAACAGTTGATGCAAATTACCTTAAACTTTCAGCATAGCAAAGGATTAAATTTTAAAGTCATAGAGCGATAATAATGGGAGATAAACAAACTATTTCATCACTTGTAACTGGTGGAGAAGCATCTGCAGGTCCACCACTTGGTCCAGCATTAGGACCACTAGGCGTTAACATTATGGAAGTCATTAATGCAATTAATGACAAAACAGGGGATTTCAAAGGAATGAAAGTTCCAGTTACAGTCTCAGTTGACACAGACTCAAAGGCATGGGATATTGAAGTAGGAATTCCATCAGCTGCTGCACTATTGCTTAAAGAAGCAGGAATTCAGAAAGGTTCAGGTACATCAGGAACAGAGTGGGTAGGCGATGTTTCAGCAGATGCAGTTGCTAAAGTTGCAAAGGTAAAACTAGAAACAAATTATGCAACATCATTAAAATCAGTTGCAAAACAAATTGTTGGGACGTGCCTTTCATTAGGAATTAAAATTGAAGGTAAAACACCCAAAGAATTCACTGCTGAGATTAATGAAGGCAAGTGGGACGAAAAACTTAGTTAAAACAAGAACTAATTTTTAGATTTTATTAATATGCTGTAAGGTAAACAGGATCCTTGTCTGTTTTTTGAAGCTCAACAAAAGTTTCAGTATTTTGAATACCTTCAATTTTACCAATTTTTTCAATTACTACAGAGTGCAATGCTTCCAGATCCTTTGCATATACCTGAATCATTATATCAAATCTGCCTGTAACTTCAGATATGGAGACTACCTCAGGCGTTTCCATGAATTTTTTATGGATAAGATCTTTAAATTTTGGGTCTCGGTTTATGCCAACGGATGCCTTGACACCCATTCCAAGCAATGATTGATCAATTTCAATAGTAAATTTTTTGATTAATTTTTTCTTCATCAAGCGTTTGATTCTGCTATACAGTACGGATGCATTTATTCCCAGTTTTTTTGACAAAATAGGCACTGAGATATTCCCATCTTTTGTTAATTCATATAATAATTTCATATCTAGATCGTCAAAACGATGCAATATAATAAAACGATGATTTGAGGTAATAAATGTAGATTAAGAAAAGAAAGTTTAATGAAATTTCAACATATAGCATATAATTAGAAAAATTTTAGATTTTTCTATGTTTGAGTTCAATTACACGATAAACGATTTTAAGTAGCTTTTCTTGAAAAATCGTACCATGGCAAGTACTGTAGAATTAACAGATGCAATCAAAAAGGCAAAAGAATCAGATAAGGATCGAAAATTCAAGCAAGCCTTAGAGATGATCATGGTATTTAGAGATGTAGATGTAAAGAAAGGATTTGCTATAAACGAGGTTGTTCAATTACCAAAAGTGCTACCAAAACCAGCAACTGTTTGTGTCATGGCATCTGGAGACATGGGCTCAAAAGCAAAGAGTGCTAATGCTGACAAAGTAGTAGACGATGAGGAATTAACAAAGATTAGTCAAAATAAAAGAGAGTCACGAAAAATGATTAACAAGTATGATTTCTTTTTAGCAGATACTAAGATGATGCCGTCAGTAGGTAAAAGCTTGGGTCAATTATTAGGACCAAGAGGAAAGATGCCTACACCAGTTCCATTTAATGCACCAATTGATGCATTTTTGTCCAGATTCAAGGCATCAGTTAAAGTTAGAATCAGAGGCTCATTATCATTATCATGTAAATTTGGAGATGAAACAATGAATGATGAAGATTTGGCACAGAATGCACATGCAATTGTTAGTGCTGTAGAAAAAAAATTACCTAACGGTGAAAAAAATATCAAAAAAATTATGGTAAAAACAACAATGGGAAAAGCAATCAAATTAGAACAGCAGGCAAGGAAATAATATGTACGAGAATAGAACCACATATCCAAAGAAAAAAGCACAGTTGTTTGAGAAATTACAAGAATTGCCTACAAAATATAGTGCCATGGCAATTGTAAAAATGAATAAGGTTCGTTCATCACAATTACTGCCATTAAGAAAGACACTAAAAGGCGAAGTAGAAATCTTATCAGTTAAAGACAGAGTTGCAAAAAAGGCATTAGAGAAATTAGATATTCCGGGAATTGAAAAAATTGCCGAAAAGCTTGAGGGTCAATGCATTTTCATGTTTACAAATATGTCACCATTCAAACTTAACGTATTACTAGGTAAGAACAAAGTAATGCTAGATGCAAGAGGCGGAGATACTGCAAGCATTGATGTAGTAATTCCACCAAAGAATACAGGTATTGCACCAGGTCCAATGTTAACTGAGTTTAAAGAAGCAGGAGTTCCTACAAAAATTGATCAGGGTACAATATGGATTATGAAAGAGAGTATCCCAGTAAAGAAAGGAGAAGAAATAAGTGCAAAACTTGCAGCATTGTTAGGAAAATTAGACATTAAACCAATTGAAGCAGGTATTGCATTAAATTCTGCACTAGCAGAGGGCACATTATTCAATGAGAGTGAGTTAGTCGTTGATGTAGACAAATTTAGAGAACAAATTGCACAAGCACATCAAGGAGCAGTTTCGCTTACAATCGAAGTTGGATACATTACAGAAGATAACATCATGCAAATTCTATCCAAAGCAAGTCAAGCAGCAAATAGTCTTTCAGTTGAATCAGGTTACATTACAGATGAAAATAAAGAGCAGGTACTGCAGAGAGCACATGGCCAAGCACAAAACATTGCAGATAAGGCAACAGATTACACACCAGCATAATAGTAAAAGAGACTAATTTTTCTGGACTTTAGGCAGATTCCAATTAAACTTCATTGCAATCATCCTCAATCCAATTGTAAATAATATACCAAGAATTGTAGCAACATAGAGTTCAAAGAACACTAATGAAAAGTAAAAGACAAGAATTCCTAAAAATGATGCAGTAGCATACAATTCTTTTGTAATAACAAGAGGAGTTTCATTTACAAGTATATCACGTAAAACACTACCACCTACAGCTGTAATCATCCCAGCAAGAGTGATTGCTAGAAAATTCATTCCAAAGATTTCGTAAGCAAATGAGGCGCCAATTATTGTAAATACCCCTAATCCAATTGCATCAAATTTTAAAAAAGTATTCCAATGAGGTTTTAGTTTAGAATGCAGTAAAAATACAATTACTGCAGTAGAAACACTAGTAATTACATAAGCAGGATCAGTAATAGAATTTGGAAGTGATTTTTCAAAAATCATATCACGAATTGTGCCCCCAGCTACACCAGTAATTGTAGACAAGATGATTATTCCAACAATATCGGCTTTGTGTTCAATTGCTTTAAAGGCACCAGTAACTGCAAATGCCATTGTGCCAAACAAATCAAGAAAATATACAAAAAAACTAACAGTAGAAAGGTCTACCATGTATTATATAATAACAATCTGGTAATTAACAATAAATATTTAGAAAATGAAAATTATGGTTGCTTAGCCAAACAATGATGCAAGGCCTTCCATTGCTGCTTCTTCTTGTTTTTCACTTGGAGGCTCTGCTTTTGCTTCTTCTTTCTTTTCTCCGCCATCGCTTGATGCTGCTTCAGCAGGTGCTGCTGCAGCTACTGCTACTGGTGCGGCTTTGATTGCCTCTTCAATGTCAACGTCAGCCAATGATGCAACTAATGATTTTACTTGTGCTTCGTTTACTTCAGAACCAGATGCTTTGACAACTGAGGAGATATTTTCTTCAGTTACATCTTTTTTCAACTTGTGAAGCATTAATGCTGCATAGACATATTCCATTATGCAGATTTTTTTTGATAACTCAATATAAAACTATGGAGATTTAGTTCCTAAAATAGGATTTTCAGACTTCTACAAATTGAATAAACATTCTTTTTTAGATGTTTATCATGAAGGGAATCACGTCTATTACGTAAAATCCTTTTTGCCTCATCACGTTCTGCACCAGGTGGCAACGATAGAACATTATTAATAATTTCAGGTAATGACTCCCTAATCCAACCATCTAAAATATCATGGAGTTTTGGAGGGATGATTAAAACATGTTGTTTATCAACATCTAAAATTCCAGTATAATTTTCATGTTCAATTCTATAGATCAATGCCATAATACAGTTATCAGGCGTAGGGTTCTTCAAGATCTCAACAGAATGTTCACCTGCTTTACCTTGTGATACTTTATTTTTTAGTCCAACAGGGTTTACCAGAATTCCATTGACTCCAATATTAGATCCTTCTACACCAGTTATGGCACCAAAAATCATATTGTTATATTCACCATCTTTTTGGGTTGCAAAGATATAATCACCGATGGATAATCCCTTTTTCTTTCTGCCGAACATTGAAAATGATATTTTTGTATCGTATTTAATCTATTACGAAAAAATTATTTTTTATAGAATAGAGCAAAACATGAATAAACAAAATCGACAATTCTTAATATTAGATAATAAGAGAAATTCCAAATGGATAAGAGTCAGATTCTTGCAAAATTTTCAGCAGACTCAGATAGATATTATAAAATAAGATTATTTGAAGAAAAAGGATTTGAAAGAAAGTCATGTGTAGAATGTAAGAGGTTTTTTTGGACAATTGATTCAGAAAGAATGTTCTGTCCTGATCATGGAACAGATACATATTCATTTATTGGAAACCCACCAACTTCAAAAAGATTTGATTATACAGAATCATGGAATCAAGTTGAATCATTCTTTAAGAAAAATAATCATACATCAGTAAATCGGTATCCAGTTGTCTGTAGATGGAGAGATGATTTGTATTTTACAATTGCATCAATTGTAGATTTTCAAAGAGTGATGGGAACAAAAGTAATGTTTGAGTTTCCTGCAAACCCTCTGGTGGTTCCTCAAACGTGTTTAAGATTCAAGGATTTAGAAAATGTCGGAGTGACAGGCAGACATTTTTCTTCATTTTGTATGATTGGTCAACACAGTATTCCAGATGGTAAAGGGTATTGGAAAGATGAATGTGTAGATTTGGATTACAGATTGCTAACTGATCAGTTTGGAATAGAGAAGAAGGAAGTTGTTTTTGTTGAAGATGTATGGGAAGGTGGAGGTTCATTTGGTTCGTCTTTAGAATATTTTGTAAATGGTTTAGAATTAGGCAATGCAGTATTTACAGAATTTCAAGGAACATTAGATAATCACACAACACTTGATCAGAGAATTATCGATATGGGAGCAGGTCTGGAAAGATTTGCATGGATTACGATGGGTACACCTACTGCATACGATTGTTGTTTTGGACCAATCACAGAGAAATTAATTCAGAAAGCTGGAATAGATATTGATTCAGATTCAATCTCACATTATTTTACAGAAGTTGCAAGGAATTTAGATAAATTTGAAAACATTTCTGAAGTTCAAAAGATTGCAATTTCTAACTCAAAGATTTCAGAAGATGTTGTTAAACGAACAATAAAACCTCTTGAAGGAATTTATCTGATTGTAGACCATATCAGAACTTTGATTTTTGCAATTTCAGATGGAGCATTGCCCAGCAATGTTGGTGGAGGATATAATCTAAGAATGGTGATTCGAAGAGTTGTTGCTACAATTGATAGAATGAAGATAGATATCAACATGGATGAATTAATTGATTTACAGATTGATTATTTGAAAAACACATATCCAGAGTTAGAAGATACAAGAGAAGATGTTAAGACAATAATCCAGATAGAAGTAGACAGGTATCATCAATCAAAAACGAGAATGCAAAAGATTGCAAATAACATAAAAAAACAAGGTAGAACGCCATCAGTTGAAAATTTAATCACATTGTATGAATCAGATGGAATAACACCGGATTATCTCAAAGAGATCAACGCTATAAGAGAGATACCATCAACATTTTATTCGAAGCTTTCAGAACTACATCAATCTGCAAAAAAGATCACTACAGAGCAATTGGATTTAGAAGGAATTCAAGAAACTGAGATGTTATTTTACAAAGATGATCCAGAGAAATTTAGTGCAAAGGTTCTAAGAGTAATGGACAATAAAGTGATTTTGGATAAAACGTCATTTTATGCACGAGGAGGAGGTCAGGAACCAGATTATGGAAAAATTTCCAATTGTACTGTAAAGGATGTGACAAAACATGGCAACATAGTCTTACATGAATTAGAAGGTGATATTCCAAATGAAGGTGATGTTGTTGAATGTAGTATAGACAGTATTCGAAGAGGTAACATCACTAAACATCACACAAGTACACATATTCTAAATTCATCATCAAGAAATGTACTTGGTTCATGGGTATGGCAACATTCTGCATTCAAAGAAGACGGATACGGGAGATTAGACATTACACATCACTCAACACTTACTGATGAACAGACTGCAGAGATTGAAAAGGTCGCAAATTCCGTAATTCAAAAAAATCTACCAGTAGATATAACAAATTATGAACGTGGTGAAGCAGAACAAAAGTTTGGTTTTAGAATTTATCAGGGTGGAGTAGTACCAGTGAAATCAGTAAGAATTGTAAGTGTAGATGATTTTGATGTTGAAGCATGTGGTGGAACACATGTAAAAAATACAGGGGAGATAGGACTAGTGAAAATTACCAAAACAGATAGAATTCAAGATGGAGTAATTAGATTAGAATTCGTTTCAGGTAAAGCAGCAATAGATTTTATTCAGAACCAAGATAAAAACATCTCAAGTATTGCAAAAACATTACAATCAGATAAACAAAAAATCGTTCAGTCATTTGAAAATACCATTAATGAAGCAGATTCATCAAGAAAAAAAATAAAACAGTTAATCAAAAGAACAGCAGATTCTAGTGCTAAAGAATCAATAGAAAATGCAAAAAAGATTGCAGATGTAAGACTGTATACCGTATCAGATAATGAGTTAGATGATGAATATCATATTTCAATTGGAGAAAAAGCAATCAAAATGGAACCATCATTGATTTATTGTGCATTAGTGATTAAAGATGGAGGAATCAGAATCATTACCTTTGCAGGTGAAAAGGCTGCCAAGATCAAAAAAGCAGGAGATATCGTAAGAGAGATTTCATCAGTGTTAGGCGGTTCAGGTGGAGGAAATGAGAGATTTGGTCAAGGTGGAGGAAAAGATATTGCAAAGATCGATGAGGCAATTGAAAAAGTAGA
Organism: uncultured Candidatus Nitrosopelagicus sp.; assembly: GCA_964344885.1. Lineage (GTDB taxonomy): Archaea > Thermoproteota > Nitrososphaeria > Nitrososphaerales > Nitrosopumilaceae > Nitrosopelagicus. The sequence goes on along the minus strand of CAYFOW010000022.1, from coordinate 7,159 downwards.
ACAAGTAATTTCAGGTTAAGTGAAAAATATGACAGATGTAGAATGGCAAAAACTAGATGCAAAATGGAGAGATATTTGGTATGAACAAAAACAATTTGAGACAAATCCAAATGAAAAAGATAAAAAATTCATTACTGTAGCGTATCCATATCCTAATTCACCACAGCACATAGGGCACGGTAGAACATACACACTAGCTGATGTCCATGCTAGATTCTATCGAATGCAGGGGTATAATGTATTATTTCCAATGGGATTCCACTATACTGGTACTCCAGTATTAGGAATGGCAAAAAGAATTCAATCACAAGAAAAAGAAATTTTAGACGGATTAAGAAATGTATATCACGTCCCAGAAGAAGTCATCAAGACGTTTGTAGAACCAATTAAGATTGCAGATTATTTTCATGAAGAGATAAAATCAGGAATGATTGAAATGGGTTACTCTATTGATTGGAGAAGAGAATTTACTACAATTGTACCAGGATATCAGAGATTTATTGAATGGCAGATTACAACTCTAAAAGAAAGGGGCAGAATTATTCAGGGCTCACATCCAGTTGGATGGTGTCCACGAGACCAAAATCCAGTTTCACAACATGATACTATGGGCGATGTTGAACCAAAAATCGACGATAAGAATTACTTGGTAAAATTCAAGTTTGGAGAGTACGTTTTTCCAATTACAACACTAAGACCTGAAACAATTTTTGGGATCACTAATCTTTGGGTTAATCCAGACACCATTTACAAAAAGATCAGAGCTGATGATGAGAAATGGATTGTGTCAAAAGAATGCGCAAAAAAGATGGAATTTCTTGGAAAAGAAGTAACTATTGAAGGTGATGTTGCAGGAACAGAATTAGTTGGTAAGTTTGCAGTAGTACAACATAACAAACAAGAAATTCCAATTTTTGAAGCTGATTTTGTTGAACCATCTATTGGAACAGGATTAGTAATGTCAGTTCCAGCACATGCACCAAAAGATTATCAGGCATTAATAGATTTAAAAACAAAAAATCACGAGCTTGCCTTAAAAATTGAGCCTGTTTCAATTATTACAACAGAAGGATACGGAGAGATTCCAGCAAAAGATGTGTGTGAGAGATTAGGCGTAACTGATCAGTCCGATAATAAACTAGAAGAGGCTACAAATGAATTATATCTCAAAGAGTTTACTGGCGGTAAACTCAATGAAATATGCGGAGATTTTAAAAATATCAAAGTAGAGTTTGGGCGAGATAAAGTCAGAGATTGGTTACTTGAGAAAAAACACTTGGAGAAATTTCCAGTACTTGAGAATGGACCAGTAAGATGTCGCTGCGGAGCCGAATGCGTTGTAAAAATTTTGAATAATCAATGGTTTTTGGATTATGGGGATGAAGAATGGAAGGATATGGCAAGGAATTGTTTTGACGAGATGAATATTCTACCTAATAAAATTAAAACTGAGTTTAAAGATGTAATTGATTGGCTTCATGAGAGAGCTTGTGCAAGACAACAAGGATTAGGGACGAAACTACCATGGGATAAGGATTGGATTGTAGAGAGTTTATCAGATAGTGTCATTTACATGTCATATTATACAATTTCAAGATTTGTAAATGATGGAACACTAAAACCCGAAAATCTTTCTAAAGAATTTTTTGATTATGTTTTCTTAGATAAGGGAAATGTTGCAAAAGTAATTCAGACATCCCAATTACCAGAAGATGTAATAAACATGGTTAAAAAAGAATTTCAGTATTTTTACCCAGTTGATTCAAGACATTCAGGACGGGATCTTGTTCAGAATCATCTTTCATTTTTTATTTTAAATCATGTTGCAATATTTGAAAAAAAGTTTTGGCCACAAGAGATTGTAGTAAATGGTTCTGTGATGATGGATGGAGCTAAGATGTCAAAAAGTATGGGAAATATCATCCCACTTAGAACTGCAATTAAAGAGTATGGTGCAGATCCAATTAGATTGGCAATAATTTCATCTGCAGAATTATTACAAGATGCAGATTTTAACATGGAGTCAGTTTCAGGGATTCAAAACAAACTAGAATCATTGATAGAAGAGTGTATCAATCTTGGAGATAGTCCAATCAAAGAATTGAATGCTGAAGATAAATGGATTTTATCTAAAACACAGAATGTGATTTTTGATGTTACAGAAGCGATTGAAAAAATGAGACTTCGTGAAGCCTTGCACGATATTTTATTTTCATTTGAATCAGACTTGAATTGGTATTCAAAAAGAGTAGATGCCAAAGAAAGAAAGGATGTTTCAGGCATATTGCACGAGATTTATTCTACTAGGGTAGCAATGCTTTCACCGTTTGCACCACATATTGCAGAAGAGATGTGGCAAAAGCTTGGATATTCAGAATTAGTATCAAAATCAAAGTGGCCAAAATACTCAAAAGATGATGTAGATGCAAAATCAATTCAATCCGAAGAATTGCTAAGATCAACAATTGAAGATATTGCAAATATTATCAAAATAACAAAGATTACGCCACAAAAAATTGTGATATATGTAAATTCAGATGAATTCAAAATCAAAGTTTATCGTAAGATTTTAGAGATTATGGTTGGAGGTCAAAACAATATGGGAGTTGTGATGAAAGAACTCATTGCAGATCCTGACACTACTGATGCCAAAAAAATACCAGATTTTGTTCAAAAAATAATCAAGGATTTACATTCAGAATCAGAAGAGATTAAATCAATGAAATTAGAATCAACAGAATTTGATGAAAAGAAATTTCTAATTACAGAATTACCAAGTATTGGTAAGAAGGAATTTGGTGTCGACATTGAAGTGTATTCAGAATCAGATGAGAAAATTTACGATCCAAAAGGAAAAGCAAGACACGCAAGACCATTCAAACCAGCCATAATGATTGAGTAGAATTTTACAAGTTACAATAGTTATCAGTATTTCTAGTTTGGAAAAAAATAGCTTGAAAATATAACAATATTGTATTTATTAGGCAATTTTAGCTCAAAGTACAAATGAAAATTGCAGTGATTGGAATTGGCGTTGCAGGAGGATATCTGTTATCTAGATTAAAAAAAGATCACGAGGTTGTCGGATTTGAACGAATGACTGAAGAAAATCATGATTCGATTTGTGCATGGGGCTCAAGTAAAAATGAGATGAAAGAACTATGTTCAAGATCAGATATTGATTTTGAAAAATTTGTCATACATGATGGAAAAAATCTCTACATTGACATGAACAATCAACAAAGATTTGATATTAAGCTAAAGGGATTATGTACTTTTGATAAAATTGGATTAATTCAAGAAATGGCAAAAGGGTGTAAGGTAAATTATGGCTCTGCTCCAAAGTTAGAAGAATTAGAAAAAGAATTTGACATCATTGTGGATTGTACAGGATTTTATCGCTCATATCTTCCAAAAATTAAAGAGGATTTCTATTTGCCAACATACCAATACAAGATAAAATATGAAAAAGAAGTTCCATTAGATGACTTTTACGTCAGACCATTTCCTGGAATGACTGGTTATTTCTGGTATTTTCCACTAGGAGGTAAATATGCTCATGCAGGCGCAGGAGATTACAAAAAGCATCATGTAGAAGAGACAGACAAATTCGTTGAGAAATTTGGCGGAGAAGTTGTAAAGACAGTAGGTAGACCAATAAGATTGGCAACACCAGACATGTGTGAACCATTTTTTGATGGAAAAGTTGTAGGTGTAGGCGAATCAATTGGAACAGTATATCCATTGTTAGGAGAAGGGATAATTCCAAGTATGGTGTGTGCAGATATTTTTGTCAAGAACTTAGGAAATAATGAACAATATAGAAAAGAGGTTTTGGAGTATTTTACGATTTATTCCAAAGTACTCAAATTTATCAGAAGTAAAATGAAAGGAGAGTTTAGTGCATTAAAACAATTCAAGGACTTGGTAATGATTTTCAGATATATGAAGAAAAATGAGAATCGATTCGGAATGGAAATTCATATGCGTGACTTGATGAAAGTTGCAAAAGCTTAACTAAAACTAATCGAGCTAAATGATTCACGTTGAGTTCTATTTGATTTCATATTGTAATCAAAAATCATTGTAGAGTATTCTTTTAGAATTGATTTCATAGAATCAAGATTTGATTCTAGATAAAATCCAGGGCAGTCACCTGTAAATTGAAATGATGCATGAACCCTTACAGCACCATTTTCATTTTCTAACCATGTTGAGAAGGGATAAAGATAACAAACACCAGGACGATTTGGATGGATTCCACAATATCCATTTTCATCTAAGAATCTACAAGTAATGTGAGTACCATCTTCTTTTTCAGTCTCATTTTGTTTTCTTTTAAGATTAATTGTAGTCATTAACGTATCCTGACCAGATGGACCAGGTTCATTCCAACATGTCGTGATGGTTTCATTTTTTATGAATTCAGAAGTTTTTTGATATTTTAAACCAGTTCCAATTGTTATCAGGTCATCAGAAGTTAATGGTAGTCTACCTTGTCGTTTACAACAGTTATCACAATCAGGCCAAAAACATTTCCACAAGATAAATTTTTTTTTATCAGATAGAAATGGAATATGAAATATTACATCACCTACTTTAATTGGATGATCTGAAACAGCTGAAATTTTTCCAAGCATGAAATCTTTAATGGTAGAATCAATGTTCCAATCTTTTTCTAATAAGGCAAGTGATGATTCAATTTCTTTTTGAGACATTTGAATTATAACCGTATAATGAAATATTATTAATGTTGAGAAGCAAGGGAAAATACGCATCTGCAACAAACAACAGACGACTTGTATGGAAACAAATTGTATGGCCATTAATTTTAGAGACTAATAGTGCTGCATTTTCATTAGAACAGTTTCAGGAAAAACGTAATCAAGTGATAAAAGCGCAAGAATGCAGTATTTCAGATGCTTCAAGAGGATTGGTATCACTTGTTAGACGAGGTATTTTGAGAAGAGAGGAGAAGATTTACTCAGTACATTATAGATTAATTCCATATATGAGAATGAATGCAGAATGTGATTATGCAACTGCAATTAATGAATCACGAATGAAATAATTATATGCAGACTAGTTTGAGTTGGTCTTGGTAGCCCGATAGTCTAGTGGCCAAATAATTTTAGGTTAGGGATTCCGCGCTCTGGATCTTATGAGTGGATACGCGGGGACGGCAGTTCGAATCTGCCTCGGGCTACTTGATAAAATTATCTTGATGCTTGGGCTATTCGTTCTAATTCGTTTTTCTTTTTTACAGACGGTGCAGCAGGATCATTATCGGCAGAAATGATTAGATGCTCTGCTAGATATTCTTCCATTGGTTTTGGATTAGAAAACGTAGCCTCTTTGACTGCGTCAGCAATAAATCTTAATGCCAAATCTACACGTCGAACAGGTGCAACATCAACTGAGACATGATAGACTGTTCCACCATAAACTATTCTAGTGGTATCCTCATTTGGAGCCGAATGCTCAATTGCACGAACCAAAACCTCAACTGGATTTTTACCGGTTTTCAAATGGATGATTTCAAATGCTGCACGGATGACATTGTATGAATGATGTTTTTTACCAGTCATCCTGCCTGTGTTTTTTGCATATTTTTTACCAAAATGCATTAGTTTGTTTGCTAGACGTTCTACAATGTTTACATCTGCTTTGTTAAATCGTTTAAGTGCAGAACGACCAAAATCAATTGGCATGATTACAGGTTTAAGAGAGATTGCAGTTTTAAGACCAACGTCTTTTATTTCAATATCAGACATGTCCCATTTTCTAAATAGTTGTAATTCTTGAATAGTCATTTCTATCTTCTTGCCTTTTCCTTCTTTCCTAGAACTAGTTGTCGTAATGAAGTTCCATTAACTTTGAAAACTTTGTATCTTACACCTGGGATATCTCCCATTGCACCACCTTGTGTTGCACCCATTCCTTCGATATGGACTTCGTCGTGTTCATCAATGAAATTCATTGCACCGTCACGAGGCAAAAATGCAGTTACTGATTTTCCATTTTTAATTAATTGTACTCGAACACATTTTCGTACAGCAGAGTTTGGCTGTTTTGCTTCAACTCCAACTTTTTCAAGAACAATACCCCTTGCTTGAGGAGCACCTGCTAATGGATTAGATTTCTTATCAAGACCAAGCTCACGTCGTTTGTATGTTGAAATTGCCCAACGTTGTTGTTTCTTTTTTTCTTTTAATACACGACCAGCAAATAGACCAAGAGGTGATTTTGCCATGATATCACCACTCTAATGCCTTTTCAGGCTCTGGACTATTAATTAGAACACTAGTAATTTCAAAATATCGTCTTGCAAGTAGTCGTGCTTTTTCAGCATTTCTACCTTCACGACCAACAACAATACCTTTCTTTTTTGGATCAACTAAGACAATTGCTTGATTGGAACCATCATTACGCTTGTTAATTTTAACTTCAGATACAAATTTAGGATTTAAGATATTTTTTAAGAATTTTTCAGGAGTGTTTGAATATTCAACTAGTTCAACATTTCTTTTCATGGTGTTTTGTAGTGACTTGATGTTGACACCATTTTTTCCAATTGCAAGACCCATTTTACCTTCATTAACTACGAAGATCAATCTATCCATTTTCTCATCTTCAATACAATCACGTGCAGTGGCTTTGGTAATTTTTTGGAATAAAGACATCAAACGTATCTGATCGGTGGATAGTTTAATGGCTTGAGTCATGGTCATCTAATTAGTTAGCTGTCTTTCTTGCTCATTTAAACCTAGATGAGTGATTGTATCGTGCATTATTCAGGTGTCATCTCATTTAGTATTGCTTTAACGTTTGTATCAGTAATTGAAGTTAATGAAATTGCAGAAACACGGAATTGTAGACCACAAAGTCGACCTAATGCAACAGAAGAACCATCAAAGGTAACAGTCTGAATGTCTTCATTTTTAGCACTTTTCTGAATAGTTTTTGCATCATCTGCAGATACAGAACGTGAGAGGATTATCAGTTTTGAGTTTTTAATTGATTTGATAATTTGATGAACACCAAGTGTTCGTTTTTTTTCTTTCATTGCATCTTTTAGAGCCTTTTCTAGTTGTTTTCCCATAATAATACCTTGTATTGCATTTCCTTTCAGAGTCCTTTATAGATTTATTGAAATAAC
>CAYFOW010000021.1:10089-26350 GCA_964344885.1 uncultured Candidatus Nitrosopelagicus sp. | reverse complement strand
AAAACTGCAATCCATTTGCAAATGTCTGGTCATCAATCTGACCTTCTGCCCACCATGCAGCATTATTTTTTACCCATTCAGGAATTACGGCATCTGACTTTTGTCCACTCTCAGTTACTGGAACTATGATGATACCTTCTTTGATCATAAACTCTATTCCTGATGCAAAGTCATTGTCTGAAATTGCACCTTCTGCCCACCATGCAGCATTATTTCGAACCCAGTCAGGGATAGTCACTACAGGTGTTACTTGTTGACCAATTGTAATTGAAAACTCTGCAGTCTCCAAAGGAATTGGCATAAACAAAATTCCTTCAACCTCAAATTGGATTTTATGCTCACCGTTTTCAGTAAATTGTACTGGAATGGTCACTGAACCAGTTGATGTATGAGTCAATCTGATTGGACCAAAAACATTCTGATCATCTTTGATTACTGCAATTCTATAATCCACATGTTCCTGAACTTTCTGAGTTCCAGTCTTTAGAAAATCAATTTTGAGTTTTGTTAACTCATCAATGTTTGGAATTTCAGGAATTGTATAAATCCCAATATCTAGTGTTCCTTCACTTGTTGTTGTGGTTTGTTCATACTCTGCAGCAAATGCTGGACTAATCAGAAATGGTACAAACAATAACAAGAGTAAGAATTTCAATACATTTGATCGCATAACTGTGATTAAAAATTGTTATGACCAAATCGTTTGAGTTGAGAAAACGATCACATCTTTAAATAATGAATTATTCATTATTACGATAGTTGTACCAAAAAATCATTATAATTTCTGCAATTGCCGTTTTGTTTTCAATTCCTATAATTAGCGATGATGTCTTTGCACATGGACTTGGAGGAGATCAAGCACCACCAATTAGTTTTGCTGGAATGGAAGTTACAGTTGCTACAGCATTAACTCCATCAGATATTACAGTAGGTGAAATTGATTCTGCAAATTTATCAATTAGATTCTTTGATACATTGACTAATACTAATTTAGAAAAAGTAACTTATCGAGTAGAAGTTTATCAGAGCGGTGATCTTATTGCAAGAGAATACTTCTATGATGTAGACGGTGATCTTAATGTCAAGATTAGACCAACTCAGGAATGTTTTGAACCAGAACCATGGCGTTGCACAACATATGCAGGAACACGTGAGACAATTAGTGGTGGCTTGATGTCTCAGGGTTTGGGAATACCTGTTATCACTGGACCAATATTTGTAAAAGGTGGACTATACCAGATAAATGTCGTAATTGATGGTGCAACTAGTCCAAGGACTCTGGTTGCACAACCATTAGCATATGAGACATTTGTCAGTGTTGCACAGGATCAGTTCTTCTCAATTCCTACTGCAAATGCTGATGTACCTGTAACTGTAAAAACTTACTATGATGATGTGGATAATTTTAATTACAAAAATTTTGATAATTCAATTTCTTTTGACATGCCATTTGACTGGAATCCATCCTATGTTGATTTAGTTTCAGTAGTACATGAAGAAATTAGAGTTCCCAAAACTTTTGCACCATACAGCCCAGAGTCTGATTTTAAAGGATTTGTTGATGGAGTAGAAGTCGATAATCGTGCATTACTTGTTGATCCATATTCTTCAGAGACTGAAAATATAATTCACTTTTTGATTACTGGAAATGAATTAAAAAGAATTAACGAAGTACTTGGAGAAAGCCATCAATCAAGCAATAGAATGTTCTTTGAGTTAGTTCCACAAGGTGCAAGTAATGACATTGGATTTTACATTCCATTTAGTAATGGATACAAAGCTGCAATGGCTTGGCCAAAAAACTTTGGTGCAGGAACTGAAATACCATTTGATTTAATGTTCTTTGATGAAGATGAAAATTTAATCAAGGATATCAATTATGGAATTCAATTAACTGATAAGGATGGACAAATTATCTATGAGAACATTGGTGATCCTTCAACTCCATATGTGGGAATCAAAGCACCAGAAGGAATTGATACTCAAAAGATCTTCATAGAGTCTCAAGGATTGTATCGAGTTGCGCTTGTTCTTTCAGGTACAGGATTTACTACTTGGAATGCACCTGTATTCTCTGATGTAATTCCGTTTGAAATTGGTGCATCAGGAGAAATTCCAAAAGTATCTACTCCAAAACCAGTTGTACCCTCTGAGACTATGAAATCAGATGAGGCAATAACAATTCCTGACTGGGTAAAAAACAATGCAAAGTGGTGGGCAGAAGGAACAATTTCTGATAACGACTTTGCATCAGGAATAGAGTTTATGATCAAAGAGGGAATCATCATAGTACCGGTAACTGAGAGTGGACAAAAGTCAGATGCTGTAATTCCTGACTGGGTAAAAAACAATGCAAAGTGGTGGTCTGAGGGAACAATTTCAGACAATGACTTTGCATCAGGAATTCAATATCTAGTCAAACAAGGAATAATCTCAGTATAATAATCAGAATCACTTTTGAAATATTATTATACAATTTTCTAGTCTAGCTAATCATCATATGCTTCCAATCAGAGATGAAAATCCACATCCACCAGGATTCAAACCAAAAGTAACGTACGCACTAATTGCAATAAATGCAATAGTGTTTATCTTTGAGATTGCAGTTACTGGTCAATTCATTGATTTTACAAATGCAAATGCTGCAAATTTATTTTATGAATGGGGTGCAGTTCCTGCATGTATAATAGGTGAAAGTCATCTCTCAGTTGGACCATACGTAGTTTCCTGTCCGTCTATGTCGATGATTACCTTACTTAGTTCCATCTTTTTGCATGGCGGTGCGATGCATCTTGGAGGTAACATGTTGTTTTTATGGATATTTGGTGATAACATTGAGGCTAAGTTTGGTAGAATGAAATATCTGATTATTTATCTTGGTTGGGGTGTAGGTGCAGGATTAATCCATATGTTAGGTGATCCGATGAGTACAATTCCTGCAGTAGGTGCATCAGGAGCTATTTCTGGTGTACTTGGCGCGTATTTAGTAATTTTTCCACGAACAAAAATTCTCACATTCATGATGCTAGGATTTTTCTGGAGGATGATTAGAATTCCTGCAAAGTTCTTCTTACCATTTTGGTTAATCTTTCAAAATCTACTTCCATATTTCATTGGAGGATTTGGAAATCAAGGTGGTGGTGTAGCATTTTTAGCTCATATTGGTGGATTTGCTTTGGGATTAGTAGTTGGATATTTGTACAAAAAATCTCACAGCTCAGAATTTACATATGGTACTCGTTATGGATGGCGAGGAGATTATAGATAATATCGACATAAATTATAGGAAAACAAATTATCCTTCATGCCATTAGTTACAGTATCAATGTATCCTGGAAGATCTCAGGAACAAAAAGACGAATATGCCAAAGCAATAACAAAGGCTGCAGTTGAAATTCTAAAAACAAAAGAAAGTCATGTAATTGTAGTCTTTGATGAGAATCCAAAAGAAAACTGGTTTCAAGCAGGTAAACCTCTTTAATCATTTTTTAGTCTATGTTTTTATTTTAATCAAATCTATTACATACATGTCAAAAATTGCCCTGGTACAATTCAAAGCATCACTTGACAAACAAAAAAATCTTAATACAATTCTAAAGTACATAAAACAAGCAGCAAACAAAAATGCAGTTTTATGTGCATTTCCAGAATTTATGATGTTTTATACGCCATCTACTCAAACACCTGCACAGCTGGCAAACCTTTCTGAAAAAATTACTGGAGAGTTTATTACTACCATTGCAAATGCTGCAAAAGAAAATAAAATCATGGTAATTGGAACATTTTATGAAAAAGGCTCAAAAAGAAACCGTGTATATGATACGTCATTTATAATTGATAAAAATGGAAAAATAAAAAATACATACAGAAAAATTCATCTTTATGATGCATTAGGATTCAAAGAATCAGATAAAATGCAACCAGGAAAAAAAATATCATTACCTACTAAGACACAAATTGGAAAAATTGGAATGCTGATTTGTTATGATTTGCGTTTTCCTGAGATGTCAAGAAAGTTAACCTTACAAGGATCTGAGATTCTTGTAGCACCATCTGCTTGGGTAAAAGGAAAATCAAAAGAACAACATTGGATTGCAATTAATCAAACTAGGGCAATTGAGAATGGTTGTTATGTAATTGCACCTGATCAGATTGGAAATATCTACTGTGGTAGAAGTTTGGTAGTTGATCCATTTGGTACAATTTTGTTAGATATGAAAAAGAAGCAAGGAATGAAAATTGTTGATATTTCCCTTGATTTAGTTAGTCAGACACGTAAAAAATTGCCTCTACTAAAGAACAGAAGACCAAAACTTTACTAAACTTTTGATGACTTTATCCTGGATTTGCATTTAAAATTTGCACACTGTTTACTCCATTTTTGCTTGTTTGAATATCTAAAAACAATCATTGGCCATGCACAAACCGTACAAAGTGACTTTATTGCCCGCAGGCGTGCTTTTTGTAGTAGTGGTGATGATGCATTACAACCGTTGTTATAATTTGAACATCCAATGAATCTCTTTTTTGTAGACGGTGATCTAATAATCATCAATTGTCCAATTTTACATTCAGGGCATTGAGCAATTCCATCTTTAGGTGAATTTGTTCCTAAAATTATGTACTTTTTCTTTTTTGCAGAAAATGAAAGATAACCGTTTGAATCTAGATATTGTTGAATTTCATTCTTTAAAGAGTCTGAATTTTTTTTTGTTACTTTGACTGAATTACGAATTTTCTTTTTATTTTTTTCTTGTTTTTGCAAATTCAAAAAATCTACTACTCTAACCTTTATCAAAATTGATGAAGTATTTTTATAGGGACTTTGAAGACCGTGTATGTGGAAAACGTATGCGTTTTAGGTGCTGGAAGCACAAAATATGGAAAATTAGAAGATAGCATTTCTGATATTACAATACAGGCATCAGCAGATGCAATTGAAAGTGCAGGTATTGAACCAAAAGAAGTTAAAGCAGGATACATCTCAAATGTATTTGGAGTAGCAGACAAACAAGTCCATTTAGGACCTGTAGTAATGAGCAATCTGGGAATTCCAGAAAGACCTTCATTGTCTATAGAGTCTGCATGTGGAAGTGGCTCTGTCTCATTTCGAGAAGCCTTTGCAAATGTAGCTGCAGGATTTTATGATGCAGTTTTAGTTACTGGAGTTGAAAAAGTCACTCATACCGGAACAGAATGGACCACTACATATTTTTCATATTGTTCTGATTTCTTTTATGAGGGTCAAGCAGGTGCATCATTCCCTGGTCTTTTTGCCTCAATGGCTCGTGCATATCTGACAGAATTTGATGCAACTGAAGAAGATTTGGCAAATGTGGCAGTAAAAAACCATGAAAATGGTCTATTAAATCCAAAAGCACATCTTAGAAAAAAAATTACAGTAGATGATGTAATGAATTCTGCAGTAGTTGCAAGTCCACTTAAACTATATGATTGCTGTCCATTTTCTGATGGTGCAAGCTCAGTCATTTTATGTAATGAAAAGTTTGCAAAAGATCATGGAGGAGATTATGTCAAAGTCATTGGTTCTGGTAGAGGCGGATCTCCTGCAGCATTACAGGGAAGAGAACATCTTACAACAATTCCAAGTACAAAACTTGCAGCAGAAGCTGCATACAAAATGGCAGGAATTACATCAAAAGATGTAGATTTTGCTGAAGTTCATGATTGCTTTACAATTGCCGAAGTCGTAGATTCTGAAGATCTTGGTTTCTTTGAGAAAGGCAAAGGCTACCAAGCAGTAAGAGAAGGTGCAACAAAACGAAATGGCGAAATCCCAATTAACCCATCAGGTGGTCTAAAATCAAAAGGACATCCAATTGGTGCCACTGGTGTAGGCCAAGTAGTAGAGGTATATGATCAATTAACTGGTAATGCTGGTGAGAGAACAGTAAATGACGCAAAAATAGGATTAACACAAAATTTTGGTGCCACCGGTGCCAGTTGTGCAGTCCACATTTTTCAAAGTGTGTAAATTGACAGAAAAACAAGAATTCATTGATTTTGCCAAACAAGGTAAAGTTCTTACAAAAAAATGTACCAAATGCAGTCACTTACATTTGGCAACAGTCTACTTTTGCCAAAACTGTGGTAACAAAGGATTTGAAGATGAAGTACTTGATGGTAAGGGCAAAGTTGTCACATATACAATAATGACTGTTCCACCTGCAGGATTCGAAGATTATGCACCATATGCATGGGCTGTAATGGAGTTAGATAGTAATTCACATATCAGAGTATCTGGTTTTATGGCACACATTGCAACTCCACAAGACTTGCCAGTTGGTACACCAGCTAAAATTATTGGCTTTGATGATCGTGGTATCGTCTTAGAAAAACTGTAAATCAATTTTATTTAGTTGATTAATTTTTTTTCCAAGAGTTTTTAATTATCTACTTGCAAGAATAATTGTAAATGTCTGTTGATATTACATGTGGAAAGTGTGGGGAAAAAATTTCATCAATGAAAATGTTAAAATCAATTAAAGATGTTTTGAAACATTACAATAATCGATGCCCATCATGTGGACAAACACTTTCAACAAATGAATTTACACTTGATGCCGAAAAAATTTAGTCATTCTGGATTTTTGGATTAATTAAAAAGTCTTAATTACTACTAAATTTTTAGTAGTGGCATTGGGGAGCAGTGAAAAATTAGACCTAGAGGAGGATCTAGAGTTTGATGCAGATATTGATGAAGATGATTTTGAATTAGATGATGACGACTCTGGTGCCACTGGTGTCCAGTCCACATCAAAACGTGTCAGAATGATCTTTTCTGTAATGGCAAGCCCTAACAGAATTGATATTCTAAGAATACTAAACTCCAAAGGACCATTGACTTATTCTGAATTAAAGTCACTGGCAGGATTCAAATCAAAAAAAGAGAGTGGAAAATTTGCATATCACCTTAGAAAATTACTTCGCCAATCTCTAGTTGCATTAAACAAATCTGAGCGAAGATATACAATTACTAATCTAGGAAAACTAGTTCTCAGTCTTGCTAGACAAATTGAAGAGAGATCAATTATTGAAAGTGGCAAGATGTATGTTCGTACATCTCATGACTCAATTGAGGAATTTAACTCTCATAAAATCATCCAATCACTAGTTCGAGAAAGCTCAATGCCTCTTGAATTGGCACAAAAAATTACTGAAGAAGTAGAAAATAGAATTTACAAATATCAGACAGCATATCTTACTGGCTCTTTAATACGAGAATTAGTCAACTCCGTTCTATTAGAGCACGGTCATGAGGAATACCGAAATAAATTGGCGCGTCTTGGTATGCCTGTATTTGACGTACAAGATCTGTTAACTAATGTAGATAATGTAGATAATGGTGTAGAACACCTCCTATCTAATACTGGAAAATTCGTTTTTGCAGAACACCTCTTAACTAATACACTACCAAAAGATGTAGCTGACTCTCATTTATCTGGCGATCTACACATTGCAAATCCTGGATTATGGTCAACACTTCCTGATGATATTTTTATCAACGTAAAAGAACTCATTGATGATGGATTAGATCTTAAAGGGAAGCTACTTGGAGCGACTAGAGTCAATTCTGCAAAATCACTTGATGATATAGCCACATTACTATCCATGACGATCTCTCTAATCTCAAAAGAGGCCTCAAAAGAAGTAATTATGGATGGACTTGTCTCATTACTTTCTAAATACTCTAAGAATGCCACAGATCTTGAAGAAAAAGTCATAGCATCATTTGCTACATCTTCTACTGGAGTAAAATTCAACGAAACACAAACTATGATAACTTTTGTAATACCATTAGGCTCTGATCAAAAAACAATCAAAGCAATCTTAAATGCATATTATAATCATGTCAAAAATACCCCACACCCACGAATTGGAATTCTAATTAATCATGATAAAGGCAAAATATCTGAAGTATCTGGTATTGTATCTGATATAATATCTGTAGGAGGTCATGTAATGTTTGCAAAAAAACCATGTACATTACAAGGAATACTAAAATCTAATTCAAAATCTGCAGGTCCTACCACTCTGAAATTAGAATCACTATCCATTAATCTTCCACGCTTGGCTTTGGAATCTAACAAAGATGAGACATACTTTAGAGCAAGACTTGCATTACTAATGAAACCTGCAATTGCTGCAATGGCATTACGCAAAAAAGATGTATCTGATCTAACACGTCGTGGAATAAATCCAGTCTTGGCAAGCAATACCCAGTACATGCAAAGAAGCAACGTAACACTTAGTGTAAATTTAGTGGGTCTTTATGAGGCAGTATATGGAATTTTAGGATTTGATGAAGACAAAGATGGCAAAGCAACAGTTCTAAAAGTTCTAGAGACTGCAGTCGATATTGCCAATAAAAAAGGCAAAGAGCTTGGAGTCGATATCTCTGTATGCATGTCAAACTCACAAGGCTCTGAACGATTCGTTGATCTAGATGGTGACAAGTACGGCAAGAATTCCATCCAAAAAATCACTGAAGAAAAGGCATATTCTCAAGGTATAATATTTACAGAAGATGAATTATCCTCAATTACTGCAAAAAGCGATAAGATATCTATGTGTAACAAGATTACAAAGACACTAAACGGAGGATTACTAGTCACGCTAAACATTGGCGATGAGTCAAAATCTACTGAGATCAAAAAATCCATTGAAAAAGCAACTGATGTATTATCCTCATTTAAGCCAGTCAAGAATATGACGATCTGCGGCACGTGTGGATTCAAAGACGAAAATCTAAAAGAAAAATGTCCAGTGTGTAAATCCTCTTACATTATCTAAATAATTACAAATTTTTTCAAATAATCTATCACTAATAGATCATGAAATGCAGTACCATTATCAAATTTGTTGGGTCGTTGTCAAATGAATTGAACCCGCATTAGATCTTTGCCAAATTTTTTTTTCCAGAGAAGTTATATTCTGAACAATTTCTAATACCTAAGGGGAGTATTTGTATGGTTGAAACTAATTCTCAAATAGAAAGTTCTATCGCTCAAGTCAAAAAAAGGAGCGGATCTGTTACAGCATTTAACAGAGATAAAATCTCAAACGCAATTTACAAAGCATTATCGGCATCAAGTGAGCCAAATAGGGAACTTGCTGATCAACTTGCTGAAGGAGTTTTAGCAAAATTAGTTGGTCACGGCTTCTCAGGCTCAAATCTGCCTAGTGTAGAAGATGTCCAAGATCTTGTTGAATCTACACTAATTGAAGAAGGACACAGTGAGATCGCAAAAGCCTACATCCTATATCGTCATGAACGCCGAAAGGTTCGCGATGAAAAAATGAAGATACTTAACACAAAAACACTTGATTCAGTAGCAAAGTCATTTGATGTGAACTCACTTCGAGTATTGGCATCACGATACCTATTACGAAACAAACGCAACGAAATTACTGAAAGCCCAGAGCAATTATTTGAAAGGGTATCAATTCTAGTTGCAATAGGCGATCTATTACATGATTCTAATGTATTTACCAAAGATGGAAACATCCCACAACAAATTAGCGAAGCCGAAACATATCTTGCCAAACTTGATGACTTTGATTATAAGTTTAAGATAGGAACCTTTTACCTAAACAAGTGGCACTTTAGGAGCCTCATTAATGCATACATTCATCTTGCAAAACAAGGCAAGATGAAAGTTTCCTTCAGAGAGTTATTGACAATGCTTGCATCCAAGAAACTGGATTCATACGCTGAGAAAATCACTGAATACAACGAATTAATGATATCTCAGGACTTTTTGCCAAACTCACCTACATTGATGAATGCCGGTGGTAGACTGGGGCAGCTATCTGCTTGCTTTGTTCTAGGAATGCCTGATGATATGGCAGGAATTATGAAATCAACTTCTGATGCTGCACTAATTTTCAAATCAGGTGGCGGTGTAGGAATAAACTATTCTGATCTTAGAGAAGAAGGCGATATTGTAGCATCTACATCAGGTGTTGCATCAGGTCCTGTATCATTTATGAATATCATCAATACTGTCACTGAAGTAGTCAAACAGGGTGGAAAAAGAAGGGGTGCTAATATGGGTATCATGGAGGTATGGCATCCAGATGTTGAAAAATTCATTACAAATAAGACTGAAGCAGGAATTTTAGAGAACTTTAATGTCAGCATTGGAATTTGGGAGGACTTTTGGAAAGTGCTTGTAGATTCTGAAGATGGAAAATACATGCTTAGAGGCACACGTGATAACAAACCAATCAAAGAAATTAATGCACATCATCTAGTTGATCTTGTTGCACTTTCTGCATGGAAAAGTGCAGAGCCTGGATTAATCTTCTTTGATAATATCAACAAATACAATGTATTTGCAAAAGCAAGAGGAGGACCAATTAGAGCAACTAATCCATGTGGCGAACAGGGACTGTATCCATACGAATCCTGTAATTTAGGTTCCATTAATCTTGCAAATCTGGTAAAACGAACCATTGATGGACAGTATGAATTTGATTGGCAAAGATATGAGGAAATCATCCGCAAGACTACTCGTTACCTTGATAATGTAATTGATGTCAACTTGTACCCAATTCAAGAAATTGATACTGCATCAAAAGACTCTCGACGAATCGGTCTTGGTGTGATGGGAGTAGCTGACTTGCTATTCAAGTTACGAATCCCATACAATTCAAAAGAAGGATATGATTTCCAATCAAAACTTGCCGAAGCACTAACGTATTACTCCATGGAAGAAAGTGTTGCACTATCAAAATCTAAAGGTGAATTTAGCTTGTGCTCAAAAACAGAATATCCTGAAGGTAAAATTCCAGTTGCTGGATTTTATGAAAAATCAAAAAGTAATCACTATTATGACTGGGATGCATTAATTACAAAAATACAAAAACATGGAATTCGAAATGTCCTAACTACTACTGTAGCACCAACTGGAACGCTATCAATGCTTGCAGACTGTACAAATGGAATGGAGCCTACCTTTGCACTAGTATTTGAAAAACGTGTAACAGTTGGAAGATTCTTTTACACAAACAAAATCTTTGAACAAGCACTAAAAGATAATGGACTTTACAGTGAAGAAATTCTAGAAAAGATTGCAGACAATTATGGTTCTGTAAGGGGACTAGATGAGATTCCTGAATGGATGCAAAAAATCTTCGTTACTGCAATGGATATCCATTGGGCAGATCACTTGATGGCTCAATCAGTATGGCAGGAATGGATTGGAAATGCAATTTCTAAAACAATTAACATGCCACATGATGTATCTGCAGATGACGTCAAAGCATCATATTTGTTGGCTCATGAACTAGGCCTCAAAGGAACAACAGTATACCGAGATGGTTCACGACACACTCAAGTCCTACACATGACTGGTGAAAATTCACAAAAAACATTTGATGTTACCCCAACTGATTACCTAACTGAATACATCTCACATAACATCAAAAATCCATACATACGAAACCAACTAGATAATGCACTTCAAGTAACAATTACTGAAGAGATTCCAAAACGTGAAGAAGTAATTGTAGAAGAAGAAAACGAAGAAAATCTTTGCCCCACATGCAAAAATAATCTTGTATTTGTAGAAGGCTGTAGTATTTGCATTGATTGTGGATACAGCGGTTGCTCATCTGGTTGATTCATCGCACAACTTTTTACTCTCCTTTTATTCTCTTGAATTAATTGAACAAAAAGGCACTTGGTGGAATTGCAGCAGGAATTATAATTGCTGTAATCATTACTGGAATATTATTTTCTGATAACCTACAATCAACACCTGATATCTCACCTTCAGATATTACATCTCAAATCACACAACATCAAAAAATTGGTCTTGTAGTAAATACTCCATCTTCACAAACTACCATCCCAGAACTAAAAGATGCATATTCGATGGCATCATCATCTGGAATTGGACGAAGCAACGTCTACATGTTTTGGCATGTATTAGAGCCACAAAAAGATCAATTCGAGTGGAAAAACTATGATGTCTTGATGAGCATGAACAAACAAAACAACCTCAAAGTAACACTATACCTATCTGTAATTAATGGGGATTCTCTTGGACCATTTCCTGATTGGATGGGACGACAATCATTAACTGAAAGCCTTGCTGAAAACACAATTCAAGTACTTGATGCTGTTCTGACACGTTATGACATAGTTGATACTGTAATTCTTGGTGGTGAGATAAACTCACATCTAAGAAATAATCCTGGAGGAGTTGCAAACTATGAGCACTTTTTTGGTATAGTATATGATAAGATCAAAGAAAAGCATCCTGATGTAAAAATAGGAAATACCTTTGCATTACAGCAAGTAATATCCAGAGCAGAAGGTGATCTGGTACAAAAATTAAGCTTTGGTGATTTTATTGGATTCAATTATTTTCCTGTAGATAATGTAAATGAAATATCTGATACACCTCAGGAGGCACGAACAAGTATGGATTCTGTATTAGATATCATACCTGAGAAGAAAATTGGCTTTTTTGAGCTAAGCTGGAGTACATCTGATTTTATTGGAGGAAACACAGTTGATCAGTCTGAATTTATCAAAAACGCATTTGATTTTTACAATACAAATGAATCACAAATCGAATTTTTCACATTTGCAAGGCAACACGATAGACCTGAAGGCACTTGTGTCTCTTCACAAATTGAGGTAATTGAAGGAGATGGCTTTGAGGCAAACCAATTCAAAGTTGAACGTCTTGATAAGTTTGTATGCAATTCAGGTCTAATTGACACAGAGCAAAATCCAAAACCTGCATGGAATGAACTACAAAACCAAATTGATAATCTACAGTAATGTTATCATTAGTTTTTGCCGAATCATCTCTTGAAATTATACCAAAAGAATTACAACTACATCCATCTGTAATGTCTCATTCTCAAAGAACAGAAAAAAGACCATCACAATTACTACTTGATAATTCCTGGCACTTTGCAGCAATGAAAGGAATTTCAAATGAAATCAAACGAGGCAGACCTGATATTGTTTATTTATCACTACTTGAGGCATGTTCAATTCCATTATACTTTGAAAACAAACTACGAATCTATGTACATACCCTTGATGATCATGTCATTACACTTGGACAAAATGTACGCTTGCCAAAATCATATCATCGATTTGAAGGATTAATTGCAAAATTATTCTCTGAGAAGATCATAAAGTCAGAAGACCAAATGCTACTTGAAATAAAAAAACAAAGCTTTTCAGATCTGATTAGACAAATCTCAGCTGATAATGTTATTGGCTTATCTACTACTGGAGAAACTAGTTCCTGCCAAAAAGTTTCATCTCTGATTGGCCCCAATGATTGCCTTGTAATTGGAGGATTTCAAAAAGGTCACTTTGAAAATGAAACAAAATCCTCACTTGATCAAATCTATCAAATTGACTCTAAATCATTAGAATGCCATATCGTGACTGCGCGAATTTTATATGAATATGAAAAAACCCTTTTTATGTAGGCTCTAAAGGATTTTACCTATTGCAGTCATAGTATAGCCTGGTTAGTATTCGGGGTTTCCAACCCTGTGACGCGGGTTCGAATCCCGCTGACTGCATCTTTATTTTAAATTAGTTCAACTTTTAACAGATTATATCATCTTGATTTTATGAAGCCTGCAGCAAAACAGATAGCAATGGAGAGAATGCAGATACTACTTGAGAATGCACAATCAAATGCTAGAGATGATTATCCTCTAGCACAAAGACAGGCAAACATTGCAAAAAAAATAAGTACAAAATATCGATTACCGATGCCTTATGAATTAAAGATCTGCTACTGTAAAAAATGCAAAAAATTCATCGCACCAGGAATTAATTCTAGAATTCGTCTTGGTAGGGGAAAAATAAAGGCAGTTCGTATCACTTGCAACTTTTGTGAGCATACATACCGCAAAGTAATTTCTCAATGATTTATAAAACGATTTACAAGTTCGATTGCATTGGCTAAAGTATACGATGTACCTGCAGATGTCCTAATTGATAGACTCGCTGATATACTAAAAAGCGAAGAAATCAAAAACCCAGAATGGACTAGCTTTGTAAAAACAGGTTCTCATGCAGATAGACCTCCACAAGATCCAAATTGGTGGTATACAAGATGTGCATCAATACTACGTAAAATTTACCTAAATGGTCCAATCTCAGTAAATGATCTTAGAGCAACTTATGGCAGTGGAAAACCACTTAGCTATGGGGCAGCACACCACAGACGTTCAGGCGGTGCAATCATTAGAACTGCAATGCATGAACTAGAACGATTAGGTTACGTCAAAATTGTTGAAAAAAAGGGACGAATGGTTTCTGCTCAAGGAATGAAAAAACTAGATAAACTTGCAACTGAAATCCTCTCTGAAATGATTCAGCAAACACCACGCTTGAAGATTTATTCTTAAGAAAATGAGCAATCCTACTTCTGGAGACGAAATTCCACAAGAAAATCACGAAGCTGAAATTAATGCTCAAAAAGAAGCTGCAATGCGTCAAATATTGAGCCCTGATGCACGAGCACGACTAAACAATGTCAAAATGGTAAAACCAGAACTTGCTGCAAACGTTGAAAACTATCTGATCTCCCTTGCAACACAGAATAAAATCCCAGGACCACTCTCTGATGAGCAACTAAAGCAAATTCTAATGTCAATACAGCAGCCAAAACGTGATTTTAAGATAAACCGAATCTAGTCTAAATAAAATATAATTAGGGGCACAATGAGAATTTTTTCATGAAAGGCGTAGTATATGAAGAATATGCACCTGATGATGATTTTCAGAAAATTCTCAAAGTCAAGGATGTAGATGATCCTAAACCAAAACCCGACGAAGTTGTATTCAAAGTAAAGGCAGCAGCCCTAAACTATAATGATATTTGGGGAATGCGTGGCAATCCTGTACCTGTTCCATTACCACATATCTCTGGTTCTGATGCAGCAGGTGACGTAATTGCCGTAGGTGATGATGTATCTACAATCAAAGTTGGCGATAGAGTAGTATCACATTCTAACATGTCATGTCGTGTATGTGATGCATGTACTGATGGACGCGAATATGACTGTACACAAAGAACAATTTGGGGATTCCAAACAGGACCAACTTGGGGTGCATTCTCTGAAATTACACACCTTCCAGAAGTTAACGTAACAAAAATTCCAGAAAATGTAAGTTATGATGAGGCAGCAGCTGCATCAATGACAATTTTGACATCTTGGCATATGCTAGTAGGTAGAGCCAAGATTCGTCCAGGCCAAACCGTATTGATTATGGGTGGTGGTTCTGGAGTTGGAAGCTTTGGTATTCAGATAGCAAAATTATACAACTGTAAAGTAATTGCAACTGCAAGCCCAGACAAACTAGACAAATGTAAAGAACTAGGTGCTGATTATGCAGTAGACCACAGAAAAGACGACTGGCACAAAGAAGTTCGTGCTATTACAAAAGAAATATCAAAAGAGACTGGTGTTACACCAGGAATTGATATCTCATTTGATCACATCGGTCAAACCCACTGGAACAAGCAACTTACCTTACTAAAATATGGAGCAACTCTAGTATCCTGTGGTGCAACAACTGGTTATGACGCACAAACTGACCTTCGTCATGTATTCTTTAAGGGAATCAACGTACTTGGTTCAACTCAAGGAACACGTGCTGAATTAGAACAAGGTCTGTACTGGATGGGTCAAAACAAGATTAAAGCAGCAGTCGACTCTATTTACTCATTTGAGCAGGCAGCTGAAGCACACACAAAGATGTTGACTGGAAAAGGTCTCTTTGGCAAAATCTTAATGAAGCCAGAGGGCGCATAACAATTAATGAAAAGGCTGTATCGAAGCCTCATCTTTGTTCCAGGAAACAACGCTCGCTTTTTAGAAAAAGCAAAATCTCTATCGGCAGATATTGTCTGCTTTGATCTAGAAGATTCTGTGCCATTAGAGCAAAAAGAGTCTGCACGAAAACTTATCCATGATGTACTAAAGAGTCGCTCAGAATATAGCCCAGATGTATTTGTTAGAACAAACTCGCCTCAATCTGGATTAATCCCAAATGATCTAAAGCAAATAATTCAAAAAGGAATTGATGGCATTGTTATACCCAAAGTTGATTCTGCGCAACAGCTAAAAAAAATCCTCAAATCAATCATCTCACTTGAAAAAAAACACAAACTAAAACCCATTACTGTTATCCCATCAATTGAATCTGCACTGGGAGTCGTTAACACATTTGAGATATCATCAT
>CAYFOW010000021.1:0-9989 GCA_964344885.1 uncultured Candidatus Nitrosopelagicus sp. | reverse complement strand
ATCCCATCAATTGAATCTGCACTGGGAGTCGTTAACACATTTGAGATATCATCATCAGATAGAGTTGAGGCAATAGTCTTTGGTGTATTTGATTTGCTAAATGACATGGGCATTGAATACACAAAGCAGCCAGAAGGTGCCAAATATGCTAGGGCAAAAATACCACTTGATGCAGCAGCTGCTGGAGTATATGCACTTGATGCTATATGGCAAGACATCAAAGATACTAAAGGACTAAAAAATGACTGTGAAATTGGAAAACAACTTGGCTATGTTGGAAAAAGCATCATTCATCCAGACCAAATTGATGTAACTCACAAAATCTTTCACCCAAACAAAACTGAAATTGCATGGGCAAAAAAAGTCTGTGATACATATCTGAAATCTATAAAATCTGGAAAAGGTGCCACAGTAGTTGAAGGCAAAATGATTGATGAAGTTCACTACAAACGTGCAGCAGCACTACTTGATTTAGTAAAATGATAAATTTCTGATTTGTGCATATTATTTTCGTAACATCCAGATTCTAGAGCCTATAAAAATTCCAACAGCAGATACTACTAGTATCCCTAAAAGTATCTGCGTGTATGGCTCTTCCATTATGATATCATGGGAAAAAATATGATTTAAGGAATTTATTTTTTGCAAAAATGCCAAATTATTTTAATTGCATTTTTTGAATTAAATCATGTCAATTAATGAGGAATTTGAAAAAAAACTTAATGACTCAATTGATATCATGCTTGACTATGAAAACTTTCAAGAAAACGTTGATCTTCTAAAGCACAAACAAAAATGGAATTTTGACAGTGAGTTTAATTTCGTTTATGGGCAACTAGTGGGAAGACTCGAAGGCTTTGCCTTGGGTTCATTTTCAAAGACATTTGGTCGTGTTCCATCCCCACAAGAAAAACAACTACTTGAGAAAATTGTTTCATCAAAGGCATCATCTATTCGAGAAAAAATCTCAAAACTCAAATCATAATTTTTTATCTAATTTCTGAGACGAATCAATTTATACTGTGTATGATTTTTGTCAACTTGATGTTTACAGGAATCATTGAAGGTATTGGCAAAGTAAAAAAAATTCAAAGAGATACAAAAAACCGCAGTGCAATAAAAATGACAGTTGATTTGGGCAAGCACTCAAAGGGCCTGAAAACCGGACAAAGCGTTGCACTAAATGGCGTCTGTCTTACTGTGACAAAACTTGCAAAAACAAGTCCAACCTTTGAGATGATTGATGAAACCCTGAAAAAAACTGACCTTGGAAATCTAGAAGAAGGCGGAATTGTAAACATTGAGCGAAGCCTCAAGGTAGGTGATAGAATGGAGGGTCACTTTGTATTGGGTCACGTTGATGGTGTAGGTACAATTACTGAAATTGAAAAACTTCCAAAAGAAGTCAAAGTTTGGATCAAAGTACCTAAAAGTTTGCAAAAATACATCGTCCAAAAGGGCTCAGTTGCAGTTGATGGAATTAGCCTTACTGTAGTAGATGTTAAAGCAAGCAAGTTTTCAGTTTGCTTAATACCACACACCATTGAAGTAACTAACTTTAAAACAAGAAAACCAGGTGACAAAATCAACCTAGAAACTGATGTGTTAGGCAAATACATCCTAAAGTAATGAGACTCTATTACCAATAATCTGGTAATTACTCCTAATCTGGTAAACTTTATAATCAATACAAAATCATTTTTTGATATGTCCCTTAATCAGGCAATTGATTCACTAAAACGTGGTGAATTTGTTTTGTTATATGACTCTGAAGGCAGAGAAAATGAAATTGATATGATGGTTGCAGCACAATTCATCACACCTGAGCATGTTTCACGAATGAGACAACATGCAGGCGGTCTGTTATGTCTTGCAATAGATGATACATTATCAAAGTCACTTGATCTTAGATACATGCATGATATTTTATCAAATTCATCTGATCTTGATGTACAATCAAAGCAGATGATTATGGGCACTACTCCATATGGTGATCATCCTACATTTTCACTCTCAATTAATCACAAGCAAACATACACTGGAATTACTGACAGAGATCGTGCTTTAACTATCAAAGAGATGGCAAGCATTTCATCAAGTGACTCTCCAAAGCAAGACTTTGTTTCAAACTTTAAGACACCTGGACATGTTCCAGTATTACTTGCATCTGATGGCCTACTATCAAAAAGACGTGGTCACACAGAGATGTCTATCTTTTTGACGCAACTAGCAAAACTATCTCCTGTATGTGCAATATGTGAGATGATGGATGCACAGACATATTCTGCACTAACTGTAGACAAGGCGCAAAAATATGCTGCACAAAATGCAATTCCTTTTGTTGATGGACAGGAATTATTGGAATTCTCAAAGGTACATTAAAAATGAAAATAGCCATCGTTGTTGCAGAATTTAATGACAAAGTGACATCAAAGATGCAAAGCGTTGCACTTGAAAAAGCGCAGAAATTAAAACTAAAAGTTACTCATACATGTATGGTTCCAGGAATTTTTGATATGCCAATTATTATCGATAAACTATTACAAAAAAGAGATGTTGATGCAGTAGTAACACTTGGTGCAGTCATCAAGGGCCAGACAAAACATGATGAAGTAATTGCACATGCGACAGCTAAAGCAATTACTGATTTATCAATAAAATATCAAAAACCAGTCTCACTTGGTATCACTGGACCTGGAATGCAGCAAAGACATGCATTTGCAAGAATTAGACCGTCTGCAGAAAGGGCAGTAGAAGCAGTAGTGAAGATCTCAGAACAACTAGATGGAATTTAGAAAAAAAATGTTACAGCTAACTATCATCAAGATTACAGGATATGGTCCATGGACACTCACATTAGGCAGTGACAGAGAGCACGAATTACAGATGCTACAGGCATCTCTATACAAACAGGTTCAGAAATTATTTTCTGCAAAAAACTGTATCGTATTTTCTAATCGCTCTGATGAGTTTTTTGCAGTAACTACTGGAATGTCATTAGATGATCACATACAAATCCAAAAACAACTTGAATCTGAATTTAGCCGAATCAAACTTTCAATGTCAATTGGATATGGACAAAACCCATTTGAGGCAAATACTGATGCATATAATGCAAAAAAATCAAAGACAATGCTTGATGAATCCCATAACATCTTTGGATTTTCCCATGACAAAAAAGACGAACGTGTAACTATAATGCATCTTGATGTAGATGACATTACTTCTACACGTAAGGTAAAGTCTCCATATGAGATTTCTTCGTCCATATTCAAACTGTATGGGAAGATGTCTGAATTTTTCTTATCAAAAAATGCCTTGACATTTTTTATGGGCGGTGATAATTTTATGGTAGTAGCTGATGGAAATTACAAAGAATCTGCAAGACAACTAATTGATTCAGTTACAGAAGAATCTGGAATAATTCTAAACTGTGGTATAGGCACTGGAAAAACTTCTAGAGAAGCAGTAAAGCTTGCAACAAAATCACTTGATACAATTCGTGAAATTCGCGACTCTGGAAAACAAAAGCCAGACATATACGAATTATCATGCTTTTAAAAAATATCAGTGCACTACTTGGAAAGGAGCTAAGCTACAAGGAAACTACTTCAATTAAAATTCAAGACGGAAAATTTTTACAAATTAGCCCTGATATAACAGACTCTTCTGCATTTGACTGTGAAGGATTGATAGCGATTCCTGGATTTGTAAATATGCATACACATATTGGTGACTCAATTGCAAAAGATCATCTACTTTCTGCAAGCGTAGACTCTAAAATTCATCCAGTATTTGGCGCAAAAAGAAAGATTCTAAAAAATTCATCACCCACACACCTACAAAACTTTATGAAAAATTCATGTCAATCAATGATTGCAAATGGCATTACAACATTTGTAGATTTTAGAGAGGGTGGACTAGATGGTGTCTTACTCTTAAATGATGTAATATCAAAGATACCAATTCGAAGCATCATTTTAGGGCGAGCTGAATTTTATCAATCCCCTGATGAAATTAAAAAAAATCTACAGCCACCAAAAAAAGTAACTGAATCATTAGATTCACTGCTAAAGTCATGTGATGGAATAGGAATTAGTGGTGCAAATGAGAACAGTGACTCTACACTCAAAAGATACTCTAAGACAAAAAAGATTCGTGCAATACACTCAGCTGAGACTGCACAAAGCTATTCTGTATCAAAGAAGATGACAAAAAAATCTGAAGTCACTCGTGCACTACAGGCAAAACCTCATTTTCTTGTACATATGACTTTTGCAAATTCTAATGACCTCAAAAAGACATCAAAACTTGCACGTGGAATTGTCGTATGTCCTAGGGCAAATGCGTCGCTTGCTGAAGGAATTCCTGATGTACAACTAATGACTAAATCTGGATGTACTGTAGCAATTGGAACTGATAATGTAATGATTAACTCCCCTGACATGTTTCGAGAAATGGACTATCTATGGAAAGTATCGATGGCAATTCACAAAAAACGAATTGATCCAAAACAAATCTTGAAGATGGCAACAGTTAATGCATCAAAAATTTTAGCAAAAAAAATTGGAATAATTTCAAAAGGCTTTTTTGCTGACTGCATCTTAATTGAAAAACACTCAATTGATCTTGAACCAATGCATGATCCACATGCATCACTTGTTCATAGGGCAACTTCAAAAGACATTCGTGCTGTAATTATTGGAGGAAAAATAGTTCATGGCAAAATCTAAAACACACATCACACTTAGTGCTGCAATAACACTTGATGGGAAAATTGCATCAAAAAAAGGTGACTCGAAACTATCTTCTAAATCTGATAAAATTCGTCTATACAAATTTCGCAAAAACTTTGATGCAATCTTGGTTGGAAAAAATACCATACTAGTTGATAATCCAATTTTGTCTACTCACAATTATGGAAAAAACCCAACTCGCATCATACTAGATAGCAATGCAAAAATCCCGCTTGGCTCAAAAATCATTCAAAGCTCAAAAAAAATACCTACAATTCTTGCAGTATCTGAATCTGCACCAAAAACAAAACTTGAATCATTGAAAAAACTCTGTGTCGATGTTATAGTATGTGGAAAAAATACAGTTAATCTAAAAAAATTATTGTCAATTTTGGCAAAAAGACAGATCTATTCGATTCTTCTTGAAGGGGGAGGCACAGTAAACTGGTCGTTTCTAAAATTTGGTCTAATTGATGAGGCAGTAATTACTGTTACACCATTTTTAGTTGGTGGCAAAAATTCACCAAGTTTGATTGATGGAGATGGATTTTCAAGCATTACAAAGTCACAAAAGCTAAAACTCTACAAAGTAAAGAAAATGCAAAATGAAATCTTACTGCACTATAAAATCTAGACTCTCATGTCTTTTCTGATTTCATCGATCTTTTTCTGAAATCCTTTTTTTACTTTATCATTATGTTTGATATCCAAGTTTTCTCCACATGAAGGACACTTGTAAAATAACTCCAAAGCGTCTTCTGTTTTGATTTGAGAGCAATCATCATTTCCGCAATGCCAAAACTCTGATGAATTTTCATAGTCTAATCTCTGCTCTAATCTTTCGACAATCTTCTTTTTTTGGTTCTCAATGAAGTTTTCTACCTCATCTCTTCTTGAGCGCCATCTGTACACAAACCAACCCTTTCGTTCATCTTTTACTCTGATTCCAGTAATGAGTGCCTTTCCAAACAAGTCATACAGAACTTTTCGAACCATATTGATTCTCAATCCTGTTGAGCTTGCAATCTCCTCATCTGTTGCATCTTGTGATTTTAGCAATGATCTTGCTACTTTGAGGTATTCATCTCCTCCAATCATTGATGAAATCTTTACAAAAGGATCTTCGTACTTGTCAACCAATATTTTAGCCCCTTTCCTATCTGATATTAATTAGTCGTTTCATTTACTATGACGTTTTTACCGTTTTTCTCAGGAATAATCACTCTTTTTGCATTTTCAAACTTTTTCTCAAATTGCTCTCCTGACTGAATACGGTCTAAAAGTATCCCCAATGCACTAATCTCTGAATGTGGCTGACTTCCAACTGCTACATTATAGTCAGCTAATTCATAAATCCCCCTTGGAACTTTTTCAGCTCCTACTACAACTAGGATTTTTTGCTCACTTGCAATCTCCTTTTCTATTGAATTAATCACCTGACCATACATAGTCAAATGAACTATTTTTACACCATCACTTTTCTTTTCTTTGAGAACTTTCTTCCAACTTGAAATGTTTACTACTTCAAAGTCACTTCCCCATGATGTGTTTACTTTTTTTATAGTATCGATAATCTCTGGATTAATCTCATCCATGTAAATTCTCTTTGCGCCAAATGCTCTTGCAACTAGTGCTACATGGGTAGTTACTCTGTCATCTCTTACTAACCTCTGACCAATTCTTAGCACTTCAACGTCCATATTTTTTTACTTCCCTTGAAAACTCTCCTACATTACTTTGTAAAATCTCTGCAATCAGATCTTTGAGCTTTGTGATATTCATGCCAGTCAATGCAGAAATTGGAATCCATTTTTTTGTCTCATTAATTCCCAAAACCTTTGCCTTTTGCATTATTTGTTGTGCATCAAATGATTCTGCTTTGTTAAGCACATAGACGATTTTGTCAGGCTCTACTCCAATCTCATTTAGCGTCCTATAGCAGCTCTTGAATTTTTTTCTTAAATTATACAAATCATCTTCTGCATCAATTACAAGTAAGATTACATCAGTATACACTAATTCCTCAAGAGTTGATCTAAATGCCTCAATCATATATGCTGGCAGCTTGCTGATAAAACCTACAGTATCTGAAATCAATGCAGCATCTTGACCTACTTTGACTCGGCGAGTAAGTGTTGATAGAGTGGTAAATAACTCGTCATTTTCTTCTCTTTGCTCTCCAGTTAATGCATTAAACAACGTACTTTTTCCAGCTGACGTATATCCTGCAAGTGAAATTGTCTTGAATCCTTGTCTGCTTCTTGCTTGTCTGTGCAACTCTCTTTGCTTTCCTGCCTTTGCAAGCTTGTTTCTTACAGTATTTGTTCTGTTTTTGATATCATTATAGTATGCATCAACTTCAAACATTCCTAATCCCATGAATCCTGGTTGCTCTCCAATCTTTGCGAGTCTGACTTTTTCTTTTGCCCTTGACATCTCATATCTGAGCTGAGCCAATTTTACTTGCAAATTTGATTCTGTACTTGATGCTCTTTTCTCAAAAATTTCAAGAATTAGTGCTTCTCTGTCTAGGATCTCAATTTTTAGCTCAGACGCTAAATTATAATTCTGACTTGGCTTGAGTATTTCATCAAAAATTACTACATCTGGATTCTTTGATTTGATTATCTCTTTTAGCTCCTCAATCTTTCCACTACCGATACCAAATCGCGCTTTTTGCAAAAACCTCTGCTTGAGTACATGAATCACATCAATTCCAGCTGAATCACACAAGGCAATTGCCTCTTTGAGAGAATTATCCTCTTCGTATGTAATTAAAACTGCAGTATCCATTTTTTCTTCTTTATTTTTTCTTTAGAGTTTTTTCTACATTCATGTTTAGTACAATTTCGCCAATATCACTTGCATATTCTGCAATTCTTCGAATATTCTCAATTATTCTTCTTACTCGAAACACTTCTTCATCATCTGATTTTTTCAAAGTATCTGTGATCTTTTTCTCATACTTTTCAATATCTTGAGATGCAATGATTGAATTTTCTGCCTTTATGTAATCTCTGGTAAATAATGCCAGACATGCATCATCTACAGTATTTACTGCAAAATCACTCATCTCTTGAATTTTGTTAAATGTATTTTCCTTCAATGCCTTTTCATGCTCAAAAACATCTTTTACAATCTTAGTTGCATGATCACCTAACCTTTCTATATTTTTGATAATCACTCTGTACCCAAGACAGTCCCTTGCATTAACAAATCCCATCTCTTTTAGCATGTGGTCATTTTCTATTGCAATTGCTAGCTGTCGTGTGATGTAAAATCCGAATCTGTCTACATCATCATCACTATTAATCACTTCAGTTGCCAACTCCTTGTTTCTTTCTTTGATTGCAAGCAATGCATCATCTTGCATGGATTTTGCCAAAAGCATCATTCTCTTAAATGCCCCATCAACTGATAGCTCAACTGGATTAATCAGAATTTGTACAGTTATTCCCTCAATTGAGTCTGCAGTAATCTCTGAACCCATTAGAATTTTTTTTACTGAATCTCTTATCCCGACTCTGTGTGCAGGACTAATTCTTCCAGTCTTTGGTTTTATCTTAATTGTCTTAAAGTCAAGAAAATACAGTGCGACTAATTTTCTTACAACAGTTGATGTCTCCTCAGATGACTGAATTTCTAAAACAGCAATCTCACCGTCTTCTTTTTTCTTTGATTCAATTGGACTAATTACTAGACTAGAAATTCCTTGCCTGCTAACTAAAACCTGATCTCCTTGTTTAATTCCAAGATCTCTAATCCAATCTTTTGGAAGCGATACGATATATGATGACTTGCCAGTAAACTGAACCTTTCTTGTATCGCCATCAGACTTCATGCGTATATTTTTCTAATATTCTATATAGATTGTATGATCCATACAGCTTCATCTTAAAGGATTAATTACAATGCAATTTACCACACCAATGATGGATCCAGTTCTAAAACTTCGTCATACAATTGATGCATTATTTGGAACAGGAGTCTCACGTCACCTTCCAAAAAAAATTGATATCACTTTTTCAAAAAAGACTGGGAGAATTCGTGAGGTGTATCATGATTCAAAATTACTTTGTACTTTGCGAATAGACGGAGGTCTTGCAATCTCGCCATATTTTGCTCAACTCTTGATGAAAAGCAAAAAGTTCAAAGAAAACTGTGTTGAAATTGATGAAGAATCAAAACCATTTGTTGAAGAAGGAAGATCTGTTTTTGCACAACATGTGACCTGGGTTGGAAAAAACATCCGAGTGCAAGCCGATGTTCCAGTCTTGTACAAACAAAACGTTATTGCAGTTGGAAAAGCCGTGCTTTCTTCAGAGATGATCTCCTCATTTGAGAGGGGAGTTGCCATTAAAGTCAGAGATAGTTTAAAAAGTCAGGAAAAAGTCTAGATATTTGTCATGATGCGTGGTGGAAATCGCCAAATGAGGCGAATGATGGACAAGATGGGCCTTGACATGGAAGAGATGCCAAATGTTCAAGAAGTCATCATCAAGACTGACAAAAAAGAGATCATTATCTCAAAACCTGCTGTCACAGAAATGAAGACAAAGGAGAATTCAATTTTTCAAGTAATTGCCGATGATTATGAAGAAAAGGAACTTGAGGTTCCTATATTTAGTGATGAAGACATTGAACTAGTCTGCATGCAGGCAAATGTTACTGAAGACCGGGCAAAAGAGGCACTAGCTGAGACCAAAGGCGATCTGGCTCGTGCGATCTTACTGCTTAGCAATAACTGAATGATTTAATTATGGATTTTAAAGTGAAAAATTGAATTGAGTCAAACATCTCAGGTAAATACAATAATCAAGGCACTTTCTGGACTAGAAAATGACATTGATGCATTAAATGAGAAGGTGGCAGATATGAAAAAACAGCTAAATTCTACTGCCATCAAAGAGATTGAAACACTCAACGAAAAAACCGTCCAAATTGCCACTAGTGAAGCAGAATCCATCATTTCTGAGGCTCGCTCAAGTGCAGAATCACAATCTCAACAAATAGCACAAGACGGTGAGGCAAAATTGGCTCAAATTCAAAGCCAAATTGATGCAAATTTTGATGCAGCAGTCAATGATGTTGTATCATCTGTTCTCAAAGCATAAACCAGAAACCCTTTATCTCATAATGGCTAATTTTCTGTATAGACCCTGTAAAATCTGCTAAAATTGGAATTGCTACTTCGCTTGGTAGACCATACTTTGGATATTCTCAGGCACTAAAATCTCTAAATTTATCATATGA
>CAYFOW010000020.1:0-26982 GCA_964344885.1 uncultured Candidatus Nitrosopelagicus sp. | reverse complement strand
CTGCCAACTTTCCATCGTACAGCACGTTTTCTTCTTGCAGCACCTGAACCCATGATAGTACCAGTGATGGCATGAGTTGTACTTGCAGGAATTCCAAGGGTTGCAAATATTGCAAGCATTAATCCACCACTAGTTTCAGCTGCAAATCCTTGGTATGGTTTTAGTTTTGTAATTTTTACTCCAAGTGTCTTGATAACTTTGTATCCACCAAAGAATGTTCCAAGTCCCATTGCAGCTGCTGCTGCAAAAATTACCCAGAGTGGAATCTCCAATTCAGGAATCATGCCTGCAGAAAATAAGATTAGTGCGATAATTCCCATAGTTTTTTGACCATCATTTGCACCATGAGTCAATGCAAACCAAGCAGAAGAAATAATTTGCAATCTACCAAATGTTTTATTGACAATTGCAGGGCGCCTGCTTGCAAATATAGTTATGATCAGTCCAGTTACCAATAATCCAAATATTATACCACCAACTGGGGCAATGACAATTCCTGCAAACACCTTTGTCAATCCACCGTATACCAATTTTTCAAATCCTAAACCGGCAATTCCTGCACCCATTATTCCACCAACAAGAGAATGGCTGTTTGAAATGGGCAGTCCAAAATAAGTACAGATTGCACTCCAAGAAATTGCGCCAGCAAGTCCTCCTACAATCATGTAGACTGTGATATCATCAGGGCTAACAATTCCTTTTGCAATAGTCATAGATACTGCTACACCAAAGATGAATGGTCCAGCAAAGTTTGCCAGTGCAGAAAGTGTTACAGCATAAAGTGGTTTGAGTACACGAGTGCCAATTACTGTTGCAACCGAATTTGCAGAGTCATTGAATCCATTGACAAAATCAAAGATTAATGCTACAATTATCGCACCGATTGCTATTTCTAACATTAAATCATCCTAGGTATATTTTAGAACAATATCTTCAATGACATCAGCAACATCTACACATCTATCAGATGCAGTCTCCATTGCCTCATAGATGTCTTTGAGTTTGATGATATGAATTGCATCATTGCTTTCAAATAATTTACCCATAGCATCTCGATAGAGGTCATCGACTTTGTGCTCTATGTCACTTGTATTTCTACAGTGAGTAATCATATCTTTTTGGCTCTTGATATTGTGTAATTTTGATGTCATGTATTCTAGTTCTTTTGTACCCTTGACTAATTCTACTGCAATTTCATCAGAGAGTGGAGGTGGTGCAGACAGTTTGTAGCTGTTAATGCGTCCTGCGATTCCATCAATAAAATCAATCACATCATCAATCTTTGATGCAATTCGTTGCATGTCTTCACGATCAAGAGGAGTGATGAATGTTTTGTTAAGTTCTGCAAAAATTTCACGTGTGATTACATCTGCTTCGTTTTCAATTTTTCTAATCTTTTGGTATTGTTCTGCATTACTAATATCTGAAATCAGCGTTACTAGTGCTTCAGATGCTTCGACTGATTTTTTTGCAAGATTATTTAGAATTGTTAATAGTTCTTTTTCATTGGATTTTACCCATGATAGCCATTGTCCCATAACATGCCAAGACAAAGTGAGCTTAAGTCTCTATACCATATATGATCTATTGAAACTATATAGGAGTATAGAAAAACTATGTATGTGCGATCTAAACTAATGTCTGATCGATTACAGAATAATTTGTCGGATTACCATTAAAATACAACAGAATCAGAGTTTTTTCATAAATGGTAAAAAAAGAATATCAAAGGATATGTCAGCAAATTTCTAAGATTAGTCCATATATCAGATTTGTAGGAATAGTAGGAAGCAAAGGTGAATTGCTTGCATATTACAGAAGAGAAGATCTAAAGCCATTGCTTAATGCACAAGATACAAAATTTCAGTTCTCAAATATTGCAGTAAAGACTGAGCTTGAGACTCCATTTGATAAGAGTCTAGGCGAGACAGAGTTTGTTTGGGAGGAGAGAAAAAAGGTACAGATAATATCATTTGCCATAAAAAAACTCAGAATTTGGATCTCAATTGATAAAAAGGTGGTACGTACAGAGATGCTGCGTATCATTGATGCATGTCTGCCAGTAGTTAAGAAAAATTCATAAAAATTCTAGAATCAAGCATTTCTTGAAAATACACGGTACTCTCCAATTATGGAGCTGCATTTGTGGCAGGTGTATTGACCACGCTCAACTAGTACTAGTCCTTCTGCTACTTGTTCATTTGGTTGCTCTTCGATTTGAAAGTTAGTAGGGCCTTCAAATTCAGACTCGCATGTTTTACAGTAATGTTTTTTCATTTTGGTAGCATCAAGTTTTCCTATTGGTGCTAACATCATCATGCCAACTCCCAAGTCAGCCTGTTTTGCTTGCTCATCAGTTACATCAGCAAAGATGTGTCCGCCTGAGCCATGAAGTTTTAGTTCAGTCAATCTATGATTAATCATTTCCTTTGATCATAAATAGTTGTAGATTTTAAAAAGTCATTCATACAGGTGGCACATCACATAACCTGAATCAGTTTTAGTTTTAGTAGGATTTTTTTTGCATTTTTCCATTGCATGAGGACATCGGTCAATGAATTTGCAGCCAGAAATAGATTTGCTCAAATCAGGAGGAGTTCCTGCAATGAATTTTGGTTTTTTATTTTCATGTAAAGAGGGAATTGACTCTAAGAGGCCTTGTGTATAGGGATGTTTCGGATTGAGATAGATATCAGATGAGCTACCAAATTCAACGATTTGACCACCGTACATGATTGCGATTTTTTCAGCTACCTCAGATAAAATTGCCAAGTCATGAGTGATTAGTATCAAAGACATGCCTTGTTTTTTTAGATGTTTTAACAGATTCAGGATTTGTGCTTGAATGAGAACATCAAGGGCAGTAGTAGGCTCATCAGCAATTACCAATTTTGGTTCAAGTAACAAGGCCATTGCAATGATAATTCTCTGTTTCATTCCTCCGCTTAGCTCATGCGGATATTTTTCAAGTACAGAGTCATCCAGACTAACTGATGCAATTGCATTGTGAATTAGTTTTGTATAGTTACCAGTGGCATTATGTTCTTGTAGAACCTCTAGGAATTGTTGTTTTATTGTAAAGACAGGATCAAGAGAGTTCATTGCGCCTTGAAAGACCATCGAGATTTTTTTCCATCGTATGGTTTTATCAAATTCAGATTCGTCAATCTCAAGTAATGATGAGTCATCAAAGGTAATGCGTCCAGATTTGATTTGGCCGTTTTGCATCATACGGATTATAGACAAACCAAGTGTGCTTTTACCACATGCACTCTCACCTGCAATTCCAACTGATTCTCCTGGCTCCAATACTAGTGAGACATCATCTAATGCATGAATTTGACCATGAGACGTCTCATAATCAACTGATAGACTGTCAATTTCTAAAAATCCCATACATTATCCCAATTATTCATGGGTTTTATTTTTTTGAAGAAAGGATATATTTTACTTAAAGAGAATCAAAAAGTCGATTTACTTGGAAAGCCCGATTTGCATATTTTGCGCTGAAAACAACATGTTGTGTACATTATGTGAATCAAAGCTCGAATCGGGTCAGATCCATAAACATGACGTTGATGGGGCAGTAAAGATGGCAAAACTAGCCAAACAAAATGACCAGATCAATAGGTTTTCTCTTTCAGCATGTAATGAGTGCATGGGCGATTCAGTAATTAGTTTGGGCAGAGAAGATATTCGTGCAATCAGACAGAGTAGGACACTATACAGGATGATTCAAAACGAGTTTCCAGGAAAAATTTGGATTGTTGAGACTAATTGTAATGATAGGCAATTTTTAGAGGACTTGTATTTTCCAACTAAGATACTTTCAGTTAATTCAGTGTGGGCTCCAGGCGGAATAGAAAAGACCAAAGTAATTGTCTCAGGAAAATGGACTACAAAATTTCCAATAGATACGGATAAAACAGTGGCAATTGCAAAGCAGATACGTAATTTGGAGATAATAGTAGAGTTTGAGAGGGGAGGAAAATAATTGACATTTACCAGGACACATACAATTGATGAGATTTCATCAGAGATTATAGGGCAATCAATTACCATTGGTGGATGGATTGAAGATTTAAGAAAATTAGGCAAGATGACTTTTGTCACATTACGAGATGTAACGGGAATAACACAAGTAATCTTCAAAGGAGATGTGGCTGACAGCCTTGAAGGAATTACAAGGCAGAGTGTGGTAAGCATCGTCGGGATTGTTCAAGAGACAAAGGCCAGAGACTTTGATTTTGAGATTAAAGCAGAATCTGTAAACGTTCTTGCAAATGCAATTCATCCATTACCAATTGATCCAATTGGAAGAATGGAGAGCAACATCGACAATAGATTAAACACCAGGGCACTAGATATGCGAAACCAAAAGACTGCATCAATTTTTAAGCTAAGACATCATGTACTTGCATCATTACGAGAGACGTTAACTGAGAAAAAGTTCTTTGAGATTACCACTCCTAAAATAATTGGCAGTGCCAGTGAAGGAGGTGCAGACCTATTCTCATTGGAATATTTTGGCAAAAAGGCATACTTGGCACAAAGCCCACAGCTATACAAAGAGCAGATGACTATAGGCCTTGAAAGAGTATTTGAGATTGCATCATTTTATCGAGCAGAAAAATCACATACGGGCAGACACCTAAGTGAGTTTACCAGTATAGATATTGAATCTGCATTTATGGATTACACAGATGTAATGGATGTCTTGGAGAGTTTGGTGGTAAATGTATTCAAAAAGGTATCAGAGAATTGTAAAGCAGAACAAAAGGCAATTGGAAATGAGATCAAAGTTCCAAACCATCCATTTGAGAGAGTTACATATTCACAAGTAGTAGATGAGCTAAAAGCCCAAGATGTAAAAATAGAATTTGGAGAAGATTTACTTGATTCTCATCTTAGAATGGTAGGGGAAAAGCATCCAGGATTTTTCTTTTTGATGGATTGGCCAATGAAGTTAAAGCCATTTTACATTGAAGCAAAAGACGATGATCCAGAAATTTCAAGGTCATTTGATTTGCAGTATGGATTCTTAGAATTATCATCAGGTGGGACCAGACTACATAATCCACAAAAGCTAAGAGATAGATTAACTGAACAGGGATTGAATCCTGCTGATTTTGCAGATCACCTACAGGCATTTGATTGGGGAATGCCGCCACATTCAGGTTGGGGAATGGGATTAGATAGACTGATGACAGTAGTATCAAGAATTGATAATGTCAGAGAAGTAGTACTGTATCCAAGGGATCCGGACAGATTAAAGCCATAAAAAAAATCTAGGCTAGATTTTTAATAATTTCTTGTGTAAATTCAGATGTAGATTTGTCTCCACCAATGTCTTTTGTTTTGATGTTATTTGCAACAACACCATGAACGGTTTCCTCTAGTTTTTGTGCTACATCAAAGCATTTGTAGTCATTGTGTTTTTTTCCAAGCCAATCAAGCATCATCTTTACAGATAAGATAAATGACGATGGATTTGCAATTTGCTTTCCTGCAATATCAAATGCAGCACCGTGGACTGGCTCAAATAATGCAAAGTCATCTCCAATGTTTGCAGCAGGTGCCATTCCCAGACCACCTACTACTTGAGAGGACTCATCAGATAAAATGTCGCCAAATAAATTGGTTGTAACTATGACATCAAATGCTTCAGGCTGTCGGATTAAGTTCATTGCGCATGCATCAACGTACATCTGTTCAAATTCTATCTCAGGGTAATCTTTTGAAATTGTTTCACAAGATTTTGCAAACAAACCATCAGTTACTCGCATGACGTTTGATTTGTGCACACATGTAACTTTTTTCATGCCGTTTCGGATTTGTGCAGTCTCAAATGCATATTTGGCGATTCGTTTTGATGCAGCTTCTGAGATTATCCGTAATGCAACTGCACCAGTGTCTGCAACAAATTCTTTTCCTGTGTAAAGGTCCTCAGTATTTTCTCGAACTATTACCATGTCAATGTCATCTTTTAGTGCAGGCATGTGAGGGTACGATTTTGCAGGACGAATATTAGCATATAAATCAAGCATACGTCGTAGAACGACAATTACATCTGCTGCACTCTCACCAACAGGTGCTTTGAGACATGCATCTGAAGATTTGATGGATGATACAACATCATCAGGAAGTGCGTTTCCGGTCTCTTTGAGTGCTGCATCGCCTGCAGTTAATTTAGTAATTGAGAATTTCAAATCAAGCTTATCGTTAATGGTTTCAATTACAGATACTATAGAGTCAGATATTTCAGGACCTATTCCATCACCGGTAATTAAGGATAGTTTGTACATGTAATGATGCCTCCAGAAATTACAAATTAACTTATGCTTTTTTCTCTTGAAGTGTCTTTTTGAGCATCATTCGATTAATTGCATCAACCATTGCCTGAACACTTGTAATTACGATGTCTTCTCCAACTGATTTTGAGGAGACTGCATTTCCTGCAAGATCTTCGATTTTAATTGTCACTTCACATAATGCATTTGAGCCACCTGCAATTGATGCCAATCCATATTCTTTGATTCGAACCTCACCAATTTGGCCAGTAATTTTCTGAATTGCACTCAATGAGGCATCAACTGGACCTACACCATAATCAGTGGCTGAAAAGTCCTTGCCATCAATATTTAGTTTAACAAATGCATAGGGCATGGTACCCACACCAGTAGATACTGAGAATCCAGATAATTGCACGATTCTTCGTATGGTGGAATCTCCAGTTACCTCATTTGCAATTGAGATTAATTCAACGTCTGTGATATGTTGGCCTTGGTCACCAATGGATTTTACTTTTTCAAGTATTTTGTGGGATTGTTCCTCAGTTGGAGTAATTCCGTACTCATCAAGCATTGCATTGATTCCGTGGACGCCAGCATGTTTTCCTACTTGAAGCCACCTGTTTCTACCAACTAATTCAGGACTAATTGGCTCATAAGTCAAAGGATTGCTAAGCACACCGTGTGTATGAATTCCTGATTCATGACCAAATGCATTTTCACCTATAATTGCCTTGTTTGGTTGTACTGTGATTCCAGCTAGCTTTGAGACAAATTTTGATGCATCATAAAGTAGTTTGGTGTTTATTCCGGTTTCCCATTTTTGATCAAATTGTAAACATTGTAGTGCCATGACTAATTCCTCTAATGATGCGTTTCCTGCACGCTCACCAATGCCATTTATGGTAACATGTGCACATTGAGCACCTGCTTGTATGCCAGAAATTGCATTAGCTACTGCAAGACCAAAGTCATTATGACAGTGGACGCTGATTGGTAAATTTGTTGCAGCAATTGCATCTTTTGTAATTTCTGCCAGGTATTGTGGAGTAGAATAACCAACGGTATCAGGAATATCAATTCTATCAGCACCTGCTTGAGCAACTGCAGAAAATATTTTTTTCAAAAATTCTCTATCAGTTCTAGTTGCATCTTCTGCTGAAAACTCTACTTGTAATCCTCGTGACTTTGCATATTCAACTGAGGAGACTGCTTTTTCAAGTGCCTCATCACGAGTCATATGTAATTTGTGTTCCAAATGAATATCAGAAGTTGCAATAAATGTGTGAATGTATTTTAGTCCACAATCAACTGCAGCATCAATGTCTTTTTGATTAGTTCTTGCTAATCCGCAAAGCTCAGCTGAAAAACTCTCAGAGGTAATTGATTTGATTGCCTTTTGCTCACCTTCAGATATAACAGGAAATCCAGTCTCAATTGCATCAACACCTAATTGATCTAATTTTTTTGCAATACTGAGTTTTTTATCAGCAGATAATGCAACACCTGGAGTTTGCTCGCCGTCTCGTAAAGTGGTATCAAAAATTCTTACTTTCATTGTTTACTCCTTTGCAATGCAGCGATTCCAGTACGAGCAGTCTCAAGGATTCCAAAGGGCTGCACTAATTTTTCAAATGCACTAATTTGATCAGGAGTAGTGGTTAATTCAACCATAATTGAGCTATGTTTTGCATCATGGATTTTTCCACCATATGCATTTGCTATTTTGTTAATTTCCATGCTGTCTTCAGGCTTTGAGATACGAATCTTAAACAATGCTAATTCACGATATACAGATTTGTTATCATCTAATCGTTTTACCTCTAATGTGTCAATCATCTTATCGAGTTGTTTTACTACTTGGTTGATCTGTTTTTCATCACCAATTGTCGTAATAGTCATTCTAGAGATATCAGGGTTATCAGTTACACCAACTGAGATGCTATCTATGTTAAAGTTACGTGAACGAAACAAGTGAGTCACCTGAAATAGGATTCCGGGTTTGTTTTCAACTAGTAATGAAAGAATTGCCCACATACTAATCACTAAGATGGTAATATCATGTCCTTTAATGAAGTTCCTGGAGGTACAAATGGATAAACGTTTTCTTCAGGATCAATTGGGATATCAATTACAGTTGCCACCTCACTTGAGAGCCCTTCTTTGATTGCCTTTTCTAATTCATCTAAGGATTGTACACGAATTCCCTGTGCACCATATGATTGAGCTAATTTAACATAATCAGGACAGTGTTTTTGATCAACACCAATCATCCTTCTATCATAGAATGTACGCTGCCATTGAGCAACCATTCCCAAAGTATAGTTATTTACAAGAAATACAATTACAGGTAAATCTTCTAAGACAGATGTAGCAAGGCAGTTTTCAGTCATGTTAAAGCTACCATCACCTGCAATGTCAACTACAGGAACATCAGGCTTTGCAGTCTTTGCACCAATTGCTGCAGGAAATCCCCAACCCATAGTTCCAAGTCCGGTGGAGCTGAAGAAAGTTCCAGGTGAAATTACATCATAAAATAATGATGCCCACATTTGATGTTGTCCTACTTCAGTAGTTACAATTGATTGATGAGGTAAGACATCACGGAGTTTTCTAATAATTTTTGCAGCAGATAATTCACCAGGGTGCATTTTGAGGTTATCTTTCCAATATTGTTTTTCTTCAGAGACACGTTTTAACCAAGGATTGTCTTCAGATTTTTTTACAGCCTTTTGCATTAACATTTTTACTAAAATTCTCAATGATGCTCTAACGTCTCCAATTACTGCCAAGTTTGTAGTTGTGTTTTTGTCAATTTCAGCAGGATCAACGTCCATGTGGATGATTGTTTTATTTTTCTCAAATGATTCAAAGGTTCCAACGGTTCTATCAGAGAAACGTGTACCAATTGCCAAGATACAATCAGCTTCTGAAATTATTTTATTTGCCTCTGCTCTACCATGCATTCCAATTGGACCAATGGATAATGGATGATTTTCAGGAAATGCACCTTTACCTTTGAAAGTAGTTACAACTGGAATCATCATAATTTCAGCTAATGATTGTAATTCAGCAAATGCTGCAGAAATAATTACACCTCCACCTGCCATAATTACAGGTTTTTTTGCAGCAAGCAATGTTGTGATGATGCGTTCAATTTGAACAACATCAGGATCAATCCATG
The DNA here is from genome assembly GCA_964344885.1 of uncultured Candidatus Nitrosopelagicus sp. GTDB lineage: Archaea > Thermoproteota > Nitrososphaeria > Nitrososphaerales > Nitrosopumilaceae > Nitrosopelagicus. Next base: position 17,508 of record CAYFOW010000020.1, on the reverse strand, counting down.
GATGATATCCACGTACCTTTACAACATCAGGAAATTCCATGGGTTCTTCATTTTGTTGAACATCTTTTGGAATGTCAATTAATACTGGACCTGGACGTCCTGTTTCTGCAATGTAAAATCCTTTTTTGACAACTTGAGGTATTTCAGATGCAGTACGAGGTTGATACGAATATTTGATTACAGGGTTTGCGATTCCCACAATATCACTTTCTTGAAATGCATCTTTTCCGATCATAGGCACTGGAACTTGTCCTGTAACTGCAATCATTGGAGCAGAATCAGCATGTGCAGTGGCTAATCCAGTAATAATGTTAGTTGCACCAGGACCAGATGTTGCAAAACATACACCTGGTTTTCTACTTACACGACCAAATCCATCAGCCATATGGGCTGCACCTTGTTCGTGTCTTACCAAGATATGACGAATATCGCTTTTGAATAGCTCATCATACATAGGAAGATTTGCACCACCAGGTAAGCCAAAGACTTCCTTGACGCCTTCATTTTTCAAAGACTTCATTAATGCAGCTGCACCAGACATATTTTCCATATTATTCACCAAAAACCTCAACCATAATTTAATTCGTTAAAAGCTGAAGCTGTATTTACAGCACCAGACCTACTAACAGTAGAGTAATTGGGTAGTTAGTAGGGTTTACAGTGTTAATCATTTTACGAATTTTTTTGTCAAATCTTAATTAATAAAGATGTCGTATTGTGCTAACAACAAATTGTCAGATATAGAAGATGTAATCAAAGTAGTTGAACGATTTTTTGAGTGTGGTAAAACTAAAGAGATGACAGATCTACAAAAAATCCAGATTGATGGACCAGAATTTTCAAGTTTTAGTGATGTTCCACCATTTGATCTAAAAGACTACAAAACAACAATTGCCCTTGAAGAATTGCGTTTTGCAAGTATTTCAGATTATAACTATGAGATAAAAGAACCAAAAATCACGGTTTTTGACAATTGTGCAGTAGTGGCATTTGAATTAATTCAGAAAGGGATGATAGTAGATAACAAGGCATTTACAGGCGAATTCAATGTAATTAAAGGTCGAGCAACCTTTGTGTTAAAAAAACAAGAAACATGGAAAATTTTACATATCCATCTATCAGCCATTAATGACTAGTATTTTTAGAAAGATGGTTGGGACTGCAGTCCCTTCCATAGATGTATTTTTCACAATTTAATTGTGAATAAATATCATAATACAGAACTGGATAAAAGAGATATGAAATTTTGATTCACATACTACAAAACATTTATTTTTATTTTGATAATCATACCGACCTTTTTTTAAAATATTTTTCTTGAGTGAAGTAAATGGTCAAAGCAATTTTGGTTCGACATAAAAAAAATCGAATGCCAATTAAGATAATCATTCCAAAGTATGGTGAAGTTGATCGGGTCATTAAAGAAGAATCAGAGAATAAGGCTCCAAATCATACCATACTTCGAGCAAATCTATTACCTGAAACTATTTCAAAGATAAAAGAGTCAATTCAAAAAAGTAAGATAAGAAAGAAAAATGCAGATAAAAGATATCGTCAGAAATATGCAGACAAAGTCAGACAAAGAAAACATGAGTATTATATTCAAAATAAATATAGAATTGCCAAACAAAGACAACAATACTATCAGGAAAATAAGAATGAGATTGAGTTAAAACGTAAAATAAAAAAAACAGAGCAGCGCCTAGAACAGGTTTTAAGAGTATAATAATTTAGAATTTTTAAGATTTTTTTGGTTTAGTGGCACATAATTTTTTGTAGGTTTCAAATGCCTCATCAGATGTTGCTTTTCCATGAACAATTGAGCGAACTGCACGAATCATAGGAACTGGATTATCAGATTGCCAGATATTTCTACCCATATCAACACCTACTGCACCTTTTTGAATTGCATTATACGTTAAATCAAGAGCATCTTTTTCAGGAATTTTTTTCCCACCTGCAATTATGATAGGTACAGGACATGAATCAACTACTTTTTCAAAGTCATCACAGTAATAGGTTTTGACTATATGTGCACCTTGTTCGGCTGCAACCCTACATGCAAGTGACAGGTATCGTGCATCTTTACCTAATTCCTTACCTACAGCAGTAACTGCTAAAACCGGAATTCCATATTCTTCGCCCTCATTGACTAGTTTTCCTAAATTGACAATTGTTTGATGCTCATATTTTGAACCAACAAAGACAGACATTGCCAGAGCAGATGCATTGAGTTTGATTGCATCTTTAATGCTTACAGTAATTTGTTCATTGGACAAGTCATCACCAATGATACTTGTCCCGCCAGAGACTCGTAGTACCATAGGAGTTGAAGTGTTGGTATCAACAGATGTGCGTTGAACACCACGTGTTAACATTAAAGAGTCACAGTATTTTAAAATTGGAGAAATTGTTTTTTGTGGATTTTCAAGTTTTTCAGTAGGTCCTAAGAAATAGCCATGATCAACTGCCAACATTAATGCACGATTATCAGCAGGTTTGATTATTTGTGCAAGTCTATTTTTTAATCCCCAATCCATTTTCTTCGATTTGAAAATTTAATCAGCCTTTCTTAAGCCTTTCTTAATTTTCAATAATAATTTTCATTGCCTTTTCACCAGTTTTTGCATGCTCAAATGCTTTTTGGCTTTGTTCAAGACCATATTTGTGGGTGATGAGTTGTTTTACGTTAATTTTTTTCTCACTCATCAAAGATAACGCATCTTTTGTATCAAGATCAGATGCAGCAAATGTAGTGAGTATTGAAACTTCCCTAGAGTATACAGTACTCATATCAATGTCAATAGTATCTCCTTTTGATGGAACACCAAACATCATTACAGTTCCTCCTTTTCGTACCATGTGAAGTGCATCTTTGAATGCAGACAAGTTTCCTGTTGCAACAATTACAACATCTACTCCTACTCCATCAGTATCAAATTTTATCTTTTCAATTAATTTAGAATCATCAGAGCGAAGAGTTTGAACTTGAAATTGTTTTACATAGTCTAAACGGTAATCATTAAGATCAACGCAGAATATTTTTTCAAAACCAAAAGATTTTGCCAACAATACATGCATCATTCCAGTAGGACCTACACCTAAAACAACTGCAGTATCACCAGAATGATGTTCAAACTTTTTCCATGCCCTCACACAACATGCTAAAGGTTCAATCATTGCAGCTTCTGCAAATGACATAGAATCAGGGATTTTCAAAATACCACCATGAGAAACATTCCATTCAGGAACTACATATTGTTCAGATAAACCACAAGGGTCAAGATTTGATGTGTAATAGTGTGGGCACATTGTTTCATTTCCGTGACTACATTCATGACATGAATCAGAATAACATGCAACATGATGATGAGTAAATACTCTGTCTCCAGGTTTGAAGTCTTTTACAGATGTTCCAACTTCTAATACGATTCCTGCTGGCTCATGACCAAGTTTCATAGAGGGTTGGCCATATTTGCCAAATACTTTTTCAACATCAGAGCCACAAATTCCACAAGACTGCATCTTTACTAGAACATCGCCAGGATTCAATGTAGGAATGGGTAAATCTCTTATCTCAATTACAGAATCAGATTTTACTGTAGCTGTCTTCATGTTTTTTGAAAATTTTTGATAGTATGTAAATTATTAGATTCTAGACACCAAGGATCTTTTTGAGCATTTGTCTGTAATCGACATCAGATTTACTGCTTCCTGCAGCAGGTAATGCAAATACTAGTGGAGTAGATTTTTCTGCACGTAGTGATGTGAGTTTATCAGTAATAGGTTCGGCAAGATCATCACTAATTAGTACCAATCCAACATCTTCGTCTTCAGTTAATTTACGTACCTCTTCGTATGCATTTTCAGGAGTATCAGTGATTACGCCATTTACTCCAGCTAATTGAAAACTTGTTACAAATACTCTACTACCTACAGTGAGAACTTTCACAATGAGCTGCGCGCATGTTCTAATTTAACCCTTTCATGAATGAGGTAGTTTTTGAATTTTTCAATTAATTTAATACTGAATAGATAATTTGTCAGATAGATGGTTCGAATTGGTATTGTGATCGTTGTAGCAGCAGTCATAGTTTCAATGGCTTTAGCAATTACAGCATATTATGAATACAGAACAATGTATATTGTATCAGAAAACGGTGACCCAGTAATTGTTGCAGGAGTAAAGTATGATATCAAGTATCTAGGAAATCATGAAGGTACAAAAGACACATCACCAGAGGAGACATTTTTCCAAGTCATCATAACTGCTGAAAATCTTCGAGATGAACCAACTAGAGTCTTTGGAGGACAGTTTTTCTTACTTGATGAAGATGATAAAAGACACAAGGCAGTTTTTGTAGATATTGACAAAAATCAACTGCGTAATGTAGAATTAGGAATCAATGAATCAACTACCAAAGTAACACAATTTGATATTGAGTTTGATGATGAAGCACAATACAAAGTAGCAATTAGACCAACAAAAGAACAAGCATCAACTGATACAGGCATAATTTGTGTCAAAAACTGTTAGGAAAAATACAAGTACTTCTTCAAAATAAAACCGACCATGGCAGAAATTGATTCATCAAAAAACGTGTATTTGTTTTTACACGGTCGTTTTGATTTGAAAGAAAAGGCAACTAGTGCTCTTGCTGAAAATGGATTTTCAGAAGATAAGATCATCATGGCAGACCCAAAACAAGCTGGAGAAGTAGATGATTACATGGCAATGTTGTGGATGCCTCCGAATCCAGATCACATCAAAATTCAAAAGATCACTAAAGTTGTTCCAACTGAACCTGAAGGAATGATGGGAGTTTGGAAAGGAGTAGAAAAAGATGATATATCAGAGATTAAGATTTAATCTATAATTCAGAAATTATTCCAGAGATAAAATCTGAAAATTCATCATCTGAAAAAGTCGTAACCTCCAAAACATTTTGTTTTTTTGCATCACTAATTGCTTTTAGATGATAGCATGATTTTTGTTCTGATTTATCAAAATAATAACCAGGACATGAACAAAAATCCAAATCAGGATCAAGCCAGTATTCTTTTCCAGAGCCAACAACGGTCCAAATTTTTCTATGACTTGGTTCAAAGATGTGGAGTTTAACACGCTTTTGAGTTAAGAGATCATCTGTGTTTTTGTTCACAAGAGTTTAATTAAAAATGCAAGGTATAACCGTGATGGTATTAAAAAAAATCATCCCCCCATACCCTGCAATGATTTTAGAAGGGAAAGAAAAGACCCTAATCATAACGGATTTACACATTGGTTTTGAGAGTAATTTAGCAGCAAATGAAATCACCATTGGGAAAAAAAGTACCATTAATGAGACAATAAAAGATGTTGCATCAATTATTGAAAAAACAGATGCAGACTCACTGGTATTGCTTGGCGATACAAAATCAAGTATAAGAAAAATTACAAGTACAGAATGGAATGATGTGCCAAAATTTTTTGAAGAGATTGAAAAGATTGTTCCAATTCATCTAATTCCAGGAAATCATGATAGTGGGATTGAACAATTAATTCCAAGTAGTGTGAATCTTTCAAGTCAAAAAGGAATGATGATTGAAGATGTATTACTGATGCATGGACACACTATACCAACTGAGAATTTTTCAAGTGCAAATAATGTAATTATGGGGCATGTACATCCAGTATTTTTTCAACATGATTCAGTAGTAAATGGTCAAAGAGTATGGGTATCAATCAAATGCAAAAAACAAGAAGTTTTTTCATCAACTAAAGGGGATTTGGAAATTACAATAATGCCATCATTTAACAAATATTTTTACGCAACTCAAAAAAAATTCTACAAAAGATCAATCTCACCAATAATTGAGAAGATTTCCCCATATGATGCAAAAATTGCAACACTTGATGGGACAATCATAGGAGATATTACATCAATTAGTAAAGTGATTTAGGAATGATTTTGATAAGGCTCTAATGGACTAGTGGTAGTTTCGTTTTCTTTTATCCATTCTAGTGTTTTTACAAATGATTCAGCTAGCTCAGTTGTAGTTAGAACAGGAATTCCTAGTTCAAGTGATTTTCTTCTGATTTGATATTCATCATATAGCATGCCTACATATTTTTCAAGTGTAGATGTTCCAGGGATGTTTATGATGAAATCGATTTTTCTCTCATGTAAAAGATCTGAGATGTTTGGTTTTCTATCAGGTTCACTAATTTTGTAAACTACCTCAACGTCTCCAAATTTTTCAGATAAAAATTCTGCAGTGTGTTCAGTGGCCATTATGTTAAAGCCTAATTTTTGCAAAAGTGCAATTGTTGGCAACAGTTTTTCTTTGTTTGTTGTCCCTCCAATTGTAATTAAAGCAGTTCCAGAACTAGGTAAGGTATACCCTACAGAAGTAAGACCTTTAGATAATGCGTCATAAAAGCTGGTTCCAAAGCAAGCAGCCTCACCAGTAGATTGCATTTCAACACCTAGGACAATGTCTGCACCATCTAATTGCATAAATGAGAATTGTGGAACTTTAATTCCATAGTTACCTACTTTATTCCAATGATCAGTAGGAATTGAAGGAAGTTGTTTTCCTAAAATTGTAGAAGATGCTAAATTGATGAGATTAGTTTTTACAAATTTTGAGACAAAAGGCATTGAACGTGATGCACGAATGTTTAGCTCAATTACATATGCCTGATCATCTTTAATCAGATATTGCATGTTAAACTGACCTTTGATGTTGAATTTTTGAGCAATTCTAGTGGTAGATTCAGTAATGTTTTCAATAATTTTATTGCTTAATCTCCATGGAGGAATACACATCATGGCATCACCAGAGTGAACGCCTGCACTGTCAATATGTTCTACAATTGCACCAATTATGACATTTTTTCCATCAGATACGCCATCGACATCGACTTCAAGTGAGTCAAGCATGAATTTGGTTATCACAACAGGGTGATCCGGAGAAACTGAAGTAGCCTCGGAGATGAATTTTTTTAATTCTTCTTGGGACCAAACAACTTTCATTGCAGCACCACTCAAAACATACGACGGTCTTACAAGCACTGGGTAACCAACGTCTAGTGCAAAGTTTTTTGCTTCATTAAGATTAGAAAATGCTTGCCAACGTGGTTGTTTTATGTGGAGTTCATCTAATATGCTACTAAATTTTGATCTATTTTCTGCACGATCTACATCCTGTGCACTTGTTCCAAGCAGGCTAATGTCATGATTAGCTAGATGTGGAACAAGGTTATTTGCAGTCTGTCCACCAACTGATGCAACAACACCCTTAGTTTTTTCAAATTCAGATATATCTAAAATTCTCTCAAGCGTGAGTTCTTCAAAGTATAGTCGGCTACAAATATCATAATCAGTTGATACTGTTTCAGGATTACAGTTTACAACTGATACATTTTTTTCACCGTTTTCTTGCAGACCCCAAACCATGTTGACTGTTCCCCAATCAAATTCCACACTGCTGCCAATTCGGTATGGGCCTGCACCTAAGACAAGCACTCCACGTTCATCAGGAAGTATTTCAAGGTCATTTTTGTCACCACCATAAGTCATGTACAGATAGTTAGTTTTTGCAGGCCATTCAGCTGCTAATGTGTCAATCTGTTTTACAGCAGGGATGATTCCAGATTTTTTTCGTAATTCTCTTATTTGATCAGGTGTTGTATCAACTGCACGTGCAATTTGATTATCAGAGAAACCAGATTTTTTTACTTGACGCAAAAGTACATCATCAAGTTTTGAAGATTTGAGCTTTTGCTCATAATCAACAATATTTTTAATTTTTTCAATAAACCAAGGATCAATTGCAGATAAAGAGTAAATTTTCTCAACTGACATTCCACTTTTTAGTGCAGCAGCTACATGATACAAGATCATATCATCAGGGTGATGTAGTAATCTCTCTAATTCTTCATCATCATATGTCTGACCGGTTTTTTTATTGAGAACTAAACCATCATTTCCAATATCGAGCATACGAATTGCTTTTTGTAAAGATTCTTCAAAGCTACGACCTATTGCCATTACTTCACCAACTGATTTCATGGTAGGGCCAAGATGTCGGTTGACTAGTTCAAATTTTGTAAAATCCCATCGAGGATGTTTGCATACGATATAATCAAGAGATGGTTCAAAACATGCAGTAGTGGATTTCGTAATACTGTTGACTAGCTCAGGCAGGGAATAACCTAAACCAATTTTTGCAGACATGTATGCAAGTGGATAACCAGTTGCCTTACTTGCCAAAGCAGAAGAACGTGATAATCGAGGGTTGATTTCTATTGCCACGTACTGATTTGATTCAGGGTTTAGAGCATATTGAATATTGCATTCACCAACAATTCCAACGTGTTTAGTTGCACGCAATGCAGCAGAACGCAGCATGTGATATTCATGATTGTCAATTGTTTGTGATGGTGCGACTACAATATTGTCTCCAGTGTGCACCTTCATGGACAGTACATTTTCCATGTTACATACAATTACATTATTTCCAGAATAGTCCTGCATTACTTCATATTCAATTTGCTTCCAACTGCCGATATATTCTTCAATTAGAATTTGTCCAACTAAACTTGCAGTAAGACCACGTCCTGCAATCTCATGTAATTCTAGTTCGTTGTGTGCAACTCCACCACCTTTTCCGCCAAGTGTATATGCAACACGAACAATTACAGGGTAACCGATTTCTTGTGCAGCTTTTTTTGCATCCTCAAAGGTGTTCACAGTTTTACTTGTAAGTACAGGTACATCACACTGCTTCATTGAATCTTTGAATCGTTGACGATCCTCAGTTGCCATAATTCCAGGAATTTGAGTTCCTAATACCTTGATGTCATATTTTTTTAAAATATCCATTTCATCAAGTTTCACACCACAGTTTAGTGCAGTCTGACCACCGTATCCTAACATCAAACCATCAGGACGTTCGGATTCTATTATGGACTCTACATATTTTGGAGTAACAGGTAGTAGATACACCTTGTCTGCAAATCGAGTATCAGTTTGAATCGTTGCAACATTTGGATTAATGAGTACACTCTCCAATCCATCTTCATGAATTGCTTTGAGGCATTGGCTTCCGGAGTAGTCGAATTGACGGTCGCTTAACGACTTTCGCCTGCTTCTCCGATTTTTATTGCCCCACTACCCAATACAAGAATTTTTTTTAACGATTCCCTACTTATTTGCACCAGAGTCCTCCATTAGATTTTTGAGTTCTTCAAAGATGAATTTACAATCATAAGGTCCAGGTGAAGCTTCAGGATGAAATTGTACTGCAATACATTTTTTGTCCTTGTGCTTTATTCCTTCTACTGTATTATCATCTGCATTTTTAAACCATAAATTAAATTCAGAGTCAGGCAATGAATCAGGGTCTATACCGTATCCATGATTTTGACTTGTAACGTACACTTGATTATTAGATAGATTAAGACATGGTTTGTTTTGACCTCTATGACCATATTTTAGCTTAAATGTTTGAGTGCCACCGGCCAATCCAATTATTTGAGCACCTAAACATATTCCAAGTGTTGGAATATTATTTTGAATTAATTTTTTTGCAGTATCAATTGTCTCAGGACAATGTAACGGGTCACCAGGCCCATTACTGATTACTACACCTTTTGGATTGTATGATAAGATTTTATCAATTGGAGTATTCCATGGTACTTTAATCACAGAATAACCAATGTCTCGAACATTTCGTAAAATTGCATTTTTTACACCAGTATCAATTACTACAACATTTTTTGAATCATCTCCAAAGCTCTGAGATGTTTTAGTAGATACCATATCCATAAAATGCTCAGAATTATAATGAGTTGCAGATGATAGTTGTTTTTTAATTTCATCCTCATTAATTTCATTTTCAGATACAACCAGAGCTGCCATCATTACTCCATTTTCACGAAGTTTTTTGGTCAATTCTCGTGTGTCAATATCAGAGATTCCAGGGATTTTCTCATTATGTAGCCATTCATCCAAGGTCATAGACAGATTCCAGTGACTAGCAACGGTAGATAATTCATGGATTACCAGTCCGCGTGCCTGAATTTTTTCAGATTCAAAGTATTTTGGAATAGTATCTGAATCAAGAGCTGTAGTATCAGGAACACCGTAATTTCCAACTAGAGGGTAGGTCAAAGTAAGAATCTGCCCACTGTATGAAGGATCAGTTAATGTTTCAGTGTAACCTACCATTCCAGTATTAAATACAATTTCACCAAAAACAGTTCCAGAATAACCAAAACCCATTCCACTTAGGACTGTTCCATCATCTAAGATCAGTTTTGCATTCTTGTTTATGTATTGAGATTTTTTAGTAGAAATTGTGACCCTCGACGTGTCATCTAGATTAGAAATTTAAGTTTTATGTGAACAGATCGCTAATTTTGGAAAATTATAATGCACGGTATTGTTCGCTCCACTTGTAGTATGCACGAATCATTTCCATAGATACGGATGGTTTTCGGCGTTCTTTGATCTCTTTAAAGTCATCCATTGTAAGATCACGTGGTTGGGACGGTTCTTCGTTTTCAGTTGGTTCCTTATAATCAGGAGAGCTAAACAGTTCATTTACAATTTTTAGTTGTGCAGATTGACAGACATCTTTGATATCGCTTGCACTGTAACCATCAAATTGTTTTCCTAAAATTCTTGAACTGATTTTTGGATCCTTTTTGAGTGGACCAGTATATAGATCAAATAGATTAATGCGTGCATCCAAAGTTGGTAGTGGCACATAGATACGTTTTTGGAATCTTCTCAAAAATGGTTGATCAAGGCTCCAAGGCTTGTTTGTTGCACCAATCACATACACTTTGATTTCCTTGCCTTTTACATTAATTCCATCCATTTCTGTCAAAAATTGATTCCTGGAACGAACTTCTCCACCAATCTCACCATTTCGTTCACCCAAAAGTGAATCAACTTCATCAATGAATAATATTACAGGTTTTCCTTCACGTTCAGAATATTTGTGAGCCATTTTAAAAAGTCGTGAAACATTTTTTTCTGCCTCACCAAGCCATTTACTCATCATTGCAGATGCATCAACATTAATGAAATAACCATCAATTTCACTGGCTGTAGCTGCAGCCAGAATTGTTTTCCCGCAACCTGGTGGACCGTATAATAACATTCCACGAGGCCAACCCAATGGAAAAAGGTCAGAGCGTTTACTGGTATAGACAATTGATTCACGTAATGCATTTTTGGCATCATCAAGACCCACTACTTCAGACCAGCTAACATCAGGTTTTTCCTTCATAACCATATCATCAAAATCATCGTGTTTGGTTTTTTCAAGATTTGCTGCTTGTTCAGAAGGACTAGCTTGCGGGTCAACTGCAGGTTCAACATCTGCACCATGTGTTGCCTGTAATGCTTTGATTCTATTCTGATATGCAGAAAGACGGTCACGATAAATAGAATTTAATTTACTATCAGGGTATAGACGAATTAGTTTCATTAATGCATCAATTGCTTTTTGATAATGAGCAATTGCCATTCCACGTGCGCCTTGTGAGTCATATTTTATGGCATCAGCTGCATAATGACTAGCATTTTTCTCTAATTCTTGTGGGGCCATACTCATCTAAATCACGTATTCAGATTTGATTGCATGTTTATCAAGGTATTCAGGTGAGTGAAGATCTGCTATAGATGAAGTAAAAAATTTTGAACTAGGTGAGTGTGAGTTGCTTTTTTCTTCAAATTCAAGGTTCATCTTATTTTTTGCATCTTTAATTTTATTGAGGGTCAAATCAGCTGATAAAACCAGTTCAGTTATTTCATCATCCATATTAGATATGGAATCTGTAGAACTAGAGATAATATCCATAAATTCTTGAAGTATTGATTTAATCTGTTTTTTTTCATCATATTTGAGTAGAATTATTTGTGCAATGGTTAGTAATTGATGTGTATCAGACAGTTCTTCTAGTGAGAAATCATCAAATTTACGAAGGTTATAGTCAGAAGGGATTTTTTTTTCAAGGATTTTGGATAAATTTTGGATTTTATCAAACTCTTTTGTGATGTTTCTGCCTGACTTGATGAAATTCATGAATTATACAAATTCATCTTTGTAAAAATCAAGATTAGGATAAAGCTTGCTTATTTTAGAGTCAGCAATCAACTTTGATTCATCTACAATTTGTTTTCCACGTCTAAATGAGTCATGGAAATTTACATTAGAGTTTGTTAAAATTGCAGAATCTACAAGTATGCTGCCTAAAATAAATGAGATTTCTATTAAAACTGTGCCTAAATTAGAGAATTTATGTAATGATGAATTCGTGATACGCAATACTGTAGTTGCTAAATCGAGATTTTGAGGCATCAAATCAATTTTTTTAGAAAGTACAAGAATTTGCTTAACCTGTAAGAGTGATTCACGATAACCAGATAAAATAGAAAATTTTCGAATGTGTTCAATAGAAGGCATATCAGATGAGGTGAGTGATTTTTCAATATCTGAAATCTCAAATGTTAGACTCTCAATAAAATCATCTAGTAATTCAGATGCATAGTTTAGACGAGGGGTAATTTCACGTTTTTTTTGGATTTGGCTTAGTGGTTTTGATTCAAATACAGATTGATTCAACATAAAAAACCATACCAAATTTGATTTATCTACAAGATGTCGCCATATAGATAGTTACTACAGTTACACCATACAAGGGATACAGCTCAGATTTTTTTTCAGTAATAGTGTAAGGAAATTGTCTTTTTGTTTTACCTAAGAATCTTTTAAAAGTAATTCATGGAGTCAAATCAGCCAATTGCAGTCAGTTTAGAAGAATTTGGGCTGAGCAAATATGAGACAAATGCATATGTTACATTAATCTCAAAGGGAACAATTTCAGCAAGTGAGCTTGCATATCATTCAGGACTTCCAAGAACAAAAATTTATCCAACACTTTTAAAATTAGAAAAAAAGAATCTAGTGACAATTTCAAAAAATAAACCAATTATCTGTACTGCAATTGCTCCTGAAGATGCATTCAATGAATTAATCCAGGAACAAATTCACAAGGTAAATTCAATGAATACTCTAGTAACAAAATTAAAAGAAAAAAGCGATGAAGGAAAAAAATTAATGGGAAAAGAAGAGCGTAGGTATTTTTTACTTTTTCCAAACTATGTGTTAGATATTATAAAGAATCACATCATTAGTTCAAATAACTCAATTAAGATGACATTAGATAGATGGAGTCTTAGATTATTAGCAGAGTGTAGAGAAGAGATTATTTCTGCAATAAGAAAGGATGTAGAAATAAAGATCATAGTTGAACCATCACAGGTAGGTTCCGAATCATTTAGAAAAATTCCAGAGGGAATAGAGATTAGAATGTCAGATGTAAATCAGAATTGTTTTATTTTTGATAATAATGATGTGTTGCTAATAGATAGCAAGAATGGGAAAGGTGCAATTTTTTCATCAACAGAGATTTTGGGGGCATCACAGACTAAGATGTTTGTACAAAATTGGAAAAAATCACTTCGAACAGATTGTTTTTCAAATATGAATAAAAATCAGATTCAAGAAGTCTCCAAAGTCATTGAACTTGTAAATGAAAACGGAATTGGATATATTCTAAATAATTCAATTAATGGAGAAAAAAACAAGAGTTTGGCAGGATTTGTACAAAATAATGGAATTGATCTGAATGCAAAATCAATTACAGAGATTCAAGAATTAATTGGCTCAGCAATTGAGATTACCTGCTTTGGGGAATTAGATATAGATGAAAGAAATAACAACATAACAATTAATTCAAAACTAAATAGCGGGCACGCATTACCGTGGGCATCCATCCTTGATGGATATTTGCAAGAAAAAGGTTATAAGACAAAATTAATCTATCAACCAAATTCAAAAGGCGAAAAGATTCTCATAAAAATTTCAGAATAAAGAATAGACTAAAATCACATCAATTTGTAAAAATCATTAATGATTGAAGAAAAATTAAAATCGCTTGGAATTACTCTTCCAGTACCTCCAAAGCCGGCAGGATCTTACATTCCAGTCATATCTACAGGAAAGTATCTTTTTGTTTCAGGACAAATTCCAATGAAAGATGGAAAAGTAATTCATACTGGAAAGGTACCTATAGAAAAAACAATTGACGATGCAATTGAATCTGCAAAACTGTGTGCAATCAACTTGTTGGCTCAAATTAAAGCAGAAATTGGTAATTTGGATAAAATATCTAGAATAATCAAGGTTTCAGGTTTTGTGAATTGTACAGAAGATTTTTCAGAACATCCAAAAATCATCAATGGTGCATCAGACTTTTTGTTTGAATTATTTGGAGAAAAAGGAAAGCACAGTAGAATTGCAGTAGGCGTATCAAGCTTACCACTAAATTCCACTACCGAAGTAGATATGATAGTAGAAATTCAATAAACCAGATTTTTTTAAAAAGTGTTATTTTGCTACACGTAAATTCAATTCACGAATGAATTTTTTAATTTTTGTTTTAGGAATGACTGCACCACATGCTTTATCATGACCTCCGCCTGAACCTCCTAATTCATCAGCTAATGTACCAACAATTCTTCCAAGATGAATTTTACATTTGGCTGAACCTCGAACTGAAACAGCATAGATTCCATGATCAACTCGTTCCTTGTATGCAACACCAACGTCTTTTTTTGAAAGTCCCATAACAAAATTAACAACACCGCTTGCTCCAGAATCTAAAACTTCCATATGAGCCAGATTTTTAGATACCTTCATTGATTCTTTGACTTTGGCAATCATCTCAGAGAGTTTACCAACTTGAATTTGTGCAAATTCAAAAGAGTTAGGGATTTCATGAGGGTATTTTGATTCAGATAATTCATCGACAAGATACAAAAGATAGTCAGGATCTTTTTGATGTCCAACAATATTGTATGTTAAAGTTGTAGCACTAATTAATGCAAATTGCCGATCATACATTTGTAATAACTCAGAACCAAGAGGACGATTTTCCATATAATCAGTTATTGCAGCACATGCAGCAACAAAACTAGCATGATCATTTAATTTTGATTTGAATGCATTGTAAACTTGAACTGTTGCACACTCATTAGTATCATGTATGACTTTAATTTTATTTTTTTCAAGTTCTGTGATAATCTTAGAATCAAGATCATGATGATCAATGTACACTACTGAAACACGTTTTTTTCGTAATGCAGAAAGAATTTCAACGAATTTTTCATTTATCTGTTTATTTAGGCCTAAGTCGCAAATGTATAATTTTTTTAATTCCAAGTCATCTAATAACGGAGTTAATGCATCAAGCATTCCAGGGTAATCAACAAGTAAAGTGTCGCCTCCAAATGCTTGTCGTATTAGAGCAGCGGAGCTAATTCCATCTGCATCTTCTTTATGTGAAATACATAATATTTTAGTACGTATTGGCTTTTTTTTGGCACTTGTTACCATAATGTGAGTTGAGATTGTTAACCCTCATTTAAACCAAAAAATGGAATTCTAATTTTCAGGCATTATTGAGAAATTTTTCAGTGTGTGAGAATTCATTGAAAAAACATCATAAAATGTAGTATTTTGTAGTTGATGCTCCAAATCAAGTTTTTGCAATTCTTTTAGCTCAGTTTCACTGGCATTAAGAATTGCAAAGTCTAAGGAGTCCATAAATTCTCGTTCAATTAATGACATAATTATTTAGTTAGAAATTTGAATATAGTACAAAAAGCAATCAAAATAGACAAAATACTAAATTTTTGATATGCAAAATGAATTGAATATTTAATAGGTCAGAAAACGTATTTTTTTCATGGAGACTAGAAATATAGGATTACGAAATGTGGAGATTGCAGATACACGTATTTCCCACATAGATGGTCAAAAAGGCAAATTAATTTATCGCGGATACGATGTTTTGGATTTAACAAAAAGTTCCAATTTTGAAGAGGTTGCATATTTGCTTCTCCATGATACATTGCCAACTAAACAAGAATATGATGAATTTTCAACTAGTCTCAAAGATGCACGAGACATCCCAAGACAAATGCAGGAAAATATGAAGAATTGGAGAAAAAATGCACATCCGATGGATGCGCTCCAAGCATTTGTCGCAGCTTTGGCAGGATACTATAACGAAGAAGGTACTGACAAAGAGATGGACTATCAAAGGGCAATTAATTTAATTGCAAAGATTCCCACAATTATTGCTAGTTGGGAGAGAATAAGAAACGGTAAAGAAGTAATATCACCTGATTCGAGTCTGAGCCATGCGGCAAATTTCTTACATATGTTAACTGGTGAAATGCCAGATAAGGAATTAGAGAAAATTTTTGATGTGTGTCTAATTTTACATGCAGATCATACATTTAATGCATCAACATTTGCAGCAAGAGAAGTTGCATCAACTAGAGCACATATGTATTCTGCAATTAGTGCAGCAGTAGGGGCATTAAGTGGGGAATTACATGGTGGTGCAAATCAACAGGTCATGAACATGCTTTTAGAAATTAAAACAGTCGAAAATGTAAAGCCGTGGATTGCTAAAAAAATTTCCCAAGGCCAAAGGATTATGGGAATGGGCCATGCAGTATACAAAACAGTCGATCCCAGATCACAAGTTCTAAAAGAATTATCAAAGAAATTAGGCGATAAGCTTTCGCTGCCATGGTATGATATGACATACGAAGTTGAGAAAACTACAGAAAAAGAAATGCGTAGTAAAAAGGAGAAAGAGATATTTCCAAATGTGGATTTGTATAGTGCATCAGTATATTACATGTTAAAGATTCCAATGGATCTTAATACACCAATTTTTGCAATGTCACGAGTTGCAGGATGGACATCACACGTAATTGAAGAGAAATTTGCAGAGGCTGCTCCAAAACCAATGTTGTATAGACCAAAAGCAGTGTATGTTGGAAAGTATTGTGGACCACAAGGTTGTGAGTACAAGCCATTAGATCTTAGAAAAACACAGGATTAATTTCTAGAGTTTACCCAATTTTGTGCCTTTGAGTCAATATCATGTTTGTATAACACTTCAAAGACCATGTCATAAAAAGTCAAACCTTTTTTCATTGCCTGACCATCAAGCCATTTTAGTCCATCAGATAATTCACGATCATACTCAGAGAATTCAACTAGCTCATCAACCATTTTTGTAAAAAATGTATTTGATTCAAGCATCAAACAATTCTTTGGGAATGGATCAATAAGTGACAAATTCAAAATATATAGACAAAAAAGATGTTTTTGGTTGACAGTTGGAACATGTGTTTTATTGTAATGGGACAAAAAAAGGAATTTCATGGACAATTATTACAGGCAATAAAAGAAATAGTCAACAAAGAGTTCACCCAGAGATTTTTTTTGATAAAGTAGGTACAGATGAAGCAAAATTCATTGCGTTGCATACAGGGATTTTTTGGGGAATAGGAGTGTTCATTATAAAAAATAAGGATGTGATCATAGTAAAAACTGATTTAGAGGAAATGAGCAGATGTTTTT
>CAYFOW010000019.1:0-27247 GCA_964344885.1 uncultured Candidatus Nitrosopelagicus sp. | reverse complement strand
AGCAATTTTTATTCAAATATCATAGAGATGAAATGGGAAAAAAATGGCTGTAAACCCTTAAAATGGAATAATATTTTTGGTTTTTGGGCCTATAGCTCAGCATGGATAGAGTGTTGGACTTCTAATCCAATGGTCAAGGGATCGAAGCCCTTTGGGCCCATGATTTTCTTTAAAGATATTTTTTATGGAATTAATTCTGCAAAGATCTGATCGTTTTCAACTTCTTTATGTTGTTCAATTACAGAGACTCTGAATTTTACATCATGAGTTTTTGTTGGCTTGAACTCAATTGTAGCAGTAAATTCGGCAGTATTATCGGGCATTACATCTTTACTGATGAATAGCCGTGAAACATTTTGGGAGATTTTTTTTCCATTAAATGATTTGTAGACAATTAATTCATTAGAATCTAAGATCTGAGTGTTTACAACAACACCATCATATCTTCCAGGAAAATTCACTTTGATAGTTCCTTTGATTTCTTTAAATGGTTCTAATTTTTTGTCATCTAAACTTAGCTCAATGTCTTTCATGATATATGTCAAAAATTAGATGATAAATAATTTGTGTGGAAAAATGCAGATTTTGACTAGAATCTTGATTTTGTAACTACCACTTGACCAGTCATCCATGGGTGTGGATCACAATGGTATGCAAATTCTTGTTCTTCAGTAAAGATAAACTCGTATTCATCTCCAGGCATCAATACACCAGTTGAACCAAAGTCACCACTGTATGAATCAGTATGACGATGATCAGGGGTTACGGTATGTGGAGTGTCATCTATATTTCTCCAAATTACATGGTTATCAATTCCTAATTGTAAGTTAATATTTTTTGGAACAAAGTTGTCTTGTTGGTCAGGACTTGCCGAACCAATTATCATGTCTACTATAGTCGTTTTTACTGGATGTAAAACATGCTCATCAACTGATGGTTTTGCATTCATTTCTGGAAGATAAAACATCTGATAGTAGCCAATTCCCACAGATGATGCTACAATTACTGCAATTAATCCAATTCCGTATGGATGACTAGATGATGCAGCCTTACTCATTTACTTCCACCTTTTTTTCAACTGTTTCCTCGGCAGGAGGAAGAGATTTTGGTTCACTTGCCAGAGATTTTGTCTGTATTCGAGGAGGTTGAGGTACTTTTTTTGCTTTGGCCATTCCATAACGATATACATGGAATAGACCAGCAAATACAATCATGATCATACCTGTAAGGAATAGAGACATATTTTTCATTCCAGACATGGCAGCATTATAGGCTGCAATATTTAGGAATACTTGGAAACCGATTAATGCAATAAGTAACCAATTAATCCACTTATCAGATAGATCAATTGCAGCTACCTTCTTTGGACCTTGTTCTTTAGCAAGTTTTGCTTTTCTTTCAGCATCTCTTGCTAGATGAATCATCATGTAAGTAAATCCAAAGCTAAGTGGAACCAATAGTATCATTACAATATACAAGTAAATTGGATCAATTACGAGCCTCTCCACTAATGGAATGGTAGTATCTGCAGGAATGTAGAATCCCCAATATGTAGTGACTATAATCTGTGCAATACCAGTAATACCAAATGCTGTAACCATAGGACGATCTTTCCAGGAAAATTTCTTGTATCTGTCAAGGAATGGAATTAAAGCTAATGAACCAATGAATATTCCAGGCCACAGAACACCGGTGACGAATTTATCGTATTGTGTTCTCAAAAATGCATAAAGTCCAGTTAGATACCATTCAGGAACAGTAATTCCAGGGGGTACAGTGGGTTCAAACTTGAATCCCATATCAATTGGGAATACACCACCAGTGAGCATGATAGCACCACCAATTGCCATTACCATTGGAACATCAAATACTAAGAATCGTGGGAAATGAACTGCCATTAATCCAAGCATTACAAGCGGTAAAACAAAGACATGTTGTGCATAAAATCGCAACACAAAATCATGGAATCCAGCTCCAAACATCATATCACGTATGAGAGGCCCTGCAACTGGAATAGAGTTAGTCAGAGACGCAGCAATCGATATAGCTAGCTCAGCACGCTCACTAAATATCACATCATATCCAGTAAATGCTTCTAGAATCGTGACAGTACCCAGTATAACACCTGTTACCCAGAGTATTTCATTTCGGATTTTATACCTACCACTAAAGTACTGATAATACATGTGTAGGATTGCAAGCATAACCATCGCGTTGGAACCATGATAATGGATATTCCGTATATGAAAACCAAATGGAACTTCATCGTTGATAAATTGTACGCTATCCCATGCCCTAGTGATTATAGGTTCATAGTAAAACATCAAAAGTGCGCCAGAAATTCCCAATATTACAAATACAATAAATGTCAACATCCCTAAGAATCCAAACGGACTAACGAATCTTGCAGGGAACGAGAATTTTACTGCTGTAAAAATTGTTCTTTCAAGACCATCCCATATCCAGTAGAATAACTGGGCAGAGCTATTTCGTCTACTTAATGAAACGACCATATCCTATTACTCCATTACCTGTAACTCCCCAGTTTGGCGGAGATACATAAAGAAATCCCTCTGAATCAGATTCAAAAGTTAATTGCGGTAAAACATTAGATGGTGCAGCTTGTAATGATGCAGGTCCTGCAAAAGCCTCACCAGTTAAAGGATCATACATAGTACCATGACATGGGCATTCCCCTCTTTTTCTGCCCTCATCAGGCCAATATTTCCAAAGACACCACAAGTGAAGGCATACCATACTGTATGCCCTAAATGCAGATACATCATTTTTTGAGCCTCCCAATTCTTCAGGGAGACGGATAAATTGCCATTTTCTAAATGCTTCTTCATTTAGTACTTCATCTTCAGTTTTTGGATAAGTTATTACTTCGGCGTGATTAATTGGAAAAGTGTTAACATTTGCTTGAGTTCCGTCAGGTAGCATGACTTTAGCTTTTTCAGCACTAGCAGCAGATGGGTTTGGCATGTAATTTCCCCATGGTACAAAAGGTGTAAACGCCATAGCAGTACCTGCGGCACCTAACAATTTTAGAAAGTCTCTTCTAGATAGACCTCCAGGTCCACGCTCCTGCTCCGACATTCGAGCTAATTTCTTGGCAGATTGGTTATAAATCTTGTTTGAGTTTAGTTATTTTTTTGATCTATTTGAGAAAATAACAACAAAAATGATCACAGATAAAATGATCGCACCGATAATTACTATGAAAAACATATCAGATTCAAGATTTGATGAAGATTCAGATATTTTAGTGGTTTGAGAAATAACATCCTTAATTGAATGATCGACAGTAAAGGATACAGTCTGATTTGCGTCATTTTTTGCTAAATCAGAGGAAACAATCTGTATTTGATATACATCATTTAGGAAGTCAGTTGTATTTAGGACTAAACCGTCATAATAAGATTGCATTTGTTTATTAGGTAATTTAATGTAGGTTCCATTTTGTAATAGATTTTGATCAGATATAGAGAGATCAATTAATAATGAATTAGAAATTTGGGTTTCATTTCTGGGGGAATTTACCACAATTTTAGGAGGAACTGAATCAGATGTGAAAGAAAATGTTTTCTCAGACATATTATCAACAATATCAGTTGCAGTTATTCTAAGAATATGTGGACCATCAGGGATATCTACAAAATCAGACAAACTTATCTCAGAACCATCAAGATAGTATTTTGTAGAATAAAGATTATCATCAATAATTTGTGGTAAAACAAATTTTGGGTTGATGAATTTATCATTAGGGAAAATTATTTCAGGAGAAGTGTCATCAGGGATAATCGTGCTAAATTTTGCAGCAACAGATAATGGTTCAGTTAAAGTGTCTCCATCAAATAATGTTGAATGTACAAGTAATGTGTAAACACCTGTTTGGTTTACTGGTGCAAATAATACAGAAGATGTGTTATCTTTATTTTTTTGCGGATAGAATCCACCACCTTGACTAAACGGAGTTGTACCTAACCAATCAGATGAGGGCCAACCAAGAAAATGGCCAAAGACACCAGATGGAACATTTGTTTGAATGATTTTTCCATTTGGGTCAACCATAAACATTGAAAAATTTGTATCATCATTTTTCCAGGAAAGTTCAAGATTAATTGAATTGATTTTTTCATCAGTTACATCAAAATAGTATTGACGCCAATCACCTGCCATGTAACGATTAGTCATATCAAAAGCACCCTTTACATACCCGCTACCATAAAGTGGATTTCCAGTACTACCTGATTTAACAATAAAATCATTATGAATGATTGGCTCCACTACAGCAAATGAGATAGGTGCATTAATTGAATGGTACTTTCCATCGAATTTAAGAAAACCCTGGTATACACCTGTATCAGTGTCTGGAGGGATTGTGATGGTGGCTTTTACTGATGTAGAATTTTTTGGTGGAATTGAAACATTATGTTTATCTAAAGAAATTATATCCCAATTTTCTTTTGTAAAATGATTTACAGATAGCGTGTAATCAATAGAAGTAGAGTTTTTCAAAGTATCCCCCATCCAGAAGGAATATCTAGTTGGTACAGGATATATACCAACTACAGGTTCATTTTCAAATTTTTCTGTAGGTTCAGAAACGCGTAATTCTTGAACTGTACCCCATGAACCACCACGATTTACAAGTGATAATTCATTACTTGAAATCTCATCATTGTTATTTTTATCATCCCAATCATATAGGTATAGGGATGAAATTTTTAAATCGTCAGCATAAACTGGTGATGTTTTATTCATAAAATCATCAAACGGAAAGTGAAGATTCATGATCATTAACGATGAATCATATGGAAATGGGGTTGATTGATTTTGATTAAGTGTGTTAAAAGTAGAGTTACTCAGATGTATGTAATTTGGTCTAAATGTATCAGTATTATTCAAGATAGGATCCTGTAATTGGAGTGTTGTATTACCAAAAATTTCTAAATCATCTACAAATGAAAGTTTTTCAGGTGTAATGGATATGTTTAGCGTATTATTTGTGGGATTTTCTAGTACAAAGACAGTAGATGATGTTTTGCCGGGTACAAGTCGTCCACCAAACCAACTAGTCATAGAATATTTTTCTTCAGGAATGGTAAATTGGTCTAATCCAATTTTTGTGGAATTGTAATTTGAAATAGAATCATAAAGAATTTGATTGATATTATTATTTGATGCATTATTACTTATGGAGAATATTCCTCCATGTCCATTCACTAGTCTGATAGCATCTAATGAATTAATTAGACCAGAGCCTTGAGTAAAAGGATCATTTTGGATATCATCAGAAGTTGATGTCAAGATGTTTTTCACTTGAAAGGAATTGATTGGTTGATTATTTTCGGATAATGCATCAATTACTAATGCAGCTGCACCAGAGACAAAGGGAGCTGCCATGCTGGTGCCTCCAAAAAGAGAATAAGGTTCAGCAACAGAATCTTTTGTTATTTTAGTTACAGAAGATGGAACAAAACTATACGCACCTACACCTAATAAATCAGGTTTAGGATCACCAATGATACTTGGACCCCTACTTGAAAAATCAACAATGTAATTAGAATGAGTAGTAGTATTTCCAAAACGTGGTTCATCTTTGAATGGACCATAACCTACAAAATCATTATTTGTCACTGCACCAACAGTTATTGCATATGGGGAAACGTTTGGTAGTCCAATTGTCCCATATCCATGCCCAGAATTTCCAGAACTGATTACTGTGACAACACCAGGATAATCATCGTGTAATGTTCCAGGAACTGAAATGGTGTTTAAGATTAGTGAGAGAATATCAAAGCCTGGTGCATAATCTACACGAGGGAAATTAGAAATGCCCCAGCTATTTGAGATAATATCAGCTCGCGGGGCACCAGAGAATTGCCATGAATTATCTTTGTTTTCAAATCCGGCAGCCCATAACCACGCATAAAGAGCATCTCCAAGCCATAATGATTTTACTGGAATGATTTTTGCATTAGGAGCTACACCTTTAATCGTATAATTTTTGGTGTTGTTATAGATGTCATATTGCATAATTCCTTTTGAAACAATTGTTGCAGCGCTTGATGTACCATGACCTTGAGGATCGGTCATTATTCCAAAATAGTTTCCTGCTGAATCTAATGGTTCAAGAAGAGTTCCATTTATTGCACCAAGGTCATCATCAAATTCAGGATCATCATTTATCAAACCATACACATCAACTACCGTTGCACCAATAGTTCCTGCGCTGTAATCATTTTTTCCATCTGAATCATAATCATAAACAAGAAATTCATTCCCAGATCCTAGTTTAATGGGAGTCTCATCTGTAAAATCAAAGTCATAGTTTGATTTTTCACCATTTTCTCGTACATAATCTTTCCACGATGTAGACATGTCAGGAATCACGGTATCATAAATTCCTGGTTTTTCGGAATCAACAACTAATACTGGAACTACCTGTAATTTTCCTTTAGCCGATTGATAAATTATTCCTAGGTGGTAAATTCCGCTTTGAGAAAAAATGTAATTATGTCTATCTTTGCCTATTTTCATATCATCATTTAATGTTCCATTAAGGAGAGGGGAGGTGCCACGAAATGGAAATAGTGAATTAAAGACAGAAACATAAGTTTCTGAGTCATCTTGTAAATTTTTTAAAAATACACCGTTTTGTGTTAGATAAACTGATGAGGTTACATTTCCAGGTATTGTTTTTGTATAGTTTTTGATTGTACCATATTTGTCAATATTTGCTATATATGTTGAATTTGTAATTACAAGTCCAGTTCCATCTGCATCAAACATTATGGGAAAATTATGCTCATCTCTGGCAAGTGAATGCATTATATCAGGATTTGAAAAATCAACACCCGTATCTACGATTGCAATTGCAACATCATTGCCTGTTACGTTGTATAATTGATGAACCTTTTCAGATTCAGCAAAGTTTCCAAATTCATGTATCTTTGTTATTGCATTATATGATACATATGGGGAATGAAAATCTAGAGGTATGTCTTTAATTACATGTAATCCACGAGATTGCAGTTGTTGTGCATAGTTTTCACTCATCACGGTTACTGAAAAAAATCCATTTGAAGTTATTAATGAGGAGATATTATTTGGAATTATTGAAGCATCGTTTCCAAAAACAAGATATCTGTTATATATTGGCACATCATTTTGCGGAGTAATTTTTAAGATTTCAGAATCATGCAATTGCAATGAATTATTGTTGGGTATTAACTCATCGTCAAAAAACCCATAGGAATTTACTATTGGTAAGATCAATAAGAAAGAAATCATAGTTAGAAGAATCTTCATTATATTTTCAAATTTTTGATTGTTTTTATCTTCTTCTTGCTAGAATCACAATCTGAAGTGCTAGAATTACACAGATTGATGCAACTACAGGAAATAGTAATGCATTAAGCTGTAATGATGCCTCCTCTATTGTAGATACAGAATTATGGATTGCATCTACACTAGAATCAATCTTGGATACACTAGAATCAATCCTTTTATTTGCTGATTCTAGGGATGAACCAAATACCCCAATTTCATCTTTTAAAATTTCTAGTTCATCAGATGTTTCAGATAGAACAGTGTTTAATTCCAATATTTGTTTTGACATTCCACCAATATCTTGGCTTAGTACTTGTGTTGCTGCAGAACCATGAGATATTGTTCCCTTGTTAAATGACACCATATGAAATACATATGTACCCTGTTTTTTTGCAGTATAATCTACATAGTATAACCCTTCATGTAATGTTTTAAGATCAACAGACAGACTTTCCACTTGACCATCAGAAAAATGTACATGTGAGGTTCCAAGAATATTTTTTGGATCATCGCCTACCAATAAACCATCGCTGCTTACTTGTACAAATATTCTAAATGGTTGATTAACTGCAGCAGTTTCAGGTGCAAATACTAGAGTGTTAACATGACGCTCTACAGGAATTGCAGTTAATTCAGACGTAGAAGAGAATTTTATATCGACTGTTTTTGATAGACCGTCTTGATTCTGACTAATTACTTCAACAGTGTAAGTTCCAAACGGCATTGAAGTAGTTGATTTAGGCCAATCCATCAACAAATGACGAAACGAACCGTCAGAATTAGCGGTTATTTGATCAAATTTTGCAATAGTTCCATCAGGGGCAAATAATCTCAATATCAGAGGTTCATGTGGTAATCCTTGCCCATATACAAAAAGTGGTTGATCTGAAGAATAAATTTTTTGATTTGTATAGAGTTCCAAACTTTCTGCATATACAGGAATCAGTATCATAGTAAATGATGCAACAAGAATTAATAAAGTTGGTTTCACTGAAATGAGTAAAAATTCCTCATAGATATTGTTTCTTATTCAACTACCGTTAGGTTTTGAAAATTAAAAAGAAAAAAGGGGGTGTTAGATTGTTGCTAGTCTTAGATGACGTTGATGTCTACTGATACTGTTGGAGACAGTGCAGTTGGGTTATCCACGCTCTCCCAGACAAACACAGTTGCTGTGTATAATCCGGAATCACTTGGAATCCATGACAAAGCTGGGCTAAATGATTGTCCAGCTGCCAATTGACCTGTGATCCATGCTAGTGAGACAGTTACACCACTCTCATCCTGAACTTGTACCAAATATGCAAATGACTGATCTTTATCCTGGCCATTTACCAAATCAGCTTCAATCTGAACCTGTTGATCAACTGATACCTCAGCTAGTGAGTTACCAAATGCATCAACAACACGAGCATTAGCTGCTGGTGCCCTCTCAAGAGGTGGAATGATTGTACCAATCATGGTTGTTCCAGTTATGTCCAAGTCATCGGATTTAGTATAAGGTTGTGGTAGAGTGTTGTCCTCATATTCTGCAGTGACAGTGTCACCTTCTGAGACTCTGAGTCTATGACCAGATGATTCATCAGTAACAGTAAATGATACTGTTCCTTCGAATATACCAGTTGCCTCATTTGTTTCAGATACAGTGAGGGATATACCGCCTGCGTCAGAATCTGACCAGACGTCTATCTTAAAGTTGTCTACTGCTTCTGGATCCCAGTTCATATCTGGGTCAACTACACGAATTACTCCTGTACCAGTTGCTGGATAGCTTGATTCAAGCCATGAAGTTTCACCTACATTCCATCTGATTAATGCTGAACCTACTACAGTTTCATCTTCGTTAAACTCGTATGAAACAGTAAGTCCATCATCGTCAGTTGTACCTAACTTACCGTCAGTTGGTCCGCTATCGGTACCAGTAACGTCAGTTGATGCACTAGTAATATCATTACCATTGCTATCACCTGTGCCACTATCACCATCTGCATCGTGTTTGAATCCTGTAAGGATTACTTCACCAGAGAATATACCAGTATCAGTACCGGTTTCTGCAAGCTTATAACCTGTAAGCTTTGCATCTCTAGTTTGAATCACCAATGGATCATCGGTAGTATCACCAATCTGATCGACTAGATCACTATCGAAGTTATGGTCAGGAGCCACAATTGTGATGTAGACCTTATCAGTCCATGTATAGACTTTTTGGTCTAATTCAATAGTTGCACCAAAGTTAGATGTGAATACGGTTACGTTGACATCTTGTTTCTCATCACCAACATACTTTGCTCCAGATGGTCCCCAATCCTGATATTCGAGATCTATCTTTTCACCTCTATCTAGTTTGTTACCATTTAGAGATGAAGGTATTTCGACGACAATTTGGAAAATACCAGTACTGTCACCGGTCTCTCTGAAATCAGATGGTTCTGGATCAAATGCTGCTGCATCAGTGGATCCACCGGCTATGGAAGCCTTGTTACCCATCGATATTTCAGCTGCATCTGAATCCCATTCTATTACATCAAGATCCCATGTTTCTGCTTCGTCATTATCTAGATCAAGATCTGGCTCAATTAGAGTCATGATCATGTCTGAACCAATGACATAAACAGATTTGTCTGTCTGTAATACACCATTTCTTAGGTCAAATGTTGCAGAGTCTGTTGCTGTGTTACTATTTCCGGATGCATCAGTAGTATCAGTGTATTCTACAGTGAAGATATCACCTTGTAAGATACAGTTGTATTTGCCAGATGTTTGTGCATCACTGAACCTGTCTAATCTGGTTGTAGTAGTTTTACCATTAAGTGCGGTATATGCACTTGTCTTTGATGGACAATCTGCTGATTCAGGTCCATCAGTAAACTCTACAGTTAGATCAAACTCGAATACACCAGAATCTGGAGCAGTCTCAGAGATTGGTCCATATTCATGGGTTCCACCAGCAGCGTATGTGGTGGATAGTTTACCATCGTTAGACTGATCACCACCGGCAGTACCAAGGAACAAATCAGCTGAACCTCTTGAGACCCACATCTTTAATGGGCCACGATTGGTTGAACTGTTTACTCCAATTGTGTCTTCACCTGTGGCTGAAACATCATAGTCTGGATCGTCAACACGGATGTGTATGATAACGTTACCTTGTCCTAATGTTTCTGCATCTGTATTGATGTAGTTAGTAGTATCAATACCAGATTCATGAATTGGGAACAAGCTACGTCCATTTGGTGTCTTTCTATCAGTTACATCAGTAGCAATAGTTTCTTTTCCAAATGGTACTGGATAAACAGTTCTATCAAGACTGACAGAACCAGAATTACCTCTTACACCTGCGCCATCACCGACTTCAATGATTTCACCGGATGAGTTTCTATAGTCAACATAGTTTACTTCAATGTCTTTACCTGTTACGGATGTTTGTGAGTTTGTTGAAACTGATGAAGTTGCTCTCTTACAGTATTGTTCTGGGATTTGGAAATCACCAGTAAAAATACCAGTAGCAAGTCCTGTCTCTACTAATGTAAAGCCAGCTGCACCAGGTCCGTTAGAACCTCCAGATGGAGCGCCTGAGCAAGTAGCAGAAGTGGATGTACCAGCTTCATTATGCTTTACCCAATCTTCGTCATCAAATGTAATACTCATCAATCTTCCAAAGTTATCACCAACTGAGTTTTGACCATAGTATGGTTTTCCTACATGATCATATGCTTTATCAGTACTCGTCTGTACGACTGTATATATGTCGATTACTTCAGAGTCTGTATTCAAGTCCATATCAGTTAATGTAATAACAGCAGTATCAGCAATTTTGTATGTATCTGCATTAAATTCAACTACACCGGAATGAGTTGGAGCTTCAACTTGATCTGCTACTTGAGTTGCAACACCATCTGCACCTTCATCTAAATAGTTCATTCTGATTGAATCCTCATCGGTCATATCATTATTAACTATAAAGACTGGATCGTTGCTATATCCAACTGTAGCATTATAAGTTCCCGTTGCATTGACGTTTAATTGGTTTAACATGATGTACTCTAATGTACCTTCAAACAAACCAGTATTGACGTCAGTTTCTTCTAATTCAGCTCTGATTATCATATCATTGGTTCTGTTACCTGCTGGCACTCCATCACCATCTTGTCCAAAAGTCCAAATGTCTAGTACTAAAGGTACAGAAGTTCCTGCTCCTAATGGATACATAGTTTCTGCTCCTGCGCTTGTACTAGCTACGGATGAGTTAGTACTTGAGATATTTGCCCAAATTACCAAATCATCAGTCATTGTGAGTCCTTTCATTGTCCAAGCTTGGTTAGTTGCTGCACCAGAGTTTGATTCTACACCATCAATTAATACAACACCTGCTAATCCACTACCAAATCTATCAGTTTCAGTAGTTTTTGCCCTACTGTTAACTGTATTACTGTTTAGTGAAGTAGTATCAGATATTGTGAAGTTAATGTATGCGTTTGAATCATCTGAACCACCGTTCAATCCTCTAAAGTCATAGTTAATGTATGTATAACCAGCATTTCTGCTTCCGTTTACATCATTAATTTGATCTTTTAGATTCTGTACTGTAACTCCAGACCATTGGAATACTAAAGCATCATGGTTAGTAAAGTGCATATCATGTGGTACTGTTGCATATGCAATATCACTGAACTTTGATACACAATTTACATTGTTTGTAGTTGAACCTTGTTCTGTACTACAATTTGTTCCTGATGTCCAGGTATCAAATGTTTGATAGGTACCTGCTGCTGATGTAGCCGCATTGGTTCTATTATTACCAACAATCATTACCTTTGAAATTTTATCCAAAGTAATTGGTGAACCAAGTTTGATGCTTGGTACAATTGTTTTGTTGTCAGTAATTTTCATTTGATCTTCCTTTCTTGTATTCATATTCATATCTTCATCTTCGATTGTTACATACAATGCTTCACCAGAATTCCATTCATCACCAACAGAAGATACATCCATGTTTACACTTCCCCATCCGAGTCCAGCTACTATAGAGTAGGTGGTTTCATCCCAGACTAAGGTTGCAGAAGTTCCTCTTTTTGCTGTTGCTTGGATTATGACGTTTGCTTTGTTATCTTCATCAAAGTTCCTGAAGACACCAGTGTTTGCACCGGTTTCTGTGAATGTTACACAAACAGTTGTTGCACCATTACATACACCACTGCCTAAGTCGTTTGTTGATTGTACAATACTGTCAGCATTATCTTGTACTGCGATGACATTTGTACCTACAGATTGTGCGTCTGCATCAATTTTCATGACACCAACATTATGACCCAATGTACTTGACATTTGTGCTTCGGTTAAACCGACATCACTGTTTGTTTTAGTATCAGACAATGATACACCATTTTCATCAAATAGATTGTAAAATGCAGTTGCGTTAGTTGTGGTTGTACCAAATGACCATGAATCCTCATCTGTTGGATCAATGTTTAGTTGCCAATCTGTCAAGGTGATCATTAGATCTGAGCCCATTGGGTGTACTGCTCTGTCTAGAGCAACACCTGCTGAATCATCAGTTTGATCAAATGTTAAATTGACAGTCTCAGTTACTCCACCCTTGTTATATTGAACAACTACTGGGCTAAACTGTGTAAAGCTGTATAGTTGTACAAATGGCCAAAGGTTTGGTCCAAGTCCAATTTGTCCATAGAATGTTTTTGTACCAGATGTTGTAGATGTTTGGTTAACTAGAGATTTGAATTCTCTAATTACGGTATTGTTTAAACCACCAGATTCATTCCATACACCTTGGGTGCTGTAGAAACTACGTGTACCTTCACCCAATTTTAGGTGTAGATCACGACCAGTGCTCAAACCCATACCACAGTCAGATAGAGTGCCTTTACCATCTACTTTTGCACTTACGGCTAACGCATATGGAATTGCAATACCAACTGAATCACTTGCCTTTAATGAAGGCACGTCATTGTTGGTTGCATTGTTTGGAGTAAATGCTAGCTCAGTTGCCTGGCTACAGAAATAACCAAAGTTAATTCCTCCTGCTTGTGTTCCATATAGTGAGTCAACGTTTTGTGCAAATGTTTTATCTGCTATATAACCATACCATGAACCATCGGCTGCTTGTGCCATTAAAACGGTTTTACCGTTAACTGTAACATCAGGCATACCAACACCGACATCAAGTCTATTGATGTCAGAGTCATTGATAACAATTTCTACGACTTGTGGGCCATAGAATTGGTTTCCGTGTACTGAATTTTCAGCTGATACAAATAAGTATTGGTTAGCAGCTGCTGCTTCTGGCATTGCGCTTGGGAAGGCACCAGCTATACTTACCAACATTATTGTCATTAATGTAAGACTAGTTATTTTACGTCCTATTTCGTTTTTCATAGTTATTGATTTTTTTCAAAAAAATTAGTATATAACGCTAATGGACGATTTGTCTATTTTTTATTAGATCCATTCAATTCTTAGAATTTCTTGGCTTTCAATGATTATAATCTATATCTTAGTTTGTAAATTTTTTATTTTATCTAATTTACTACGACAATTCCAAGAAGTTCTTTATATAGTAGTTTTGCAGAATCTTCATCTTTTGATCCCACCAATATTGCAGAACCTTGTTTCATGAAATTAACAGACAATTCATTTGTTCTTAATGATAATCCTAAATCGCCCAAGTTTTCAGTGACAAATCCCTTTTGCTTTCCAATTTGAATTATCTTTTCTGCATTAAATTTGATTTCATATGTAGGAGTGATTGAAAATGTACGTTTTCCTTTATTTCGTCCACACAATTCTTCTAAAATTAGTTCTTTTTTTGTCTCCTTTGTAATAAGTCCAGAACCACATATTGGACATTCATCAGCCCTAAATGTTCTGGTCTGTGAGAAGTCAAGGTTTTCAATATCAATGTGTAATATTTTATTCGACAGACTAGGAGATTTTCCCATAATCACTTTGACTGTTTCTGCTACTTCAACTCCACCAACCAATGATAGAATAGAGGGATGAACACCCTCAATACTACATGTAGGCATAGAGTCCTCATCCAGCTCAGGGAACATGCAATGATAACATGCACTTTTTTTTGGAATAATCGTAAATACTTGTCCAGATACACCTACTGCTGCACCAGTTACAAACGGAATGTTTTTTTCAACACATGCCTTGTTTAATGCATATCTTGCATCTACACTATCTAATGCATCAACTACAACATCACATCCATCTACAACAACAGGTGCCGTAAAATCATTAACAGATACTGCAAGCTCTTCAATTATTATATCAGGATTTAACTTTCGCAATTTTTTTGCTGCAGTTTCTACTTTAACTTGACCAACATCAGATTCATCAAACATTGTTTGTCGATGTAAATTCGATAGTTCAATTACATCACGATCCACAATACGTAAATGTCCAACCCCCATTGCTGCAAGCCTTGTTGTGATTGGATTTCCTAATCCTCCAACACCTACAACACATACTATGGAGTTTTTTAATTTTATTTGGCCTTGATAGCCTATTTCTTCTAGCATGACTTGTCTGGAATATCTATCTAATTCTTTTTCTGTAAGATCAGAGCCGCCAGCAACTGCAGGTAAGATGTAGATTTCATCATCATCATTTAGAGATAGCTCTAAGCCGCCAGAAAACTTGGCGTTTTTCCCATTTACATAGATATTAATTAATGCACGAGGGGAGCCATCAGCCTCCAATACTCGTCGCTTAAAGTCATCACCCATCATACCAGAAATATTTGTAAATGCATCAGATAGAGTATTTGCATCAAGTTCTATTTTTTTTTCACCGTCTCCAGCATTAAGAACAGATGGTATAGTGAAAGTAATTTTTGCCATGATAACACCAGATAATTATTTTACCACCGCAGTGATCTTTGATGCATCTGCTTGCATTACTTCAGGTTTTGGTAAAAGTTCCATTAGTGGTTCAGTAGCTTTCAATCCATTACCTGTAACATAACACACTACTGTTTCATCTTTGTCAATTTTTCCAGATTCAACCATCTTCTTTAGAACAGATACTGATACTCCACCAGCAGGCTCTGTAAATATTCCTTCAGTTTTAGACAATAGTAAAATTGCATCAAGTATCTCTTTGTTGTTTGCATCCTCTGCGATACCATGGTATTGTTGGAGACGTTTTAAGACATATCGTCCATCACCTGGATCACCTATTGCTAAACTCTTAGCAACTGTATCGGGATTTTCAACAGGGATTACATCTAGAGATTTTTTCTTAAATGCATCAACTACCGGGGCACAACCTACTGGTTGTGCTGCATGTATATGCATGTCAGATATATTGTTAATTAATGAAAGACTTTGTAATTCTTCAAATCCTTTACAAATTGAATTTAACATTGCGCCACTTCCTACGGGTACAACCAAATGATCAGGTACGCTCCAATCCAATTGTTCAGATACCTCATATGCCAAGGTCTTTGATCCTTCCACATAGTATGATCGCATGTTGATATTTACAATACCAATTCCTTTACTATCACCAATTTGTGCAGCAATACGATTTGCATCATCATAGGTGCCATCAACTGCAATGAATTTAGTTCCATAAGATAATGCTTGAGTGATTTTTGCATATTCTATATCACTAGGAGCAAAAACATAGCAAGGCAACCCACCCTTTGCTGCGTGAGCTGCAGTAGCTGATGCCAGGTTACCAGTAGATGCACATCCTACCGCATGTAAACCAAATTCTTTTGCTTTAGAGATTGCAACACCAGCAGGTCTATCCTTAAATGAGAAAGTTGGGTTGACAGAGTCATTTTTTATATACAAATTTTTTAGACCAAGTTCTTTACCTAGATTTTCTACTTTGATAAGAGGAGTCATTCCAGCATTTATGCTTACAATACTTGATTTATCCAGTATAGGTAATAATTCAAAATATCTCCAATAGGTATTTTCACGATTAGAAAACATATCTTTTGTTATTTCTGGAAATGTATAATGTACATCTAGAGGGCCAAAACATTCATCACAAATATACTTGAAAGTGGATTCATACTCTTTTTTGCATTCTCTGCATTTTAGTGATACATGTTTCATAATGACATGCATTTTTTTATATTGATAAAAAATCCTAATGTCAAATTAAGCTATACTTAATTTTAACAATATGAAAATATAATAAAAAATTCGCCCATATCTGTAAAAAATAAAAAAATAGATACCATATGAAAAATTTTATAGAATAATAAATATAATTTTGAAAAATTCGTTAAATTATTAAGATGACTAAAAATGAATAATATATGAAATATCTACTAGTCGTAATTATTGCAGTAATTGTGATTATAGGCATAATATATTTTGGTGACAAAACAGGTTTGATGGTTTTTACGACAGGTGACAAAACACAATATTCAGAAATTACATCAGGTCCATTTACTTTAAAAGATGATAAATTTAGAATTGATGAAAATGTGTTTTTGATTGCAGACGAGATTAGACCTAATGAACAAGGAGATATTTTGTTTGTCACACCAAATGGAAAGGTCTATGCAGTATTACCAATAGATGGGCAGAAAAAAAGTTCATTTAACAAACATTTTACACCTGATTTGTCTAGATCAGCAAATATATGCACAGTTGATGAGTTGATTGGAATTTGGACAATAAAGTTTCAGGGTTTAGAATATGAGTCACTAAAGTTTGAAATCATAAATGAATTTGTGCAAGGCAGTGAAAAATTTTATGAACCAGTTTGTTAAATTAGAGGTTGTTATGAAAGCATGTTTTTTTACCTGTATGACATGCAGGACCAGATGGTTCAACTAGATAGATAATTGCGTCTGAATCACAATCAACTAGAATTTTTTTAATGTTTTGAGAATTCCCAGATTCTTCGCCTTTCATCCACAGTTTTTTTCTTGAACGACTCCAAAACCAAGATTTGCCGGTTTTTTTAGCAAGTTCCAATGATTCCCTATTTGAATAAGCTAGTGTAAGAATTTCCTTTGTATTATAATCTTGTACAATGACAGGTATTATCCCATCACCCTTGGAAAAATCAATTTCTGAAATATTCTTATTCATAGATATATCAAGAAATTATTGTAAGTTAATCGTTTCTATAATCTAACAGGAATATTATTTTGTTTTATAATTTCTTTTACACGATTTACAGAATGACTTTCATAGTGAAAAATTGATGCTGCTAATGCAGCATCGACATTTGTACTTTTAAAAACATCAACCATATCATCAGGTTTACCACAACCACCTGATGCAATCACAGGAATGCGAACTGAGTCAACGATTTCTTTTGTTAATTCTACATCATAGCCATCCTTAGTGCCATCTTTATCAATACTGGTCAACAAAATTTCTCCAGCACCAAGTGATTCAACTTTTTTCGCCCACTCAATTGCTTCAAGACTAGTTCCTTTTTTTCCACCATAGATAAAGACCTCATACCAAAAGGGACTATTATCTTTAGAATACACATTAGTTTGATTTTCTATATTATAATTTCGTTTTACATCAATTGCAACTACAACACATTGCCTGCCAAAGAGATCCATTAGTTCAGTTAAAATTTCAGGATTTTTTACAGCACCTGTGTTAATTGCAACTTTATCAGCTCCACTTAACAAGATATCTCGCGCATGTTGTAATGTTTTTACTCCCCCGCCTACAGTAAAAGGAATATTCAAAACTTGTGCAACTTTAGTAACAAGGCTTTTGATAGTTTCACGTTGTTCTTCAGATGCAGTAATATCTAAGAAAATTAGTTCGTCAGCACCCTCATCACCATATTTTTTAGCTAATTGTACGGGATCACCTGCATCTTTTATTGATTTAAAATTCAATCCTTTTACAACTCGTCCATTTGCAACATCAAGGCATGGAATTATTCGTTTTGTTAAAGTCATACTAATTTTGACTCCCTAATTGAGATTTTTTTTTCATACATTGCCTTACCAAGAATTACACCAAATGGGTTTTCTTTTTTAATTTGGGAAATATCATCCAGATTTGAAATGCCGCCACTTGCAATAATATTGATGTTTTTTAGTTTACAGATTTCATGAAGATTTTTTAGATCTGGACCCAACATAGTTCCATCAAGAGATACATTTGTACAAAGGAATTCAGTTGCACCTATTATAACAAATTCATTTATTGCATCAATTAATTGTATGTCAGTCATAGTCTGCCATCCATGAGTTGTAATCAATCCATCTAGATGATCAACAGAAATGACAATTCGTTGTGATGAATATTTTTTAATAATATTTTGCAATAGGTCTTTATTCTGAAAAGCTAGAGTTCCGATTACAACTCGATCTGCAAAAGATAATGCAGTATCAATTAATTTTTCATTTCTTAATCCACCTGCAATTTCAATAGGGATTTTAACAGAATCAGATATTTTATTGATGATTGAAAAGTTGGAGCCTATTCCAAGTGTAGCATCAAGATCAACAATATGTAACATGTCAGCTCCTTCAGATTCCCATTTTTTTGCAATTTCAACAGGGTTATCACTGTAGACAGTTTTTAGATCAGCTTTTCCTTTAAACAGTCTAACAACAGAACCTTGCATCAAGTCAATAGCAGGTATGATTTTCATTTTTTACACACTTTAAGAAAATTTTCAATCATTATAGACCCAACCTTGCCTGATTTTTCAGGATGAAATTGTGTTCCAAAATAATTATTTTTTTCCACTATTGCAGGGACTTTTATTCCATAATCAGAATTTGCAATGATTAAATTTTCATCATCAGGTTTTGCCCTAAACGAATGTACAAAGTACACCCAAGAACCATTATTAACGCCTTCTAAAAGTGCACTCTGTTTTTTTATTTCCAACTCATTCCAACCCATATGTGGTACTTTCATTTCATTAGGAAGTAAAACAACTTCACCGTCCATCACATCAAGACCTCGTTCTTTTCCTTCCTCACTTTTTTCAAAAAACATCTCCATGCCTAGACAGATTCCTAATACAGGCATAGAATCAGTAACAAATTCTTTAAAACTAGTTTTAGAATAATCTCTAATACTTTTTATTGCAGGATCAAAATTACCTACTCCTGGCAATAATAAACCAGAATAACCATCAGGGTTATCAAAACTTGTAATTACTTCAACTACTACATTATTTTTTTCAAGTGAGTTTTTCAAGCTAAAAATATTTCCTGCACCATAATCAAATATTGCAACTTTCAATGCTACATTGCACCTTTAGTACTTGGAATTCCTTTTTGTTTTTTATCATACTGAGATGCCAATCTAAAAGCAACTGCAAGTGATTTTATTGCAGCTTCGACTTTGTGATGATCATTATCACCATACTTCACAGTAGTATGAACGCATGAATTAAGATTTTGTAAGAGGGACACAAAAAAGTGTTCTAGATCTTCTTTTGATATTCCTTCAATTTTTGTTCTTTTAATTAATAATGTACTTTTGCTGTATGGGCGCCGGATAAGATCAAGAGATGTTTCAGCTAAGGACTCATCCATTGGTACGGATGAATAGCTAAAACGTGTGATTCCCTTTCTGTCATTTAATGCCTTATCAATTACATTTCCAAGCGTTATCGCAGTATCTTCAATTAAATGATGTTCAATTCCATCTAAGGATTTTGCAGTAATTGAAAGATCTAACATTGCATGCTTTCCAAATGACGTAATTAGATGGTCTAAGAAATTTATTCCAGTGGTAATAGATATTTTCCCAGTTCCATCCAGATTCACATTGGCAGTAATTTTGGTTTCCTTCGTTTCCCGTTTGATTTTTGCAATACGTGATTTCATAAAAACACCAAAGATTATGATTTTACATACGAGTCATTCAATATATTTGGAATAGATTGAATGGAATTCAGGATTAATTTTGCGCCATTTTCAATGAATAATTTTTCTTTAATTTTTGGCTGAGAGCTTGTTCCTGTAATACCGCAAAAAGTGGTTTTAAAACCTAATTTTGTTGCATCTTTTGACATGAATAATTCTTCCATTGAATCACCTACAAATAAACAATGTTTAGAATTCATTTTCTTTATTGATTGAATTAATGATTCAGGATTAGGTTTTGCCAAATCACGTGATTCATCTTCTAAGAAAAATGAAGATTCAAGATTAAATCTATCTAATAATTTTTTTAAGGAAAAACGAGCTGATTCTAATCCACGTCCAGTCACTATAGAAATTTTTTTACCAAATCTAGATTCTAATTCATCAAATAATGATTCATCGATTAATACAATATCATTTTTTATCAAACCATCAGATAAGATAGATGATTTTCTATCAAATAATTTTTGGTATAATTCTGGGCCATAAAAAAATTGATCAAATATAGAATTGAGTGGATTACTCAAACGTGGTCCAGGAAAATCTAATTTTTTAATTACATCAGAAATATCTATCAGTTTTTTTAAAAATTTCTCAACAGATAGAATACCTGTTTTATCCAAGTTTGATGATACTAAATCAATGAAATCAACAGGGTTTCTGTTTAGTCTATCAGCAGAAACTATAGTAAGAATAAGTGCATATGATAAATCCACTT
This sequence comes from uncultured Candidatus Nitrosopelagicus sp., assembly GCA_964344885.1. Taxonomy (GTDB): domain Archaea; phylum Thermoproteota; class Nitrososphaeria; order Nitrososphaerales; family Nitrosopumilaceae; genus Nitrosopelagicus. The sequence goes on along the minus strand of CAYFOW010000019.1, from coordinate 6,335 downwards.
CATCATTAAAACCACCACTTGATTTGAAACTATCAATTATTTTATGAGAAACTGAGAATGACGGAATTGATGTAAATTTATTTATGAAATGTAAAGTTGTTTTGTCAATTGTTTTATCATATGAATTTCGAATATCTACTAAAACACCATCACAATCAAAGACAATTGAATCAATATCATCGAGAAAATTATTTTTTAGTTCTATTACAACCATACCACGAATTATCCTAAAAGATCTCGTATTGCAAGAAGAAATTTTGAATTCATATCTTTTGTTCCAACAGTTACTCTAAGACATCCCTTATGCTTCCCAATCTTGCCCAATTTTCTTACAGAAATACCTTGTTCAATTAATGCATTATACACCCTACTATCTGCACCCTTTGCATCAAACAAGACAAAATTTGCTTTAGAATCAAACACTTCAAATGTACCAATTTTTTGTAACGTTTGAATTATTCTAATCCTTTCAGATTTTATTCTTTCAGCAATTTCTTTGATTTTTTGAGATTTTTCTAAAGCTATTCGTCCAGATTCAATTGCAATAGAATTAAGAGGATATGGGTATTGAATCACTCTAGCAAATACGTCTACAATTTCTTTATTTGCAACAAAATATCCTAGTCTTAATCCAGCCAAACCAAATGCCTTAGAAAGCGTTTTAACAACAATCAAATTATTAAATTTTTTAGTCATCATTACTAAAGAGTAATCAGAGAATTCACCGTATGCCTCATCAATAATTATTAATCCTGAAAAGTTACGTATTAAATTCTCTAATTCCTTTTTATTAAATTGAAATCCAGTTGGGTTATTTGGTGAATCAAGATATAAGATATCTGCATTTTTTATTTTTGCTTTGAATTGTTCTATATCTAATGTCATCTTATCAGAAAATGGAATTTTTATAGTTGGAATTGAATATAATTTACAGCGTTCTTCGAAGAATCCAAAAGTAGGATCAGATGTTAATACTTTAGTTTTTTGAGTGGCAAAGTTAGTTAAAATCAAGTCAAGTATTTGATCAGAACCATTTCCCACACATATCATATTTGATGGGATTTTAAGATATTTTGAAAGTGATTTTACAAATAAGTCCAGTCTACCCAGCGGATACTCTCGTACATCAGTAATTCTTCTTGCCTCATCGAATATTTCATGTTGAAATTGTTTTGGTATTACAAAATTTTCATTTGAATCAAGTTTCAGTACATCTGAGTGTTTCTCAGGTTTCTGATAACCTCCAAGTTTTGATAGTTTTGCTACCTTTGATAAAAAGAAGTTTTTTTTCATGATAATCTACTTTTTACTGCCTCAAAATGATTTGTTAGGTTTTCTGTACTAGTAAGAATTTCCATAGCTCCGGCAATCTCTTTAAGATGATTCTTAGATGATTCAATTTTTGTGTATAATTTCAAAAAATCTAAGACAGACAAAGAACCCCTAGATTTACCAAATGTATTTGTAGGCAAAATATGGTTTGAGCCTAAGAGATAATCACTAGCTGATGAAGGGGAGTTTTTTCCAATCAGAACTAAACCACAATTAGTAGTTGATTTTGCAACCTTTGATGGGTTTTTTGTCATTATTTCCAAATGTTCAGGACTCATTTCATTTATCAATGAAATTGCATTTTTCAAATTTTTACAAATGGCAATAAATCCATTTTTCTGCAGGCTTTTTTGAACGATTTTTCTGCGCGAAATATTCGTAATTTTTTTCTCTAATGACTTTTTTATTTGTGATGCTAATTTTATAGAAGTGGTAATTACATAACAAAACGTATCAGAACTGTGTTCTGCTTGTGATATAAGATCATCAGCAATCAGATCAGGGGATGCAAATTCATCAGCTAAAATTGCAAGTTCTGTTGGACCTGCAATCATATCAATTGAAGTATGTTCACTTACAAGTGATTTTGCCATAGAAACAAAGTATCCTCCTGGACCAACAATTTTACTTACTGGACTAATTGATTTGGTTCCAAATGACAATGCTGCAATTGATTGTGCACCACCAGTTTTGTAGATTTCAGTTGCACCACATAAATCAGCAGATACTAGAGTAAGTGGATCAATTTTACCTTCAGAATTTGGAGGAGAAACAACAACAATTCTTCTTACACCTGCAATTTTTGCAGGAATAACAGACATAACAGCGGAGGTTGGATACCTAGCCAGACCTCCAGGAACATAACATCCTACACTAGGAATTGAAATGAATTTTTTGGAAATTTTGATTCCATTAATTTTTTCATCAAACCCACATAGCTGTTGTTTTATCTTTGATTCAGTAAATGAAAGATTCTTTTTTGCAAGTTTAATTGCAGTGATTTGTTTTTTTGTGACAGTAGAATATGCATTTTTAATTTCAGATTTAGATACACGTAGTGTTTTAATTTCAGATTTCGAAAATTTCTTTTCATATTTTTTCACTGCTAAATCACCGTTTTTTTTAACATCAGCAAGAATTGATTCAACGATTTTTCGATTCTTTTTTGATTGTTTTGGGATTACAGATTTACTAAAATCCTCAATCTTACCTACAGATAAAATTCGTATCAATTTTCTTCATCACGTTTAATCTCTTCAAGATGCAGGATTTGTCGGGGTTCATGTACGACTAGACCCTGTGCAATCTTTCGTAGTTTTGGAATTAATTTATGAAAGTCAGATTTTAGGATAACAGTATTTACACCATACCAACCCTTTTCGCTAAGTGGGCTGATTGTAGGTCTCTTCAATGACTCTAGATCATTGAGAATATGATCGAGATTTTTTTCTTGAACATTAAGATAGATGTGCAGATATTTTCTTCCTTCTACAGCACCACGCATCAATGTAACAATATCAAAAATTTTTTCACGTTTGTTTTTATCCCTAAGAGATTTTTTGTTTACAATAAGATGTGCGGTGGATTCTAAAACTGTATCAATTATCTTTAATTGATTTTGTATCAATGTAGTTCCAGTCTCAGTGACATCCATAATCACATCGACATCATCTGGAGGTTTTGCCTCAGTTGCACCAAATGACAAGTGAATCTGTACATTTTTGTTAGTTCCAGTTCTAAGCCAAGGGGTAACAATTAATGGATCTTTTTTACCAAAGTGTGTCTTATATGACTTACATTCTTTGATGAATTTTGCTGCAGTCATTAAATATTCAGAAGATATTCGTAGAATTTTCTTCTTTTTTGCAAAGTCATCAATCATTGCATCAAGTGTTTTAAATTTGAAATGATCAGGTATTGCAATTACAAGTTTGATTTTGCCATATTCTAGATCAAGAATTGGTTCAACATCTGCACTAGTCTCACCAACCCAATCTTTTCCAGTTATTCCAACATCATACAAACCATCAAAAACCAAATTTGGTATTTCTTGAGGTCTAAGCATTTTAACAGTAATTTCAGGATCATCTAAAAATACACGATAAGTACGACTTTTCCTACTAACTTTAGTCCATGCACTTTCTAATAATTTGAAAGTCGCATTCTCAAGACTGCCTTTAGGAATTGCAAATTTTACACTTGTCATTTTTTATTCTTGAATTAGCAGGTATTATAATTTGATGCTTAAAGTTGTTCAAGTATTTCTTTTGCATGATTTAACGAGATATTACCATTTTGTATCATTTTTGAGACAACATCATTAATTTGTTCAGGAGAAGCACCTGCAGCAGAGGCTAAATTTCGTGCATGTAATTTCATATGACCTTTTTGAATTCCATCAGTTGCTAGTGCTCTCATTGCGCTAAAATTCTGGGCTAATCCTGTAGCAGCAATGATACAAGACATCTCTTTTGCAGAATCCACATTTAGGATTTTTGTACAAATCTTTGCAATAGGATGTACATTGATTATTCCTCCAACAATTCCAACAGATAGAGGAAATTCAAATTCCCCAACCAAATCCCCATCAGAATTCTTAAACCATTTAGTTATTGAGGAATATCGACCATCACTTGATGCATAGGCATTAGCTGCTGCTTCAATTGCCCTACTATCTTGACCAGTTGCATTTGCAACTGCTATTACTCCATTCATAACACCTTTGTTGTGGGTAACTGCACGATATTCATCAAATGCTGCAAATTGATATGCAAATATTATATCATCAACTACTTTTTCTCCACCAACCTCATTTTTATCAAAAATTGCAGTTGCTTTGACCATTCTTCTTGTTGAATAGTTTGAGAGAATTTTTAAGACTGCTCTCGAACCTGTAAGTTCTTCAATAAATGGAGCTGCAGCCTCACACATCGTATTAGTAATGTTTGCACCCATTGCATCACCCACATCAATTAGAATTTCAACAATAATCATTTTGCCAACATCGGTAGAAATTTCCTTACACGAAACTTCTTTTGCACCTTTGCCAAGTTTCGGCAATGTATTACTTTTAGAGTTACAAATTTCAATTATTTCAGATGCATTATCTAGAATTTTTTTAATAGTATCATTTTGTGAAATTTCAACTAGTTGTATTTGTCCAATACTAAATGATTCATTAGTTGAGACAGAAAATCCCCCTTTGATTCTTGCAATTTTTGCAGCCTTTGATGCAGCAGCTACAACAGATGGCTCTTCAATTACCATTGGAACGAGATAATCAGTTCCATTAATTTTGAAACTAGTTGCAATACCAACTGGCAGAGAGAATGTACCAACTACATTTTCAACCATTTTGTCTGCTTTTTGAAAATTAATTCCACCGTTTGCGGACTTTAGAATTTTAATTTCATCATCAGATAAAGATGCAAAATCTTTGATGATTTGTAATCTTTCATCGTGTGTTTTTTCAAAAAATTTTGATATAGAAGAATTTTTCATTTTATTTCAATATCCTCAGTAGTTTGTCATCATCTTTTTCAGGAAAGCCCTTGCCATCCGTATTTGAGGTAATTACATACAAGAATCCATCTGGACCTTGATTCACATCTCGAATTCTACCTATTCCACTAAGTATTGTAGAGAATGATTTTACATTACTATCATCATCTACTTCAAAAGTATACAGTGCAGTTCCTCTCAGTGCTGCCAGAACAATCATATCTGAAATCCCCAAAGTATCACCTGAATAAAACTTCATTCCGCCTGGTTCAATTTCAGGATCAAAGCATTTTGAAGCATCTACATATTGTGGTTCGCCAACACATTCTTGATTGGGCCAGCCATAATTTTTTCCAGCCTCAATTAGATTTATCTCATCATTTTTGGTTGGACCTTGTTCTGCAACAAAGAAATTTCCATGTATGTCCCAATCCATGCCTTTAGGATTTCTATGCCCATATGAAAAAATTGGAGAGTTAGAAAATGGGTTATCATTGGGAATTGTACCATCATCATTTAATCTTAAAATTTTGCCTTCAAGCAAATTAAGATCTTGAGAACCATGAGATGAATCAGAAAGTGAGCCGGTTGTAGCATACAGTTTTCCATCAGGTCCAAACTTTAGAACACCGCCATTACCAAATTCAGAACCAGGAATTCCATCAAAGATCGTATTCACACTTGTCATTTTGTTTTCAGATTCAATAACTTTGATAATTTTATTCCATAATTTTCCATCATCTTCATATGTATAATACAAATAAAGTGCATGATTATTTATAAAATCAGGGTGTGCTGCAACTCCTAATAGACCACCATCAAATGTTTCAGCAGTTCTTAATGTAATAAGAGGTTCTTCAAGTAGTTTATCATTTTCTACAACACGAAAACGACCAATTTTTTCTGTGATAAAAATTCGTTCATCAGCAAATTCAATTGCCCAGGGTTTGTCAAGATTGGTAGCTATAACGTTAACAGATTGATTTTCAGGATTCAGGGAAGCAGGTTGTGGGAGTGGAGGAGGACCTGAAGAGAAATTAATCATCAAAACAGATGCTAAAATGGCTAGTGCAATTCCAGCAATTCGTAATCGTTTATTCACAGATGACACACTTGATGAATCTTTTTAATCATTTCCAAGTTGTGAAACGCGTATATAGCACATTGAAGGTTTTTGTTCAGCGGGGTGGGGAAGTCAGGTCATCCCGTCGGGCTCATAACCCGAAAATCAGTAGTTCAAATCTACTCCCCGCTATGAAATTTTAATAATTTTTCATCCACGCGTGAGATTTATCAAAAATACGATTATTTTTGATATTTTGACGTTTTTTTGGTCGGGTCAAATGACGATGTGCAGAGGTAATTGGGATATACGTCAAGCATTTTAGTTTACGATTTAATTCTATTTTGTTTTTTGAAGAAGATTTTTTTCCACATAATACACATTCAAAACCCTGAGTACGACCCTTTGATTTCATGTGTTTTTTACACTTTTTGCAAAA
>CAYFOW010000018.1:15011-28318 GCA_964344885.1 uncultured Candidatus Nitrosopelagicus sp. | reverse complement strand
ATTCCAATCAATAATTTCAAGTTATTCTCAAAGGGGTAAGTTTAAGTCACGTAGTAATTGAAAAATTGTCGATGGGTGAAGATATTCCAGGACTTCTTGGAAGAAGCATAGGTAAAAAAATCGACATTAAATTAAGAGATAGAAAAATCGTCAAAGGGAATCTTGTGGAATTTGATGCATTGATGAATATTACTTTGGATAATGCACAGAGTATAGAAAACGACAAGACATCAGATTTAGGCCGAGTGCTATTACGTGGAAATACCATAATCTCAGTAGTCGTTCCTGACGAATAGATTCAGATTTTAAAATATTGAAAAAAGTGGTTATTTGATGTGTGCATCAACATTTACTGTATGAGACATACTATACATAGCAGGACATTTTTGTTTTGCAAGTTCAACTAATTCCTGTAGTTTTTGTGAGTCTGCATTATCACTGACTGCATCAATTTCAATTTTGATGACATCCATGAGTGGTTCATCAGACACATCAAAGGATTTTGCAAAGTTCACACTACATAAAGTATCTACTTGAAGTTTTGTCAAGGTTACACCAGAGCTTGCAGATACACTTGCAAAGGTTCCAATAAAGCAAGAAGTAATTCCGGCTATACAGTATCCCATTGGTCCTAAACGATTCCCATTTCCACCTAAGAAGCTAGGTGAATCAACCTCAATTCTTTGTTTACCATTTTCAAAAGGCAGTTCAGTACTGAATTGAAACTCACTTGCAGAATCAAGATTCCAGACACCATGTAGTTTTACTGGTTTTTTTAGGGTTGATGGATCATTTTTCCCTCCCTCAGTTGTTTTGGATATTTTATCCAAATCCACATTGTTTACGGTAGTCATAACTAGAATCAAATTAAGTCAGATATATTGTTTAATTCAAACTCGTGAAAACCAATTGCAAACCAGGGAAGGATGTCACAAACGGAATTCACAGAGTTTGATTGTAATTAACATTTAACAAATAAAAGAACAAATGTATTATTTCACAACTGATTCTTAGATTTGATTTTCAGAAATAGGATCTAATTCAGACATATCAAGAATAGAATCAGGCATTGTCTCGATCATGTAAAATTCTATAAAACCGCCTACCAGTAAGAGTCCTACCAGAATTCCAATCTCAATCAAGGTAATTTTGATGTCCGGTTTGATTGATCTTCGTTTAATGATCTTGAAGATCAGTAAATAACTACGAGACATTGCAATAGAATATGCAGCCAACTCCATTAGACCAAACGGAGTGGCAAAAAGAATAGTCAAGGGAGGAATCTGAGATAGAATTGGGTTTTGCATCTCCATTGCAGAAAAAGCAATTCCAGTCATTAACGCAGAAAACATTCCCCAGGCAATACCAAATCCAGGGATAAACATCGGCAATGAAACAGTTGTATTATGAACAAATATTCCAACTGAGTCAATTCCTTCAACCATTGCTTCAAATTCATGCATTAACTGACTTGCCTCATCTTCAGATAATTGAAATTCAGCACCAAGTGCAAATGTTGCAGAAAATACCGCCATAAAAACAAAAAATGCCATAATTCGAATCATTGTAACTTTACACAATAGATCAAAATATACATAATTTATGCATTGAAGAATTTTTCAAATAAATATACCAATTAAAGATGTGAATTAGTGATAAAATCAATCAATCATGCAAAAAAATTTGCAATTGAGAAACACAGGGGGCAAAAAAGAAGAGATGGTAAGACACCATATTGGAAGCACCTACAGCAAGTAGTCAATGTTTTAGAAAAATATGGCATTAAAGATGAAAAGATAATTTGTGCAGGTTGGCTACATGATACAATTGAGGACACAGAGGTAGATTATGATGATATTAAAGAGCAATTTGGAAGTAAGGTAGCAAATATTGTAGTTGCAGTAACAAAAGACACAAGACTTGCAGATAACCAAAAAGAGACTCAATATCTAAAGCAGTTGAGAAAAGCACCAGTAGAAGCACAGATTGTAAAGATTGCCGACATTACTGCAAATCTCATGGATTTAAAAAATGCAAGATATGATATGAGGAAGCAGAAGTTACAGGTAAGAAGAAAACTTGCATACTTTGATGCAATAAAAAGAGGAATTTCATCAAATAAGAGAAAAATTCCAGATCATGTAGTGATTGAAGAGTTGCTGAATCCAATTCTTGAAGGGTACGCTCAAAGACCAATTAGGATTTAAACACAAGCCAATTTGTGACAGAAAAGTTATCTTTTTAGGGGAAAACAAACAAAGTTTTCTGAAATGATGGCACAAATTGGTCAAAAGGCACCAAATCTCAAAGTATCACAATGGGTTCAAGGAATGGAGACAAATTTCGATAATGAAAAAGATCATGTAGTGTTAGTCGAGGTTTTTCAGGTAAATTGCCCAGGATGTTTCATGTATGGAATTCCAGAAGCAATTGACATCTATACAAAATACAAAGATGAAGGCGTAGTAGTATTAGGAATGGCAACTGCGTTTGAAGATTATGATAAAAATACAACTGAGAACTTACAAAAATTACTTTCTACAGGGGAGACGATAGGCGAAACAAAGAAGATGCTTTCACAGTATGGTAGTTTGACAGGTGACAAATTACCATATAAGATACCATTTCCAGTTGCAATGGATTCACTAGTAAAGATGTCAGGTGAGATAACAGAAGAACAGATTAGAAGTTTCATTTTAAAACAATTACCAGATTTTGATTCACAACCTGCAGAGTATCAGGAGCAGATAAAAGCACGTGTTAGAGGCTATATGAGTTCAAAGGAATTTTCAGCTGAAACATTTGAAGGATTTGCATTGCAAGGAACACCATCAACAATTCTAGTAGATAGAAAAGGTATTCTCAGAGATGTGTCATTTGGCCAGAACGGAATGGTTGAATCAAAGATAAAAGCAATTCTAAAAGAGTAAATCAGACATTTAGTAGTGCATTTCGTTTGGTAATGATAATTGTAGAGATAACAGATACTACTAGAATTATCATCACAATTGAACCAAATTCAGGTACAACATATCCACCAAAAATTTCAATCTTCTGAGTACCAAAGTCAAATGGAATGATTAGTTGTTTGTTTTCATAAATGAAATCATCAAATTGTTCATCATCAATCATGACAAAAAATGTCCCATCATCAAAAGGTCTAATCAAAAAGTCTGAAAGTGTGATAGTAATTTCTCCATCATCAACCGTATCCAGTAAAAATTGCAAAGACTTGTCTTTTGGCATTCCAGTTATTCCAGTAACTTGACCACCTTCAATCTCGTAAAGAATCATCGTAGACAGATCAAGTTCATCAGGAATTTCTACAGTTCCATCAGGTGCTTTGAATCCAGTTATTTTCACATCACCTTGATAGTATTGAGGAATTGTAAAGTAAAGATGCCAATTACCCATCTCATCAATGCTTTGGAGAGATTTTACAGATTCATCACCTAAAAAGACCTCAAAGTCCTCATCAACTGAGCTTTGAGGAAATTCAAAACTGGCAATTCCGTCAAGTTGCCAGCTGTTATACCCGTATAAAGACAATTCAGTTCCAGGTTCATTGAAAACACCACGTGTAAACCAGGCCAATGACTCGTAACGTAAGGTATACTGTTCTCCAAATCTCTCAGTGTTCAGAGGAAAAATAGATTCATCACCAAAAGCAAAACAGCTGTATGCATCAACATAGTTAGCAATTGCGGGATGAGCCATTAGATGAAATTCTAAAACGTCTCCAGGTTTCATCAAGTCAAATTTTTGAGAAGATGTAGTATCAAGTACATTGTGTTCGTCATCTTTGATCAATGCATAGATTCTAAAATTCTCAAATGTTTTTTGCCCACCATTTCTAATTTGTCCAGTTAGACTCCCATCAGAATGAATCTCCAGAGTTTCATAGATTACATAACCACCTGTAAATTTATCATCTGCTTTATGATATGTAATTATTGCAGGCTCTAAGATTGGATTAGAGCTTTGTATTTGAGGAAGTTTTACTTTGAATGGCATCATTTTGTCAGGCATTATTGTAGTTAGATCATACTTTTCTGTAAAAACAGAACCATCATCATTGACAGATATTTCTAATGTCGAATCAACTGGAAAGTATTCTTTATTTTTCACGCCAGCAATAATTGTATAGATTCCATCTGAATCATAGAATCCAACATACTCATCTTCTGGTATGTACACATAACCAAAAGCAACTGCTGGAACAAACAACAATAATGATAGACAAAGCGATGAGACGATGATTTTAATCATGAATTAAAACATGTGTTTTCACTATTTATTTAATTGCGCCTTTGATTTTTGTACTAGAATTTCAGTTAAAAAAATTCAATTTTGATTTTCGTAGGATTACACCACCTACAAGAGATGCAGCAAGAACTAGTGGTGCAACTGCTGCAAATTCAGGAAGGTAAGTGGTTCCAATTATCTCAAGTTTATGAGCACCTTTTCCATCAAAAGACAATGTAATGAATGAGATCTCATCAGATGTATGCACTTTAGGAAAAACTTGCTGTTCATCTAATAGAAATGTAAATTCACCATTAATCAAATTTCGAGGGATTATAATTTCAGTTAAATTATGTTCCACATTAGATTCTAGGTAAATAGTCAGCATTTTTTCATCTGCTGAAAAATCATGATCAACTACATCAAATGTACCTACAACTTCTACTTCAAAGTCATACCCACCAGTTGAGATATCTATGCTCTTTTTTAGACCAGTCATATCAGAAAGCGGAACTGCCATAACAGGCAAAACCATTACAGATAAAATTACTAGTCCAATTAGAATCGATTTCAATTTAATTATGCACGTGGTAAAACACGTTTTCGTAGTTCTTTGTCTTTTGTAATGCTTGGATGAGATGGATCTGCAAGAATTACTTCAAACCAATAGTGCATACCATCTTTGTAAACAAAGTATGAACCCATTAATTTCATGTTTGGATATTTTTCTAACACTCTATTTTCAGCCACTTGTTTCATAGAAACATCTGCTTTGATTCTAGTAACACCAAGGTGTTTTGGTCTACGTCCACCACGTGGCCTCTGTTTTCTCATTCCTCCCGTACCAACACGCATACGAACTACAACAATTCCTTGTTTTGCTTTGTAACCAAGTCTTCTTGCACGTGCAATTCTGCTAGGTTTTTCGACACGAATAGCCGCATTTTGTTTTCTCCAGAGTACAGCACGTTCTCTGAGCTCAATATCATTATCTTTGAGCATCTTTTGCCAGACTTGATCCTGTACGGTAGGCATGTTTTAATCAGAAATATTACCCTTAATAATCTAATATAATTGAAATAATAGAGATGAACTCAATTCACACTTTGATAATTGTTCTAATTGCATCAGCAGGTATGATCTTACCGGTTTTTGCAGAACCAGTTGTAGAGATACAAACTGCTCAAGAAGAATTTCATTATGGAGATCATCTTTCGTTTTCTGTTGAGGTATCAGAGATAACAGGTGATGATGCTAAAATATCAATTACTGATCCAAATATGATGAAGAGTCCATTAGTGACACTTCCGATTTCAGCAATGACTACAACAAGCACTGCACCAATTGCATTTGATGTGGTTATTTGGAAGCCAGGCGAGTACATCCTGTACGTAGAATATGCCGGAGTTACATCATCTACTAAATTCTCCATTGTAGATACAGGGGAGATACAACTGCCATTTTGGATACATGATTTAGCAAAAATGTGGGCAAATGGTGAAATCAGAGGCAAGGATTTTGCAAGAGCAATTGAGTTTCTAATTCAAGAAGATGTTATCAAGGCATCATTTGCTCAATCCATAGATTCATCAGAAAAGGTAGTCCCCGAATGGTTAAGAAATAATGCCATATGGTGGGTACAAGGTGACATATCAGATGCGGACTTTAAGAATGCATTAGAGCATTTAGTTAAGAAAGGAATTATCAAAGTTAGTTGGGAATCAGAAAATAATTTGACTTAGTTCTTTCTGGTGTGTGCTTTTGCAACTATTGCAAGTGCAATCATTATTGCAAATGCAATACCAAATGCAACGATTGCAGAAATTGTCAAATCCATTCCATCAGAGGTATCTACAGTTATCATAGATTCAGAAGCTGGTTCTTCAGACAAAACACAGACACCATCTTGTAGAATTGTACCAGGTCCACATCGTTCATCTAAGACACATGCACCATCTTGTAGAATTGTACCAGGTCCACATCGTTCATCTAAGACACATGCACCATCTTGTAGAATTGTACCAGGTCCACATTTTTCAGATTGTTGTGTAACTTCTGGAGTAATTGTAATTGTTTCTTCAGGAATTGTTTCAACTGGAACTTCAACAGGTTCTTCAACTGATTCCTCAACAGATTCGCCAGGAAGAGTTGAAGGCAATTCAATAACTGTCTGTGTCTCTTCGACAATTGTCTCCTCTGGTAGATCAAATGATACACCAGAAAGAATAGTTCCAAAGATTTCAATCTCTTCAGTTCCAGAAGGAAGGAAGAATGTCAAAGTTCTAGAAGAGTCACTTGTTTGTGTTTCAGTATAATCTACCCAATCACCGTCAGCTAAAATAATAAAATCTGCATCTTCATCAGAGATTATAGAATCTAGAAATGCACGAGGTAAAGTAATTTCCAAACTATTTGCATCATGTATGGTTTCAACAGTGATCAAAATTCCAATATCATCAAAGTTAGTCTCAATCGATTCTATAGTTAGGCCCTCTGCAGTATACAAAATATCATAAGAAGTATCTTGTACAGGAACAGAGATTGATTCAGCATAAGATATAGAAACACTAGAAAATAGCAAGACAGAAAGTAAGACACTTCCAAAGAGGGACATAGAATAATAATTTGAATTACTGGATTTTTTGCTCACGATATTTTTGTGCAAGAAACTGGCTTAAAAACGATAGGACAAAATTAATCACGAATGAGTCAAGCTTTTTTGTGCAATAATTTGTAAAAATTCTAGATTACGCCACGAAGAATTTGAATAGTTTTTTCAGCGATTACAGTTGCTGCTAATGACTGAGCTTCCTTTGTTTGAGCACCCATGTGAGGTGTTGCAATGAAATTAGGTAATTCACATAGCTTGTTGCCAGTTGCGGGCTCGACTTCAAATACATCTAAAGCAGCACCACCAAGTGCACCGTCTTTTAATGCAGTGTATAATGCATCCTCATCAATAACACCACCTCGAGCAGTGTTGATGATTCTTGCAGTGTTTTTCATAAGTGAAATTTTTTCAGAGTTTATCATGTGTTTTGTGCTTTCAAGTAAAGGCACATGAAATGAGACAAAGTCTGCACTAGATAACAAAGTGTCCAAGTCAGCTTTCATTAAACCAACATCTTTAGAAAATTCCTCATCAATTGGAACTACATCATATCCAATAATGTTCATATTAAACGCCTTTGCGATTCGTCCCAAACGTTTTCCGATATTTCCTAGACCTACAATTCCCAAGTATTTTCCTTTTAGTTCACTGCCCATCAATTCTTTTTTAATCCAATTACCATTTCGAATTTCTCTATCAGCACGTGGAATCTCTCTTGCCATAGATAGCATCAAACCCATAACTAATTCTGCTACGGCATTCATTGCACCTTCGACTGCATTAATGACTCGGATGTTTTTTGCCTTTGCTGCATCAAGATCAACATTATCTAAACCAACACCTACCCGTGCAATGATTTGACATTTGTCTGCCTTGTCAATTAGATCTTTTCGTAATTTTGTTCTGCTTCGAACAATTACAACATCAAATGTTCCAATGACTTCGGCAATTTTTTCAGGAGTAATCTCAGGATCATAAGTAACTTTTAGGCCATGTTTTTCTAATGTCTCATTTAGAACAGGGTTTACTTGATCACATATCAAAACTGATTGGTTTAGGTTCAATAAGATGAACCATTAGATAGAGAATATAATCATTGTGTGAGAAAACAAGATTGTTTTGTTAAATAAAAATAAAGAAAAAGAGTTGTGAAAAGCTCTAATCGACTTTATCGATTGGAAGAGTTGGAACTACTTCCCATAGAGCAATTGCGCCATCGGCTTGTACTTGAGCTGCACGTTCGTCAGTATACATTCCATGTACGTTAAGTGCTGGGTGTGCGATACTGTTTGCACCCATTGGAGGTACTGAATCACTTGGGTTACCAAGGACATATGCATAAGAACCTGGTAAGTTGTTTACATCAACTAGACCCATGTCTAATGCTGCGTCATTGATTGTTGGTACTGCAAGACCTACTACCATGATGGATGCTGCACCAGAATAAATTGCTGCATAATCGTGGTTGACTGCGACATAAATGCCGGGCTCGTCAAATACAATATCTGCAATCATGTTCTGTGAACCTCCGAGTAGCCAAGTCTCAGTTCCGTGAGACTGTACTCTGTTACCCTGGGTAACTCTATCGATGATTTCACCTACTACGTGCCAGTATAGTGGCTCGTTTCCGTGGTTCTCAACGAAGAATCTAACGTGTTGACCAGGCTCGATAAACATTAGTTGTGACTGATATTGTTTCAAGTCAAGAGAGTTCCATGGCTGTGCAACGAAGATGTTCTGAGAAGCATCACGTTTTGCAAGTAAGTTGTGAACACCGTTTGGTACGTAACCAAAGGCTTGGCCGTTAACTACAGTTTGTGTAGTCTCGTGCTTCATCATCTTACCCATATCGTAATTGCCGTCAGTCAAGTACATCTGGTTGTATTGCAGCTGGAATTCTAATGCATCTGCTGAAACAACTTGTCTGTCTCTAACAACTTTACCGCCTTCTACTGCTGTTGATTCAACTACAAGTGGCTTGTAACCATCAATTGGGTCAACTATGGCAATGCCATACATTCCTGAAAGGACGTGTTGATCCATTGCTGCTACATCAACACCAGAACAGTGGTATTTGAAAACACCTGGTTGGTGTGCAATGTAACAATAGGTCTTTGAAGTACCTGGTTGAACTGCACCAAATGTTGGTACAGCAGTTACTTGAGATGCATGCATGTCGTTACCGTGTGGAGTTGGTTCACCATCTGGAATTGTGAGTGTCATTGATACGACATCACCTTGTGTGACTCTGAGGGTAGGTCCTGGGATCTGACCACTGAAAGTCATTGCGTTGAAGGTACTTCCGCCCATCATTGGGAGTTCCATACTTTCACCAGTAATGTTAAACTCTACAACAGTTCTATCTGCATATTCGCCGCTATCACAAGCGCCGGATTCTGCAAATGCAGAAGGCATAACAAGTTCTAGACCGCCCATGTCAGTGATTTTTTGTAGTGCACTTGAATCAGATTTTGATAGATCAAATGTGCTACCACTGACTTGGGTTTGGGTATAAGTACTACCGAATAGAGCGCCTGCCATTACTGCTACTGCAGCAACGGTAAATAGCATGTTAATGCGCTTATTCATCGTGCTTGTCCTCCCTTATTTCGTTATATAAAGCAAAGGTACATTTGTCTAATGTACCAAGGATCAGCTAGAAAATTCACATTTTTTTCAAAACTTTTACCAAGTCATCAATTCATGATCTTTCCGTTCCAAATTTATTGTAGAATTTTAGATTAGTAATTACATGAAATATAGAATTGATCGCGATTCATTAGGAGATGTAAAGATTCCAGCAGACGCATATTATGGTCCATTTACTGGTAGAGCCATATTACAGTATAATGTAACTGGAATTAAGGCACATCCATATCTAATCAAGTCATTTGTAATGATTAAGAGATCTGCTGCAGTTGCAAACATCAAGACCGGGAATATCTCAAAAAAACAAGGAAATGCAATCATCAAAGCATGCGATAAGATCCTTGGCGGGAAATTCCTGGATCAGTTCAAGGTAGATATGATCAATTCTGGAGCAGGTACCGCATTTAACATGAATTCAAATGAAGTGATTACTAATGTAGCACTTAGAGAATTAGGTAAGAAACAAGGGGACTACAAACATCTTCATCCAAATGATCATGTCAATATGTCACAATCAAGCAATGATACGTACCCAACTGCAATGCATATGGCAATATTATTTGGAGTAAATGACACAATTACAGCAATTAACAAACTGATCAAATCACTACAGAAAAAAGCAAAACAATTTGCAACATATCAAAAAATTGGAAGAACACACCTAATGGATGCATTACCTGTATCAATTGGGAGTGAGTTTGCAGCATATGTGACATCAATTTCTACTGCATTAAATTCAATTAATTTAGCAAAAAAAGAGTTAGAAAAAGTTGCACTAGGTGGTACTGCAGTAGGTACAGGGGCTAATGCACCTAAAGGCTACAGGACTGCAGTCATCCCTGCTTTATCAAAAATTTCAAAATTGCAATTAAAACCACAAAAAGACATGCAGTATGCATTACAAAGCAAGTACGCAGTTGCAAACATGTCATCTGCATTAAAGAATCTTGCATTAGAGATTAGTAAGATATCTAATGATATCAGATTGATGGCATCAGGTCCTGTTGCAGGATTATCAGAATTAGGAATTCCAGCAGTACATGCAGGGTCATCAATCATGCCAGGAAAGGTAAATCCTTCACTTGCAGAATGTATGAGTATGATTTGTTTTAACATCATAGGAAATGATACTGCTGTATCATATGCGGCACAAGCAGGTCAGTTTGAACTCAATGTAATGTTACCAGGAATGCTAAAATCAGTTCTTGAAACTACAGATATGTTAAGTAATTTCTTGCCAATATTTTCAGCAAATCTAATTGATGGTCTTACTGCAAATAAAGAAAAACTAAGAGAGGATATTGAGAACAGCCCAGTAATTGTCACATTACTGCAACCAAAATTAGGATATCTTAAAGCTGCAGATTTGTTCAAGGAGTCATTGAAGACTGGCAAGACAATTAGAGAATTAGTAGTGTCACAAAAATTAATGACAGACAAAGAAGTCAATTCACTTCTTAGTTAGAATGGCAAAGATCTGGGTAGAAGCATACGGTTGCTCTGCAAGTTTTGCAGATTCAGAAATGATTTCAGGATTAATTGTTAATGGTGGACATACACTTGCAGAAAGTTCAGAGGATTCAGATTTGAATATGATTGTAACCTGTTCTGTAAAAGATGCTACTGCAAACAAGATGATTCATAGAATTAAAGAATCTAATCAGAAACCATTAATCGTTGCAGGGTGTATGCCAAAAGCAGAGACAGATACGATTCAAAAATTTGCAAAAAATGCAAGTCTAATGGGACCAAATTCACTTGGGAAAACTCTCGAAGTGATTAATTCAACTCTTAAAGGAAGAAAGCATGTATCGTTAGAGGATACAGATGTTGCAAAAATAGGATTGCCAAAAGTTAGATTAAATTCTACAGTTGGGATTATAGAAATTGCAAGCGGCTGTCTTAGCGAATGTACATTTTGTCAAACTAAAATTTCAAAAGGTGATTTGGTGAGTTATAGGACAGGAGACATTGTTAGACAAGTAAAAACAGAGATTGCAGAAGGATGTAAAGAAGTATGGCTAACATCAACAGATAACGGATGTTATGGGTTTGATATAGATACAGATTTACCAACATTGGTAGATACTGTTGCAGAAATTCCAGACGACTTTAAGATCAGAGTAGGAATGATGAATCCGATGTATATGCCAAGAATCAGAGATGGATTGCTGAAAACATTTGAAAATGACAAAGTCTACAATTTTTTGCATGTACCGGTACAATCAGGCAGTGATGAGGTATTGCATGCAATGAAAAGAGGTCATACTTCAGAAACATATTCAGATATGGTCTCAAAGATTAGAGAAAAGTTTGATAATTTTACAATATCAACTGATATCATAGTAGGATTCCCCACAGAGACTGAAGATGATTTTGAGAAAACAGTGGAATTGATTAAAGATACAAGACCAGACATCGTCAATCTATCAAGGTATAGTGCAAGACCTGGAACAGATGCAGCAGATATGAAACAGTTGGATGTATCAGAAGTTAAACGAAGAAGTAAGAAAATTTTTGAACTAACAAAAGAGATCTCACTTGAAAATAACAAAAAATGGGTAAATTGGGAAGGAGACGTATTATTTGATGAAAAAGCAGATGACGGTATTAGAGGCAGAAATTATGCATACAAGCCAATATTTGTCGAAGACCCAGTAAGTATTGGACAAAAAGCAAGAGTGCAGATTACCCGTGCAACATATCATTGTATCATGGGCAAAATAATTAGTTAAAAAAAATAGATCGTATTTTTGATTAAAACTAAGTAAAGTGTTTTTTATCAGAATTTTAAAGAAACTACTAATGGATTTTCACGTCTCAAAACCAATACTTGTAATTGGAATTGGAAAGACAGGTGAAAAATTTGCCAGTATGACAAAAGAATTACTTGATTGCGATGTGTTTTTGATAAATGATGGACAAGTAGATTCAAAGAATGACAATTCAATTGAAATCTCCACAGGTTCAATTATCAATCCTTCAACAAAATTAATCAGAGGTCATGCATTTGAAGAATCAAATAAGATTCAGGAAAAAATTTCAGGATATTCAACAGTAATGATTATGGCCAATTTAGCAGGAAAAACTGGTGCAGCAGTCTCACCAGTTGTTTCAAGTATTTGTAAAGAGAATAAGAAAAATACAATATCGTTTGCAATAATGCCATTCAAATTTGAAAAGGATAGAATCTTTAACGCAGGATTAGCATTAAAGAGACTTAGAGTCGATTCAGATTGTACAGTCGTATTAGATAATGACGCAATGTTAGATAGCAATCCAGACCTGACAGTTGAGAAATGCTACGAGATTGCAGATATAGCAGTAAAAAGTGTCATAGAATCAGCAAAATCAGAATCCATACCAGATCAAACAAACATTCTCACTACAAGTAAAAAAGAATCTGATTTAGAAACATCACTAAAAGATTCAATTAGAATGCTATACGAAGATGCACCGCCAAATAGCATTAAACGTTCAATGTTATACGTATACGGAGAAAACGTTCCCCTAAGAATGATGGAATCAATTACAAGTATTACAAGTACAATTTTTGACGGGGATGAGACCAGAGTTGGGGTGTCTATGTCTACTTCTGAAGAATCAAGAGTAGTAATGATGACATCAGTTCAAGGTGAAACTCGATTTGATAAATATGATCCATTAAGTATCATTCCAAGTGAAAATACCCTAGATTTTGATACACCTGAATGCAGTATCAATCTAGAAATGAATTTAGAACAAATAGAATAAACTAAGAAAATTATTCTGATTTAGTATTTTCTTTTACTTCAGCTGGGGT
>CAYFOW010000018.1:0-14911 GCA_964344885.1 uncultured Candidatus Nitrosopelagicus sp. | reverse complement strand
TCTTCTTTTACTTCAGATATTGCCTCACCCTCATATTTTGAAATTAAGATATAACCCTCATCAGTTTTAGATAATCTCACTCGAATTTTTCTTGGTGGACTACGAATTCCTCTTGCCCATACAAGATGACTAACATCTTCTTCAATTCGAACATCTTCATTTTTCATATGATGACGTGCAAATTCTTTAATCATGTTAATTGCACGTTTTGAGCGCTGATTATCAGGAGATAATAGCACTTTACCTAGATTAATTGTATAAACACGCTCAGTCTCTAATGACATCTAACCTACCTCCACATCTGTAGATCTCCAAGCACGACGCTTAGGATTTGTACGCACAGTCCTCTTTGTTTTTAGAATAATCCACGCAGGAACAGGTGATGCTTGTTTTACTTTCTTCATCAATCGTATCTTTCGTGGTGATGACTTGCGTGCTGCCATTGCGAAAATTCCTAAAAAGCTCTTTTTAAATTAAACTAACATCAGAAATTCCACAATTTTAGCATTAAAGGGAATTAGATAAAAGCAGAGATATTTGTTGCAGCATTCTTGCTGATGCCCCCCAGATCAGATGTTTCTCAAATCTAAGTGTAAACATTTCCTGAATTGAGTTATGGGCAGGATCATCATCTATTGAGAGAGTTTTCATCAATTCAGTAAACGGTATATCAAGAATTGATTCAACTTCAGAATTTGGATTCAACGAAGGAATTGAATCAAGGACTGTTACAAAAGGCAGAATTGTAAATTTTGAATTAAGCGTTGTGACAGGAAGTAATTGTCCAATTACTTTATTTCTTGAAATTTCAAGACCAAGCTCTTCACGAGTTTCACGAAGTGCAGTTTCCAATAGATCACCATCTTCAGAATGCCACTTTCCACCAGGAAATGAAATTTCACCGGCATGCACATTCATTGTTTTTGGTTTTTCAGTCATAATGAGATGTGGGACTTTGTCATGAAGTACAATCAGCACAGATGCAAGTTTGTTGTCACCATTTTCAAATGGAGTAGGATTGATTTTCGAAGACAACCTATTTCTCAAAAATTCCAAATCCATACAAGTGATAAATTCAGGTAAGTTATTGATTTATCGTTCAAAGGTTTTAATCAAGTAGAAACTGAAACTCTTTATGACAATAAGATATGAGGTGAACCCACCAAAAGTTGTCAAAGATACAATTTTGTCTCATGAGGAATTGCAGAAATCAGTCAATATGCTGCGACAAAGAATTTCAGATATCAGTAATTTTTGTCAGGGCATCCATATTACTGATTCAGTATTAGGAGTTCCCAGAATTTCACCATTCACAACTGGTTCTCAATTAAGAAAGGTTGATTCAGAAATTAAAATCACTGCAAGTGTAAGAGTAAGAGATAGAAATCTTACTTCTATGACACAATCATTATGTGATTCAATTCTTTTAGGAATTAATGGAGTATTATTTTTAAAAGGTGATGAACCCCCTAAGGGTCCAAAAGATTCAGGATTAATTCCAAGTAATGTAGTAAAACATTTTGTCGAGTTAGGATTTGATAAAAAAATTGACATGTATTTATCATTACCAAGTAATCCAGATTTCAAAAAAATTCAAAAGAAAATTGATGCACAACCAAAAGGATTCATCACTCAGATTATCTCATCAGTGGAACAAGTATCAAGAATCTCAGATGAGCTAAAACCACAAGGATTTGATATCATTCCAATTGTAATGCTGCCAACTGAGAAAAATGAGAATGCAGCCAAGAACATGAATTTGAATTGGTCAAGTTACAAAGGAGATGTTACCGAATTTATCAAAGAAATTAGAGATATTACAGGAGATGTGCTAATTACATCCCCAAATGACTTTAAGGCAGCGCAACAAGTTTTGTCACAATTATCATAAATTCATATCAACAATTAATGATTAGGTAAGTATTTACCAAATTTCAAAATAAAAAATATGTCAACAATGAAAGTAAGTTCAGCATTAAAAGCAGTTGAATTAAGACAGATGCCACCCCCATTGATTATTGGTGAACGAATCAATACACAGGGTTCAAGAAAGGCAAAAAGTCTTGTACTTGATGACGATTTTGATGGATTAGTAGAACTAGCAAGACAGCAGGTTCAAGATGGAGCTCATTGTTTAGATGTATGCGTTGCAACTACAGAAAGATCTGATGAGACAGAATTTTTGAAAAAATTAGTTAAACAGATTAGTTTAGAAGTAGATGCACCACTAGTAGTCGATTCAACTGATCCTGATGCAATCATTTCGACCATTGAACAGATTCCAGGAAGACCAATCATCAATTCAATCAATTTAGAGGGAGATGGAACAAGATTTCATAAATTAGCACCAGTTATGGCAAGATATGGAATTCCAGCAGTTGCATTATGCATAGGCCCAAATGGCATGGCAAAAACTCCACAAGAGAAAGTCAATACTGCAACATTACTCTTTGAGACCGGGAAAAAATATGGTTTGAAACCAGAACAATTCATTTTTGATGTATTAACATTTACACTTGCCACAGGAGAAGATGAGTTTTCAGATGCTGGAAAAAACACTCTTGAAGGAATAAAGTTAGTCAAAGAAAAATTTCCAGATGCATACACCACAATAGGTCTAAGCAACATAAGTTTTGGATTAGCACCACATGCAAGAAAAATTTTAAACTCAGTATTTCTATATCATGCAGTCAAAGCAGGATTGGATTCTGCCATAGTCAATGCAAGAGAAATTATCCCATACCAAGAGATTGAACAAAAACAAAGAGGATTAGCTGAGGACTTGATTTACAATAAACATCCAAATGCACTATCAAATTTAATCACGCATTTTGAAAGTATCTCACCAGATGCTACAAAGTCCACTAGAGCAGAAGAAATTGATCAGTCTTGGAGTCCAGGAAAGCGCTGTAATTTTAGAATAATTAACAGATTGAAAGATGGAATTAAAGATGACGTAGTACAGGCAATTGCAGAAAAAATCGATAAAGATAACATCATAAAATCAAATGATAAAGGAATTTTCTTAGACCTACCAAAATCAATTACACATCAAGGTGCAATTAGAACACTAAATGAAGATCTGCTACCAGCAATGAAAGAAGTTGGAGATAAGTTTGGTGCAGGAGAGATCATCCTACCATTCGTATTAAAGTCTGCAGAGTGTATGAAATCTGCAGTTGAAGAATTGGAAAAATATCTAGAACGTGAAGAAGGAACTGCAAAAGGAAAATTTGTGTTAGGAACTGTTTACGGAGATGTTCACGACATTGGAAAAAATTTAGTTAAAACAATTTTTGAGAATAACGGATATGAAGTCCATGATTTAGGAAAACAAGTACCGATACAGAAATTCATTGATGAGATTAAAGAGGTAAAACCAGATGCAGTAGGATTATCAGCATTACTTGTTTCAACATCAAAGCAGATGCAAAATTTTGTAAACTATGTAAAAAAGAATGATATCCAAATTCCAATTCTGTGTGGTGGTGCAGCAATCAACAGTAATTACATTAACAGAATTGCAAAGGAAGATGGAATTTACAAATCAGGAGTATTTTACTGCAAGACCATGTTTGAAGGATTAAAGACAATGGATACACTATTGTCAGAAGAAAAAGATGCATTCATGTCAGAATGGATTAAAAAGATTGACTCTTGGCAGGAAAAGACCAAGATTCAATCTGAAGAAGAGCTACCACATAGCGGAATAAAACCAGCACACCCTCCAAAAATTGAACTCATAAACAAAATCACAAGACTAAATGGCAATGATTTTGATCTAGAAGAAGTTTGGAAATATCTTAACAAAAAATCATTATTTGTTTTGTCATGGGGAATTCGAGGAAATGCTGCAAAACAATCAGAGATAGAGCAAGACAAATTGTTAGAGGAATGGAAGAAAAAAGTCACAGATAATGATCTGTTTGAATTGCAAGCAGTGTATGGATATTTCAAGTCACAAAATAATGGTCAGCAGTTAGTTGTAAAACATCCAGACGGAAGAGAGATAAAATTTGATTTTCCAAGATCGACTAAATCAAAGCATTTGTGCATTACAGATTATTTTGGTAAGGAAGATATTGTTGGATTTCAAGCAGTAACGGTTGGAAGAAAGGTTTCAGAATTAATTGAGCAGTGGGATAAAGAAGGAAATTATACAGATGCATACTATCTTCATGGATTAGCTGTAGAAACAGCAGAAGCTCTAGCAGATTTGATAAATCAGAGAATACGTAATGAATTAGGTTTAGAGGCAAACAGAGGTTTGAGGTACAGTTGGGGATACCCCAGTTGCCCAGATACTGAGCAACATAAACTAGTTTGGGATTTACTAGATGTAAAAGAATCTGGTATGGATTTGACGGAGGCAGGCCAGATTATTCCAGATCAGTCAACAGCAGCCATTGTAGTTCATCATCCAGATGCAGAGTACTTTGTTATATGAGATAAGCTTGTTTCAAATAAGGTAATTTTTCAAAAATCAAAATGCAAAGAATACAGACTATCAACAATCTAATTAGAAGTACAACATTTTTCCAGCACTCTGGTATTTCAATAATTTTTGTATTCATGCCAATAATTGCAAGTGGAGTTACAGATTCTATTTTTGAGATAGGAATTATTGTTGCATCATTTAGTTTTGCACAGATTTTATCAGAGATTTATTTTGGAAGAGCTTCTGATAAACAAGGAGCAAGAATCTGGTTTATTAGAATAGGGTTTATTGGATGTGCAATTACTTTTGGATTACATTATTTTGCAGACAGTACAATGTACTTACTATTAGCCAGAATTGGTGCAGGCATTGCAAGCGGAATAATGATTCCTGCAATGATTGCTTATGCATATGAGTCAGGCAAAGACAAAAACAAAGTTGCATCAGTAATATCATTTCATGCACTAGGATGGCTAGCTGGAATTGGTGCAGCTGGAATTGTAAATGATGAGAGAATGATATTTCTTGTAAGCAGTGGATTTTTTGTTTGTGGATTAGTTTTATCATTAAGACTTCCAGACATTCCAATTAAAAAGGAATTAGAAAAAGGAATTATCAAAAAGATAATTTCAAAGAATAGATTCCTTTTTTCTGCATTACTGCTTAGACATATTGGAGCTGCAGCAGTATGGACTGTACTTCCTCTTGTACTAACTGAGAAATTGGGTGCAGAGTTATACCAAATATCAATTGTGTATATCGCCAACACATTGACGGCATTCATTGTGATGAATATCATGGCAAGTAGAATAAAGATTCGAAATGTAACAAAATTCAAAATTGGTGTAGGCTTGACAACATTTGTTTTCGTTGGCTTGTCAGTAGTAACTGAATGGTGGATGGCAATGCCATTTATGGCACTAGTAGGATTTTGTTGGGCATTTTTATTCATAGGTGGGAATTTTCATCTTATGGAGAATAACCCCAAATCAACATCAACTGGTATTTTTAGTTCCACGTTATCTATTTCAACAGTCATAGGACCAGTTGTTGCAGGTACAATTGCATTTTACTATGATTATGTCTTTGTCATGTATTTTGCAATTGCAGTAATTATTTGTGGATTTATAATTTCAACAAAGATTAATGGACAAAACTAACGTAGACCCCATCGAGTCATCACTTTATCTTCTAATTTTTTAAAGACAAGACCATCAATCAAAATTCCAATTCCCATTATAACTAGCATTATTGCAATGACTTGGGAAACATCATTTAGTTGACGTCCAACATTTAACAAGAATCCCAGTCCTAAAAATGAAAACAATAATTCTGCACCAATCACTCCCCTCCATGCAAATGCCCATCCTTGTTTGAATCCAGAGATCATGTAAGGAAATGCAGCTGGAAGTAGAATTGTCGTAATTAGTGTAGTTCCCTTTGCGCCCATGTTTCGTGCAGCCTCAATAAATGAAGGGTTGATATTTTTTACACCAGTGTATGTGTTGATGGTAACTGCAAAAATTGCACCAATTGCAGTAACAAAGATTATTCCACTATCACTCAAACCAAACCAAAGAATTGCAAGAGGAACCCAAGCAATTGAAGGAATGGATTGTAGACCTAATACTAATGAACCAATTGTTTGATTAACGGTCTCGACTTTTGCCATGAAGATTCCAAGAACCATGCCACCAACTATTGCAATAGATAATCCCACAATCAGTCTCAACATGCTTGTGCCAATTCCAAAAAACAAGCTGCCATCAAGTACACCATACATCAAATCCTCACCGACTTCAAATGGAGAAGGGAAAATGTTATCAGGCCATACGTTAGAATAGTCTACTGCTTGCCATACACCAATAATTGCAATGTAAAAGAGTAATCTCTTTGCAAGGACGTTTGATTTCATGTTATGATTTGCTCCTTACTTCTGGTCGTAGTTCAGCAAGAATTTGTTGTTGAAATTCCATTAAATTTTCATCTTCAGCTACGCGTGGTCGTTTATAGTTAATTTCAAGTTCCTTTTTGATTTTTGAAGGTCTATTACTGAATATGACAACTTTGCTTCCAAGCATCACAGCCTCAGAGACACTATGGGTGACAAACAAAATGGTCTTTTTTGTGCGTTCCCAAATCAATTGCATTTCAACAAGTAATAGATCACGTGTTTGTGCATCAAGTGCTGCAAATGGCTCATCCATTAGTAATACATCAGGATCCATTACTAGTGCTCTAGCAATAGCTACACGTTGCTTCATTCCAGTAGATAGCTGGTATGTGTATGAATTTGCAAATTTTGTCAGTTGCATCATGTCAAGATAACGTTTAGAAATTTCAGAACGCTCATCTTTTGGGATTCCTGCAATCTTTAATCCAAACTCAACATTATCTACTACAGTCAACCAAGGAAATAATGCACCTTCCTGAAATACCATAAGTCTATCAGAATCAATTGTTGCGATAGGCTTTCCATCATGTAAAATTTCACCGCTATCTGCTTTTTCTAAACCACATACAATTCTAAGAAATGTAGATTTTCCACATCCAGATGGACCTACTAAACAAACAAAATCACCATCATTTACTTTAAGATCAATTCCTCCCAAGGCCATCATCTGATTTCCGGCATGATCAAAGTACTTTACAACGTTTTTTGCCTCAATACTTCCCATATACTAGCCCTCCATTTTCTCTGAATTTAATTCATAAAAAAGTCCTTCAAGACTATATCCATCTCTTCCAAGATAGCCAAGAGAATCTGCACGTTTGGCAAAAGTCATGATTGAGTTTTTGAGAGGGTCAGAAGTGATTTCCATATTATCAAATGCCTCATCAACTACAGGTTCTGGGAGCGATTTTCCCATTGTATCTTTCATAAATTTATTAAAAATTAGTTTAGTTTTGTCAGGATTTTTCTCAATCCATTCAGTAGTTGATTGATGTGATTCAAACCATTGTTGAACTTGATGAGGATTTTTTTTCACAAAGTCACTTCTGGCAATAAGTAATACAGAAGAAAATTTTCCACCATCCCATAATGACTCTTCATTAAAGAGTCTAGTTCCACCTAGTTCCTGAACAAGTAATGTTGCCCAAGGCTCAGATACCCATGCACCATCTATGTCACCCTTTGCAAATAGAGTATAGATATCAGGATTAGATATGTTCAAGACAATGACAGAGCCGCCTTTCTCAACTGATTTTAAATCATGTTGATCAATAAAATGTCGTAATGAGACGTCTTGAGAATTACTTATCTGAGGTGCAGCAATACGCTTTCCTGCAAAGTCAGAAGGAGAATTTATGTCGGAATTTGGATGTACAATGAAACTTGCACCACCGCTTGCAGCACCTGCAAGAATAACAACATCATTGCCAGATGATTTTAGAAATCCGTTTATCACAGGACTTGGACCAACATAAGCTAAGTCAATGGATTTTGCAAAGATTGATTCAATGACTTGTGGTCCACTATCAAATAATTTCGTTTCAATTTTAGTAGAATCATATTCATGAAATCCATGTTCTATACCTACTATTGCTGCAATATGTCCAAGGTTAGGAAAGAAAGCAACACGTATCGTATCTCCATTGTTTTGTTGTTCTTCATTTAATCCAAAGACTATAGCCAATGATACAAGTCCAACTATAACAACAATAATGATGGGTAAAATTTTCATAAAACAGCGAGAGAAACTTCAGTTAAATAGTGATCGGAATTTAGCTGTAGCTTTAGCTAACCATTATTTTTGTGATGAACATAAGAGATAAATGCAAAAATAATGTCATCAGTTCGAAATGAAACAAAAGGCAATTCTTGCATTTTCAGGGGGATTAGACACATCAGTGGTTGTAAAATTTCTTCAAGAAGAACATGATATGGATGTAATTACAGTTACAGTTGATGTTGGCGAAGGCAGTGATTATAAAAAAATCTCAGAAAAAGCAAAAAAGCTTGGTGTAAAAAAACACTACAACATAGATGCAAAAAAAGAATTTGTTGAGGAATTTATTTTTCCATCAATTAAAGCAAATGCACTTTATCAAAAAAAATATTGCTTAGCTACTGCATTGGCAAGACCACTGATTGCACGCAAAATTGTTGAGATTGCCAAAAAAGAAAAAGTTACTTCGCTTGCACATGGTTGTTCTGGTAAAGGAAATGATCAGGTAAGATTTGACATCACATTACGTGCAGGTTCCAATTTACCAATTATTGCACCAATTCGAGATTTGAACTTAGATAGAACAACTGAACTAAAATTTGCAAACAAACATGGAATTAAGATAGATAGTGTTGCAAAGAAGTTTAGCATAGATCAAAATTTATGGGGAAGAGCAATTGAAGGAGGCGTATTAGAAGATCCATTTAATGAACCGCCAGATGATGCATTCATTTGGGTAAAAACAAAGAACCTACCAGAAAAGGCACAGTATTTGGAAATTGTGTTTGAGAAAGGTATTCCTACAAAAGTCGATGGAAAAATACTTTCCCCAATTAAATTAGTTGAATATATCAATAAAAAAGCAGGTTCGTGTGGAGTTGGCATAGTAGATCATATTGAAGATAGAGTGGTAGGAATAAAATCAAGAGAAGTATATGAAACGCCTGCAGCAACATGTCTAATTGAAGCTCACTCTGATTTAGAAAAGATGGTGCATACAAAATACGAAACAAAGTTCAAGGCGCTAGTTGATGATGAATGGTCATGGTTAGTATATTCAGGGTTATATGAAGACCCGCTAAGAAAAGACTTGGAAGGTTTCATCAATCAAACTCAAAAACGTGTAAGCGGAACTGTCAGATTAAAAATGTACAAAGGAAGCATTCGTGTTGTTGGTAGAAAATCAAGCAACTCATTGTATAGTCAAGATATTGCAACGTATGGTGAGGAGTCCACATTTGATCAAAGATCCGCAAAAGGATTTGTAGAATTATGGGGAATTCAATCAACAGAAGCTAATAAATTACATAGAAAGGGCTGAAAAAAAATATGAATTGCCCAGAATGTGATGGAAATATCAGTATCCCAGACGATGCGTCAGTAGGTGAACTCGTTTCTTGTCCTGACTGTGGAGCAGATTATGAAATTTCAAAGAAAGAAGGCTCCAACGTCGAACTAAAAGAAGCAGAAAGCGTAGGCGAAGACTGGGGAGAGTAATGTCCAAGATTAGCATTATTTTCGACAGACTTAGGTCTGAAGAAAAAATGCTAGAAAAAGAGGCAATTAATCTAGGTCATGATGCAAAGTTAATTGATGCAAAAATTACACAGTTTGACACAGATAGTAAATCAGAGAATTATGATTTTGGAGATACAGTTTTAGAAAGATGTGTAAGTTATTTTAGAGGATTACATTTCACATCCTGTCTAGAGTTTATGGGTATTCCAGTTATCAACAAATATGATGTTGCAAGCAAATGCGGAAACAAAATGTTAGGTTCATTAATTTTAAAAAAGCACAACATTCCAACACCAAAAACATATTTCTCATTTACAGGTGAAACAGCTCAAAAGACCATTGATGAAGTAGGGTTTCCGCTAGTTATCAAACCAGTTGTTGGTAGTTGGGGAAGAAGTGTTTTACCATTAAAAGACCAGGATACAACTGATGCAATTTTGGAAAATAGGGAATTAACTGATGGACCATTTGATAGAATATTTTACTTGCAGGAACTAATTAATCGCCCACCAAGAGACATACGAGTAATTACTGTAGGCGATAGAGCAATTGCCGGAATGTATAGAAAATCTACAGGAGGTTTTAAAACAAATATTGCACTTGGTGCAGAACCAGAAATTTGTAAAATTACAAACGAAATTGAAGATTTGTGTGCAAAGGCATCAAAGGCAGTAGGTGGAGGAATCTTAGGCGTAGATTTGATGGAAGATGAAAAGAGAGGTTTGGTCATTCACGAAGTAAATAACACAGTAGAATTCAAAGGATTGGTAAAAGTAGCAGAAAAAAACATTCCTAAAGAAATGATCGATTATGCGATTTCATGTGCTAGAAAATAGCCAATTCAGTATAATCTAGAAAAAAAGAACATGACATTTCAATCAAAAGATTTGTTCGAAATTAGTAAACATTGTAGATTGAGAGATGATTTGTACCAATGAAACACATATGCAAATAAATGGTTCTGTTGCATCTTCGAGAGCTCTAAACTAAACTGAATTTTCTCGATAAAGTGAGGCATTCTGAATTATTGTCTTCCATTTGTTGTCACCATCAACTGAGACTAGTGCAGCTTCAGAAGGCGTAATATCACCACCTAATCCGCCATGTTCCTTTGAGAAATTGTACCATAGTTTCAATCCCTGAATTAATGATGAATCTTTCTTTTTAAGACCCCTGAATACTTTTTCACGATCTCGAATCTCACCATTTAATCGTTCCATTTTGTTATTTGTAGGATGGATTTTTCGACCTGTTCTTTTACTGTTTATTCCAACATTGAATATGTGGTTAGTGTCTTTGCCAAATATTTTCTTGCTTGATTTCAGGTATGCAGGTAGTCCATCAGTGATAAATGCCTAGGTGTCTTTTGTGTCATGTTGACAGTAGACACCAAAAGCTTATCTGCCTGATGCTGAAATTTTGTATCTGCCATCTCACCAACCAGCCAAAATCTAGTCTCATCGTCCATTGTAGAAAAAAGATAATTCATTTTACCATTGACCCGAATAAATGCCTCATCTGCACGAATCCAGTCGCCAACCCTTGGAACTATTTTGTCTACATACTCAGAACCAAGTTTGGAATAGTGTGCGATCCATCTGTAGATAGTGGAATGGTCAATCCTGATACTCATTCTTTTGTATTGTCTTGAAATATCCCTCACACTCATTCCTGAGAAATACATTTCCAAAGCACCTGTAATTATACTATCATTATTCTGTTTTTTCTCAAATCCAAAGTTTAAGGTAAATCGTTTCTTACAGTCCTTGCATCCGTAAACCTGAATCTTTCCATTCTTTGTCTTTCTGAATCCCATCTTTTTGATTCTGCCTGAATCACAATATTTGCATAACTGTAACTTGGAACGTTCCATAATTCTAAATTGATTGTTTCTATAACATTTGTTTTGACGGATGATCTCTAACGTGCAGTGTATATGTTTACAGTCAGCTTTTCTTGTAATGTGATCCTTACACTCACATCTTAGACCATTAGGAGTTTTTGATACAATGTAGAATTTAGTTGGATCAGTTTGTGATCTAACCTTGAATTGATTCTGGTTGATTTGAGAACAATGACCTTTTGTTTCCATCATGGTTTTAGCTCTTCTAGCTCTTGGATTCATATATAATATTATCCGTATGCATATTTATTACTTACCATTAACCGTATGCTTTTAATAAGCGATCGGTTAATATACGATACAGTGTATTGTGATGTATTGACCAGATGGAAAAAAGATGAAAAGGACTTTCTGGTAAAGATCTCTGATGATGGTAGGCATTCTACGATCTGTAGAATACCAAAACCGATCTTGGAATTCCTAAATAATCCTGATTCTATTAGGTTTGTAATTGAAGGCAGAAAAATCTTGGTCAAGGTAGGTAGTAAGTAATGTCTGTTGATTTTTCAACGGAAGATCCCAAATCATATACAGGCATATACTCCATGCACAAGTATTGGTCAAAAAAACCATTCAATGTAATTGACAGGTATATTCAAAATTATACAAATTCAAATGACATAGTATTAGACCCATTTCTAGGATCGGGAATAAGTAGCATAGAATCTGTTCTTTTAGATAGAAGAACAGTTGGAATTGACATTAACCCCATGTCCACATTTATTACAAAACAGGTGCTAGAAAACGTCACACCTGAAAACATAGAAAACGAATTTTTGAGACTGCAAGATGGAATACGTAAAAGAATTGACAAGTTATATCAAACAACAATAGATGGTAAATCCTTTACTGGCACTCATTTTATTTATGAAAATGAAAAACTAGTGGAGATATGGTACAAAGACAATAAAACAAAGAAGATAATCGATATGACAAAACCTACAGATGTCAAGACAGGAAAAAATTTCACATATGAAAGCATAAAGACAGTTCTACCTACAAAAAAACTAATCAAGAATTCGAGAATCAATGCCAAAGAAGGAATGTGCGTATATGATTTATTTACACCTAGAAATGCATTGGCATTATCTATTTTACTAGAAGAAATAAACAAGATTCAAAATGTAAAATTGAGGGATTTTTTCAGATTTTGTTTTACTTCCTGTTCTGGTCAGGCTAGCAAGATGGTATTTGTGATCAATAAGCGTAAAAAAATGAAAGGAGAACATGTCGTATCAAACAAAAAGGAAGTTGGTAGCTGGGTAATAGGATACTGGATTCCAAAAGAGCATTTTGAGATAAATGCTTGGAATTGTTTTGAAAACAGATACAAAAAGATCCTTAAAGCCAAAAAAGATTTTTCTCAATCCCCTCCAAACGTTAAACATGCAAGAAATTTCAAAAGCCTTGAAAACAATCAAGGCAATATTTTATTGATCAACGATAGTTGTTACAATGCACTAAAGAAATTGCCTGATAACTCGATAGATTACATCATAACAGACCCCCCTCATGGTGACAGGTTGCCATATCTGGAATTAAGCATGATGTGGAATGACTGGTTGGGCTTTGATGCAAACATGGATAATGAGCTTGTGGTAAGTGATGCAAAAACAAGAAACAAGACGGTTACGGAATACATGGAACTGTTAGAAAGAATATTGGGTGAGATCGACAGGGTTCTAAAAAATGGCAAATATTTTACATTGATGTTTAACAACTATGATAAACAAGTATGGGAAAAACTGCAAGAGATTTTGTTTGATATGAATTTGGAATTATCAGATGTTAGCACGATAGGCTATTCAGCATCATCCGTTGTTCAAGACAGCAGAAAAGGCGGATTGAAAACAGACTTCATATTTACTTTTAGGAAAAATACTTTGATCAGAAACAAAAAGCATGGTATTGCAGACAAAAAGACAATTGATTCCATAATATCGAATTATCTAAACAAGAATAAGGAACATCCTCTGTACAAAATACTAAACCATGTAATCATTCATCTGATACGCAATAGATTGATTTTTGACATAAAATCAGTTATATCGTCAATATTATTGAGACTTCAATGATTGACATCAAAAGCTGATCTTAAGGAATTACAGAATCTTTATGATTCTGGCGATTTTACAAAAATACTGAGTTATTCAAATGGAATGTACTTTTTGAAATTACGTTCAATGTCAAGACCAACTCTACTTAGAAAGTTGGCAGAGCATCAAAATATGACAGGTTTTTTCAAACCAAAACTTTCTGATATTTTTGATCATGATATTTCATTGAAAACCTTAGATGAATTCATCAGAAAAGAATCTGTCGGTGAGCTAAAAAACATAGCCGATGAGAAAGAGATGCTGTATACAGAACTATTCAAACTTGATGTTTTGAATTGGGGAGGATTGTATCAAAACGGACTGGAAAAGACAATTGTCAACAACTATGTCAAGAAAATCAAGAGTTATGATGAGCTTAACCAAAAGATCACAGATGAACTGCACGATAGCATGTCTGGATACGTGAAAAGTTCTTGGTACAATCATTGGTCAACTATTCTGATTGAGAATATGTTTCAAGAGCATGAAAATATAATTCCTGCAATAGGCAAAGTAAAGAACCTAGACTTTTTTTGGAATGACATTCCGCTTGATCTGAAGGTAACATATTTTCCAAAAGAATTCCTAAACGACAAGAGAAAAGAAAAAGGATTGGGAACTGAGTTGTCAAGCTTGAAGAAATTTGCCAAAGAGAACAAGATACATTATAACAAGAATGGAAATGACAGGCAAGTTTTTACAGAAATATACAGAAAGTTAAGTGAATCATCAAAATCAGACTATCAGAAATTCATAAGCGATATGAAACAAGAAAGCAGAAAGATAATCCAAGATACAATTAAAGATTCTGTGTGTCTTGCACGTTGGCTGTATGAAAAGCAAAGTGAAAGGAGATTTGATAGGGTTTATCGGTTTTATCTTATATTGGTGGATTCAGTTAATTTGGAAGACAGTTGGAAATTAAAACGCAATAGAGATTTGGTTCCAGACGGAATCAGATCATTTCTATCCAAAGATCCTAAAAATGAAATCAAAGATATCCGATTTGGATGGAAAGGCAAGGAATATGACACAAAATGCTTTGTGTTGTTTATTGTCAAATCCTAATTGATTGTCAGATTGAACTTATGACTATCTCCCTAACGTAACACTTCAAGCCCATAAAGTAATACCACTTTGAACAGCCCCTAAGATGTGCCAATGTACGATCAGCCAATTTGAGAAAAGATTCTAGCTCTCGAAGATGCAACAGAACCAAATAAATTATATCACTTTACGAAGAGGATTAACTATGAAAGTCGGCGTTGTTGGTGCATCAGGATAT
>CAYFOW010000017.1:16728-28681 GCA_964344885.1 uncultured Candidatus Nitrosopelagicus sp. | reverse complement strand
TTATGAACAATGAGTAATTTCATTGGATTCAAAGCAAGTTTTGAGGGCTTTTTATTAACATATGACTCAATGCCATGACATAAACAGTCATTTATCAAATTATGATAAGGAAGTATTGTGAATAAGAAAAATATCCTGATTTTAGGCGGTGGATTTGCAGGAGTTGAATGTGCACGAAAGTTGGAAGATTATTTTGGCACACGTAATGATGTACAGATTACAATAGTAAGTGATGATAATTTTCTATTATTTACTCCAATGCTGCCACAGGTCGCATCAGGAACTATTTCTCCAAGACATATCATTGCACCAATTAGGACATTATGTAAATACAGTCACGTATACGAGTCAGAAGTAAAAAGCATTGATCCTGTAAAAAAGCAAGTTCTATTGGAGGGTACATCAATGAAAAGAGGTCTTCGATTAAGCTATGATTATTTGGTAGTGGCATTGGGCAGCAAGACAAATTTCTTTGGAATGGGTGATGTTGAAAGAAATGCGTACACCATGAAAACACTTGGTGATGCGATTCTTTTAAGAAATCGCATCATAGATATGCTAGAGCAAGCAGAAAATGAACAAGACCAAGACCAAAAAAAGAGATTGCTCACATTTGTTATAGTTGGCGGTGGATTTGCAGGAGTTGAGACTGCAGGAGAAATTAATGACTTTTTAGAAGATGCAGTAACGCATTATCATAATATTGATTTTGCAGATATTCGAGTTGTGATGATTGAGGCATTAGATAAGATATTGCCTGGATTCAATGAAAGACTTGCCAGATTTGCACATGAGAAATTAGAATTGCGTGGAATTGAGATTATGTTACAAAATGCAGTGACAAGGTTTGATGGTAATACAATTACAATTAAGAATTTACAAGATAAATCAACTGCACTAGAGGATACTGAAAAGATTTCATCAAATACTATGATTTGGACTGCAGGAATTGCACCAGCAGACATTATCCGGAATTCTGTTTTCAAGATGATTAAAGGACAAATAACAGTCAATGAATATTTGGAGACAATGCAATTTTCAGATGTGTATGCAATTGGGGATTGCGCACAAATTGACGAATCAAAAGGAAAAAGATTTCCACCTACTGCACAGATTGCAGAGGTTCATGCAAAGCTAGTTGCACACAACATACGGCAAAAGATCAATGGCGGTGTTAAACAAAAATTTGACTATGAATGGAAAGGACAAAGCGCAATTATTGGAAAAAGAACAGGTATTGCCGAAGCAATGGGAATGAGAATTTCTGGATTCTTGGCATGGGTGTTATGGACAAATTACTATCTAAGTAAGATGCCTAATTTTGAAAAAAAGTTACGTGTATGGCTTGATTGGAATATTGACATGTTCTTTAGCAGAGACATATCACGATATGGATTCAAGAGAAATGTATCTGAAGAATTCACAGAATTAGATGAAGTAGATGATGTCTGGTAATCACATCACTGAAGAAATCTATTTGTAAGCCTCATAATTTTTGTTCGATGATGGCACGTAAATTGGGAATTATTGGAGGCGGTCAATTAGGCATGATGATTGCCGAAGCTGCAAAGAAGTTGCCTGATGAGATATCAAAGATTATAGTTTTAGATCCTACAGAGAATTGTCCTGCAGCACAAGTAGGTGCTGAACAGATTGTAGGTGATTTCAAAGACAAGGATGCAATTATGAGACTGGCAAAAGATACAGATATCATCACATATGAGATAGAATCCGGAGACAGCACAGTTCTCAAAGAAGCCGAAACTATTACCGAGATAGAACCATCACCAGATACTCTGAAAATTATACAAGATAAATTATCACAAAAAGAATTCCTCTTAAAAAATGGTTTACCTGTACCAGAATTCGTAGAGATTACATCATTAGATGATCTAAAAGAGAGAGTCCGCGAGTTTGGAATTCCTGCATTACTAAAATCAAGACGGGATGCATATGATGGTAGAGGAAATTACAAGATCACATCTGAAGAAGATATTGCAGTAGCATATGAGCAATTCAAAGGAAAACAGATAATGTTAGAAAAATTTGTTGATTTTAAGATGGAAGTATCAGTAATTGCAGCAAGAAACACGAAAGGTCAGATTGAAGCATTTCCATTAGTGGAAAATATACATAAAGACAACATTTTGAAGATGACTATAGCGCCTGCAAGAGTTTCAGATAAAGTAATCAAAAATGCAGAAGATATTGCAAAAAAGATAATGGAAGTATTTCATGGCGCAGGCGTATTTGGAATCGAGATGTTTGTTACAAAAGATGAAAATATTCTAATTAATGAGATTGCACCAAGAGTGCATAATTCAGGACATCACACATTGCAATCAAGCAAGACGTCTCAATTTGAACAGCATCTTAGGGCAATTCTAGGCTTGGAATTAGGCAGTACTGAACTGATTCACAAAACAGTCATGTGCAATATTTTAGGTGAACGAGGATTTGAAGGTAGATACATCCCATTGAAAATTGATCAAGAAGATGTATTTTTGAAGATGTATGGAAAAGAAATTTCTAAACCACAGAGAAAATTAGGACACTTTAACGTGATTGATAGAAATGATTCAAAAGGAATCGAAGGGTTGATTGAACAAGTAAAAGTAATTCAAGAGTCACTAAAGACAAAACCTATGTAATTTTTTTTCAAAAAAAAAAATCAAATGAAATGATTATCAATTGATTTTCAAATAAAATAGTAGTTAAATAAAAAAAATCATTTTTTCTCTCATGGCACAGTCATATGTAGTAATTCACTGTGAATCTGGAAAAGAGTTGTCAGTTATTAGAAACTTGAAACAAATTCCACAAGTTCAAGAAGCTCAAGAAGTAGATGGATTTTATGAAATCGTATGTAAGATAGTAGCTAAGACAAAAAATGAACTATTAGAAATCATCAACACGAAACTTCCAATCATCGAGCATATTCGAACAAAGATGGTTCTAAGTGTACAAGACATGCAGTAAGAATCAAAATGATTTATCCAAGTTCTGGAGAAATGATTAGTCAATACTAGGCATCAGCATACATGGATATTTCCCATGCAGTTGGAGTCTGAGCAAATGCAGTGTATTCGTGAGATTTTAGCTCAGAGTATTTGTCTAAAAAGTCAGCAGTAAAGACGTGTTCTAGGAATTTTGAATCGCTTTTTAATTCATCTAGTGCTTCTCGCAAGGAGACAGGTAATGAACCAATATTGTATTCTTTTTTCTTTTGAGCAGATAATTTGTAGACATTTTCTTCAACAGGATCGCCTGGATCAATTTTGTTTTTGATTCCATCTAATCCTGCAAGTAAGAGTGCAGATTCAAGTAAATAGATATTGGCAGTAGGATCAGGCACACGATATTCCATTCGTTTGCTTTTTTCTTGGTTTTTGAAATACATTGGAACCCTTATTGCAGCAGAACGATTACTTAATCCCCAACAGACATTGACTGGTGCTTCAAATCCTGGAACTAGACGCTTGTATGAGTTGGTAGTGGGATTACTAATTGCACACAAAGAGCGTGCATGCTCTAAGATTCCACCGATGTAATATCGGCCAATTTGGCTTAGTTGAGCAGATTCATCGTTTTCATCATACATTAGATTAGAATTATCATTCCAGATGCTTTGGTGGGTATGCATTGCTGATGCATTGTCTCCAAAGATTGGTTTTGGCATGAATGTGGCAACCTTATTGCGTCTTTTTGCTTTGACGCGCACAATATTTTTCACAGTAATTACATCATCTGCCATCTTTAGCATTTCATCGTATACGAGATTAATCTCACATTGACCAGATGTAGCTACTTCATGATGTTCGGCTTCAGTTTTTATGGAAAAGTGATTATACAGATCATCACAGATGTCTTTTCTAAATGGCTCAAGTGTGTCTTTTGGTTGTGCTGGATAATAGCCCTCTTTGATATCAATTGCAGTACTT
Organism: uncultured Candidatus Nitrosopelagicus sp.; assembly: GCA_964344885.1. Lineage (GTDB taxonomy): Archaea > Thermoproteota > Nitrososphaeria > Nitrososphaerales > Nitrosopumilaceae > Nitrosopelagicus. The sequence continues at coordinate 24,740 of CAYFOW010000017.1, read as the reverse complement.
ACATTGCCTTTAGACCATGGAGATTCTTTTGATTCTATAGAGTAACCAGCACCGCCATAAGAATGAGTTGCAGCATACGGTGATGGATAGATATTGATTGCATCAAATACAAAAAATTCAATCTCAGGACCCCAGTATGTTTTGGTGATTCCGTATTTGGCAGATTCTTCAGATGCTTTTTGGGCAATTCCTCTTGAATCTCTATTATATCGAACATCATTAGTAGAATCAGCCTCATATAGATCACAAAATAATCGAGCATTTTTTCTGTTTCCTTGATCATAATCAGGTGGAAGTATTCGAAATGAATTAGGATCAGGTTTTAGAAGCATGTCAGATTTGTTTACAGATTTGAATCCCAAAATTGAGCTTGCATCTAATTTTTCTAAGCCATTATCAAAACTACTCTTATCTACAGCATAGCTTGGCATTCCTAATCTGTGTAATTCACCAAAGATGTCTACAAACCAGAAATTCAGATATGAAATATTTTCTTCTTGGATCTTATCCATGAGTTGTTGAGAATCCAACAAATTTACAAGTCAAAACAAATTACAAATGTTCTCTTGTAAGATAGTTTTGTCAATATGGTTAATTTGATGAGTTGAGTATTGGTTTATTAATTAAGACAAAATCAAATTATTCATGGTATCTATTCCACACGTACTATCAGGAATCTCGATCATATTACTAGTGATTTATGGTGCAGATGTAATGATGGGTGGAGATGTAGCAGGGCAAGGATTTCTACCATTGGATGCCATGACAAGAGGAATTGGATTAGGATTTCCACCAATAATTTTATCATTTATTGCGTTTTTTACATCAAAAAATCCACCATTCAAAGGGTTAGGAATCATGTTGATAATTACAGGGATTCTAATCATTGTTGGAGGTGCATTATCTGTAATTGGTGCAAGTGAGACTGAGAACTCAGCAAGAATGCTTGGTGAAGGTGGCGGATTAATTGCCGTGGGTGCAATAATTGCTGCCTTGGGCGGAATAAAGATTAAAAAATCAATGCAGTAGTAATTTTCAAATGACTGTCTGTAAGAAATGTAGTAATGATTCAAAAAAGACGTATGATTGTGAACATACAGATTTTGAGCAGTATTGCACAGAATGTTATACTGAATTACACTACTACATGACTGAGAATGAATCAAATTGAGTGAGATTGAACAACTAGTACAATGGGTAATGACCCTAGTCTCTGAGCATCTTTACTGGGGAGTATTTGTTGCTGCATTAATTGAGACTATAGTGCCCCCAATACCCACAATGGCAGTCTTTCCATTAGCAGGGTATGTGGCATCACAAAATGAGATGAGTTTGATTGAGACAATAGGTTTAGGGTTTGCAGGAGGGACAGGAGCAACGGTAGGCTCTACAGTCATCTATCTTGTTGCCCTAAAGCTTGGCAGATTAGCAATTCTAAGATATTTGAAAAAAATAAGAGTCTCTGAGAAAAAGATGGTACGTGTTGAGAATTGGTTTCAGAAATATGGTGATAAAGCAGTTTTGTTTGGAAGAATGGTTCCAGTATTTCGTGAGATGATTTCAATTCCTGCAGGGATTTTAAAGATGAAATTACCAAAATTTTTACTCTACACATTTTTGGGTTCATGGGGATGGAGTATTTTATTAGTTTTGATAGGATACTATTTTGGAATTGCAACTTTTGAAATTTTCTAAGATAGTAGATTTGTTTAGATGATGATACTTGTGATATACATTACTGCCATACCGACACTGATTCCTGCAAGTATTGCGCCACTGGATAGATTTTTGTCACTTTCAGAAATCCATTTAAGAATAATTACAATTACTTGAAAAATTGCACCAGCGCCAATTGCCAAAAAGATTATGGATGTAAATGGAGAGTACATGAATCCTCCAATCCATGCCCCAAAAATTGCAGGAGAACCTGCAATCATGCCCATGATGGCTAATTTTCCAATTGCAGGTTTACCTTTAGCCATTGGAGATGCAATTGCCAAACCCTCAGTTGTATTATGTAATGCAAATCCAATTATCAAAAATGTACTTAGAGCAACCTGACCTAATCCAACTGCAGCACCTATTGCCAGACCTTCCCCAAAATTATGTAATCCAATTCCAATTGATATCATCAAACCTAGTGCAACAGGTTTTGAAAACGATGAAACATTTACAGAATTGGTAAGTTTGTTGCCTGCGTAATATAGACCAAGAAATGAGATTAAAGTGATGGTAGCAATTAACAAAATACCATTAAAACTTCCAGCTAAACGCTCAGATGAAACTTCAACTGCTTCTTCAATGGAATCAATTGCAAGAAATAAAAGTAATCCTACAGTTAAAGCCAAAAAAAAGTTGTACTTGTTTTGAGACAAACGACGAATAAATGGCAGCCACATTAATCCAATCATTACAGGTAAAATTCCTACATAGGTGCCAATTATTGCAAAAAATCCTGCAAGATTTGCATCAGGTGCTAATGCTGGGGCTGCGGCTTCAATTTCAGTCTCAAAACGAGTGCCATCATCAATGGTAATTCCAATGATGTATGGTTCAGCAACATTCCATTCAAAAGGAATTCGTACTAATGCAGATTCAAATCTTTCAAGAGTCTTATCAGGTTCAATTGCGGCAGGTTGAAACCTATCATTTACGTCTGCCATCACCACTTGAACAGGGACTGGTCCAGTATTTCGAACAGTTGCCTGAATTTCAGAGTCAATGAAATCTACTTTCTCAATTACTATCTCAGGAAGTGGGGTTCCAAAATCTAGTAATGCTGAACCAGGACCAAGAAGATACACCAACATCAAAACAACAAAAGCAAATGGAATTATTCCGCTAGCAATAGTTTTTGCTTTTGAAGTGACCTTATCAGTACTCATTGTCTATTACCTCAATTGATTTATCATTATCCTGAACTAGAAAAATTCCAACCCAGCCTTTTTCAGAAAATTCTACTTTATGTGCATGAAAGAGATATTTTCCAGGATAGTCATATGAGAATTCCATGATTCCTCGCTCTGTTTGCGATAATGTAATCATGTCAGTGTAAGATGAAGGAACTGTATCAGTGCCAGTAGGGTAGTAATGGTACAAATTCCCATGTAGATGGAAATTATTTACAGGATCAAACTCTAACATGTTTACTACATAAATTCGGATTAACTGGTCAGTACTGATTTGAATTGGATGGTGTTGGTAATAAAATGGAATCGTATTTGCAGCATAAAAATTATTTTCAGTATCAAAATCAGTATCTAGTCCATTTAGAACCATGACCATTTCATCAGCTGGTTCACGGCCTTCTTTTGGATCAACAATGAAGACACCATACAGACCATGTATGATGTGCTCTTCTAGTGGCATTATATGACAGTGATACGGGTGAACTCCTACAGGACCTGCTCGAAATTCATAAGTGAATTGACCTCCGCCAGAGCCTACTGGCTCAAAAACACCATCCATTTCAGCTGGATGAATTCCATGAAAATGTATGGTGTGCTCTTTTGAACCGTTATTGATGAAATTTATTCTAATCAAATCACCTTCAGTAGCACGAATTGTAGGACCAGGGACTGAACCATTATAGGTCCACACATTATAAAAAACACCTGGAGCAACTTCCATGATTTGATCATCTTCAGCAATTATGGCATACTCACGTAAAGTAGTTCCATCAGGCAATGGAGTTTGTTTTCCATAATCAAAATCACGAAGATATTCCATAGGGTCAAATTCCATAGTGGATTCAACGTAAAGGGGATCAATTATCTCACCAGTAGTTTTAACCACTGCACCAGTATGAGTGACAAACAGTTTTTCAGTCACCTGAGCATCGGAGAGTACAGGATACATTACAAATCCAAATGAAAAAACTGATCCAATTATCACTAATAATAACATCTTATGAGATAACGCACCCATATCACGCATGTATTTGAAAAGTTATTTAAAGTTAGCCTAGGCTAAATTAGTTAGTACTGTACAATAACATTAGTACAGCGAAAGTTATTCATTGTATAATAAACATAAAATGTCACAATCAAAACGTAATTTTGATGATGGTGATGATTTTATCAGGCGGACGAGGTCTTAGATTAAGGCCTGTTACGGATTTTATTCCAAAACCACTAATTACAATAAACAATATTCCAATTATAGAGTGGCAGATTAGATATTTTAAAAAATTTGGGATTAACCAATTTGTTATTTGTAGTGGATACAAAGCCGAACAAATTAAAAATTATCTAGATGTGAAAAATAATCTAGATGTAGACATTCAGTATTCAATTGAAAAAAACCCACTTGGGACAGGAGGGGCAATTAAAAAAGCATCAAAATTGATTTCAGATGAAACATTTTTTGTTATGAATGGAGATGTGATAACAAATATTGATTTACGAGTATTGCAGGCAACAAAAAATTCGATTGCAACAATTCCATTAAAAACAAAGTTTGGTACTTTAAAATTAGAAGATGATAAAATCACACAGTTTAATGAGAAAAAAGAGATTACAAATACATGGATGAATGCAGGACTGTATTATTTGGCAAAAGATGTCATAAAACAACTACCATCAAAAGGAAACATAGAAGAAATCACATTTCCAAAACTTGCAAGAAGTGATAATCTACATAATGTAAAGTTTAACGATGTATTTTGGCATTCAATAGATTCTCATAAAGACATTGAAGAGTGTACAGTTGACATAAAAAAAAGAAATTATGAGAAATTTATACGATGATAAAATGAGAATATCATTTAGTTTAGGTTCATTATTAAGTGTCAAGGAAGTAATTGAATGCTCTAAAAAATTACAAAGTATTAATCCAGAAGTGATTTGGGTTCCTGAAACGTGGGGAATGGAGAATTTTTCAACTTTATGTGCAGTTTCTCAAAACAATGCAAAATCAAAACTCGGATCATCCATAATCAACATCTATTCACGAAGTCCATCATTAATTGCCATGGGCGCAGCTACTGTAGATACCATTTCAAATAATAGAATGATTTTAGGGTTGGGCACTAGCAGCATGCCCATCGTACAAGATTTTCACGGAGTAGATTTTGATAAGCCCCTACAAAGAATGAGGGAGTATGTAGAGATAATCAGATTAGTCCTATCAGGAAACAAAGTAAATTATTCGGGAAAAATCTTTGCATTAAAAAATTTCACGTTACTAATTAAGCCACCCAGAAATGACATTCCAATTTACTTGGCAGCAATCAATAAAAAAATGGTAGAGTTGACGTGGGAGATTGCAGATGGAGTGATTTTTTATCTTAGACCAAAAAAAGAGATGAGTCAAACAATTGAAAATATGCAAAAGACAAGAGTAATTGATACGTCATGTCAAATTATTACATGTATTTCAGAAAACGAAAATGAAGCAAAAGATAGAGCAAGAAAAACGCTTGCGTTTTACATATCAGTGGGAGATATTTATCGAAAATTTCTAAGTGAGAATGGATACAAAGAGGAATGTAAAAAGATTTTTGATGAATTTAAAAAAACAGGTTTCTCACAGAATCACAAATTAATTCCAGAAGATATGTTGAATGATTTGACAATTTGTGGAAGACCGGAATCTTGTAAAGAACAATTAATAGAATTTAGAAAGTGTGGAATAAAACTACCAATTATTCAGTTTAATCCAATTGGAGACGTAATGGAGTCATTTGAATTATTTACAAAAACTTTTGCAGAAGAATAATGAACCAAGTAGTAATTTCAGGATATGGGCATACAAAATTTTCAGATAGTCAAAGTCCAATTGAGCAGATTATGCTTGAAGCAGTGAAATCATTATTTGATCAAACAGAAAATTTAGAACAAAAAGATATTGATGCAGTGCTTGTTTCAACAAATGATAATTCAAAATATTTGGCAGCTACTGTTTCAGAGATGTCTGGGATTTCTCCAAAAATTTCACACTCTATAGAAACATTGTGTAGTTCTGGAACAAACAGTCTAGTCTCTGCATTTTCATATATCAAATCAGGATTAGCAGAGAACGTTTTGGTCATTGGTGCAGATAGATTTGATGGTCCAGGACAAATTTTTGAATGGGATGATTCAAGAGGGCAGTTCAAACATCCAGTTTATTGGGGTTCGCTATACACAAGCGCATACAAAAGAAGGTATCAGATTTCAGATGAGGTTTTAGCATTAGTGTCTGCAAAAAATCATAAAAATGCAATGGATAACCCATTTGCTTATACCAACAAGCCATTTACTGTCCCAGAAATAATGAATTCAAAAAAAATTACAGATGATTTAAGATTGTTTGATTGTTGCAAACCATGTACTGGTGCTGCAGCAATACTAGTCACAAAAAATGAAAAACCATCAAGGTTTACGGATTGTCCAATTTCAATTACAGGTATTGGTCAAAAAACAATATCTGCAGGATTTACTAAAACAAGAGATTTGACAAGCATAGAATCAACTAAGATTGCAGCAAAAGATGCATTGAAGATGGCAGATGTAGAAATTGGTAAGATAGATGTAGCAGAAGTTCATGATGCATTTTCTATTTGCGAGGTGATGACACTTGAAGATCTTGGATTCGTTAAGCCAGGAAATGGTGGCGAGATGGTAAGAACATTGTTTAATTCGGAAAATAAGATGGTCAATCCTAGAGGTGGTTTAATTGGAGTAGGGCACCCATTAGGTGCAACAGGAGTGTCTCAAATCGTGGAAATTACAATGCAATTACAAAATTCAGCAGAAAAAAGACAAATAGATGATGCAAAAATTGGGTTGGTACAAAACATGTCAGCAGCTGCTACATCATCAACAGTTATGGTATTAGAATCATGAATTATTTCAAAAATGAGTTTAGTAAAGGTCATTTTGTAACAAGCCATTGTACAAATTGTCAAATAATTGTGTGGCCGCCAAATGAAATTTGCAACAAATGTTTTAGAAAAACAGATTGGAGAGATGTTTCAAAAATTGGAAAAGTAATAGAGTTTTCAAAGAAAGATGAAAAGTATTTTGGAATAATTGAGTTAGAAAATCAAATTAGAGTGATTGGGGAACTTGATGTTAAAATTGAGCCGGAGATAAATTCAGAAGTGATTTTGAACAGATGTGAATTAGGAAATGAATACGAATTTTATTTTAAAGAGAAATGATAATCCTAATCAACTTTTTGCTCATGTGAATCTCTTATGTGTAATGACAATTTTATAGGATCATTTCCAAATGATGCTCCACAATACACACAATAAAAGTCATCAAAATCCATGTCTTTCTTAAAATTTAATGATAAATTAATTCTACGATAATTTATCTAATGATATAATATAATTACCAACTATACTATATCTTCAAAATAATGAAATAATCGATATGAAAAGGTCTGATATTGTAATGATGAAAGTTGAGAAGATTAAAGACAATAAGCATATAGCAAAAACACGCAGACAGAGAGGATATTTTTGGGAAGACACACTAGTAAAGAGATTTAATGCAACTGATGGATGGCATGCATTTAGGCTTGGTTCTCCCAGTACAGCATTGCCTGATGTTTTAGCAGTAAATAATAGAAAAAGCATTCTTTATGCAATTGAAGCTAAATCCGGAACTACAGAATCATTACAAGTTCCTTTTGATCAAATCAACAGGTGTAAAAATTGGACAGGGCATTTCAAGTTATATAAAAAACGTAAGGTTATTTTGGCATTCAAATTTTCAACAAAAAAAAGAGTTGGATTAGGAGAATACAAACAAAGAAAACTAAGAGAGATTTTCAAAGAATGGGACAAAACAAAAGAGAGTGTAAATTTAGTTTGTACGTATAATGGAGATGTATATCAACAAAGTGACAAAAGTAAAATGGCAATTCCGTTACAAGATCATAAAATAGAGTTCAATTCAAAGTACCAATTTATTCATGAATGATAAATTAACTTAGATTATTCATTGACAATCATTTTTTAAGGAAAGAATATTGAAAAAATGTGTGAGCGAAACTAATGAATCAGCACCTGATGCAGAAGT
>CAYFOW010000017.1:0-16628 GCA_964344885.1 uncultured Candidatus Nitrosopelagicus sp. | reverse complement strand
GGTAGAATCAGCACCTGATGCAGAAGTGGTAGAATCAGCACCTGATGCAGAAGTGGTAGAATCAGCACCTGATGCAGAAGTGAAACCGGTTTTAGAATTTGTAGATCTTTCAAAAGGAGTTGAACACTACATTAAGAGATATCATACAGAAGACAAATACAAATCATGGTTTAATCGTAATTATCCAAAATATACAATTTTTGAAGCAGTAGGAATTTCAAATTCAAGATATAATGAAATCCTAAAAAAATTGGAGATTGATAAAGATGAACAAACAGAAGTTGTTCAAGAACCAAAATTAGATATGGATTTAGTTGTAAAGAAACAACCAGAAAAAAGTAGACAAGATTACAAGTTTAATCCTGGACAAAATTATGGATTTGAAAATTTTATTGATGAACGAGTTTTAGTAAGTCATAATTCATTAGGAGACAAGGAAATGAAAGTAAAGATTCTAGAAGTATCAGATGAGGTACCACAAACCATATGGAAATTTGGAGATAGAGTAAAAGTAAATAAAATTCTAGTTACTATCAAACATCTAGATTCTCAGCAAATTGAAGAGGGAGAATTTGATATTGAATTAATTGAAAGAGAACTTGCTGAGAAAAGACATTATACATCAACAAACAGGTGGGTTCCAACTGAGGAAATTAAAAATGGATATGTAGTAAATAAACGACATACATCGTTAATTAGCGATGCAGCGGCACTAGATTACATAATTTTCTAATTTACGATTTTTGCATTATTAATAGTAAAGAAAACTATAAGAACTAAGAATTTGAATTTTCCATATGATAACTAAAGAGATTACAGTAAACGGATCAAAATTTAGAATAACACTAACTGATCAAGTGATTAATCAAGTAAATGGCTTAAAATCATTATACAATACAGCGTACGAAGATCCTGAAAGCTTTGAACAAGTTAGTGCAAGCATATCGTCATCAATTCAAGAAATATCTCAGGCAGTAGAACCTAGTGTAAATGATTCAGATTTAGATGGGGTCATCCAAGAGATTATCAGAGTAGTTGATGATAAAGCAGCTGAGATTGAAAAAGAGATGCAGAAAAAACCAGATTCAAAAACAAAGAAAACAAAATCAAAAAAATAGGTTGGTTTTTGACAAGAGAAATAGTTTATACACAAACATAATATCTAAAAGATGGATAAAGTAATAGTATGAGCGAACATTGTGAATGTGGCATATGTGGGCATTTTAGAGAAAGTGAATGTATTAAACATGATTGTAAGTGTTGTATTAATTTCCATCTTCGTTCAGGTCCAAAGACCAAATAACATCAGAGTTTCTCAAGAATTTCACGTAATTTATCTACAGTATCATAATTTTCAAGTGAATCAATTATTGATAGACGGATATTTTTTATCCGTGCAGAGTCATCAAAATAGATGTCAGATAGTATATCGATTTCTTGGGAAAAATCATAATTTTCCACATATCTTTCAGATACTTTTTGTAATGAAATAATATTATCTCTATTGTCTTCACTTTGTTCTAATTTATTGGCAATTACTTGAAAAAGTCCAGAAATTTTTGATGATTCCCGTTTAATAATATCTAGATCTCCGGAATCATCATTTAGTTTTAATAAAATTCCATATGAATCCAAAATTTGCTGAATTATATTTTTTAGATATTGATTAAAGTCAGTCATGGTTCAAAAATTATTTGTTTAAAACAGTATTCAAATCTTAGTAATCAAATTCAATTTATTTTGTAAATCAAAAATAAAATTTAAAGATGAATAATTAGAAATTTTTATTCATTAGATCTCCATCGTATACTTAAATTAGTCCAATCAATCATTTTTTTTAATGCAAGATTCGGCATTTCTGAAATGTATTGAACCTCATTGTGGATTAGAATACCCTATCAATACAACAGAGATAACGTGTGCAAAAGGTCATTTGTTAGATGTAAAGTATAAACAAAAACCATCTGAATCATTAAAAGAAGTATTTTATGATAGGCGAAATCCACATGGCAGTATTTTTAATGAAAGTGGGGTATGGCGTTTTAGAGAATTACTAAATTTTTGTCAAATAGATACAGAAAATCAAGATGAATGTAGCAGATATTTAGTATCATTAGATGGTGCAGAAGGCAGACAATCAAAACCATATCAGATGCACAAAGTATCAGAGTATGTCAACGTAAAAAATGAAGGTTTGTGGTTGCAACCAGAAGGATACAATCCAAGTGGCTCATTCAAAGATAATGGAATGGCAGCAGCTGTAACCCATGCAAAAATGATTGATGCAAAAAAGATTGTTTGTGCATCAACAGGAAATACATCTGCGGCCGCAGGCATGTATGCTGCAAATGAAAATATGTCATGTGATGTGTATATTCCAGCAGGACAAATTGCACCGGGAAAACTTAGTCAAGCATATCAATTTGGAGCACAGATAATTGAGATAGAAGGTAATTTTGATGATGCATTAAGAAAATCACTAGATGATGCAAAAAACCATCAAGGGTATACAGTAAATTCAGTTAACCCATTTAGAATTGAAGGGCAAAAAACAATCCCATATCGTGCATTAGAATACCTCCAGTGGAACGAACCAGACTGGATTGTTTATCCAGGCGGAGCATTGGGAAATACATCTAGTTGTGGAAAAGCATTGATGGAGTTATATGAATGGGGATGGATAAAAAAAATTCCTAGAATTGCAGTAATCAATGCAGAGGGGGCAAATACTTTAGATGATCTTTATAATAATGGAGTAAACGGAGAAAAACTTCGTTGGAATAAAGGTAAACCAAATGAAGAATTGATTGATGATTATTATTCAGACCTAGATAAGAGAGGCATTCGTCCTAAAACAAAAGCTACTGCAATTCAAATTGGCAGACCAGCAAATATTCTCAAGGCATTAAGAGCATTAGAGTTTACAAATGGAGTAGTCACTACAGTCTCAGATTCAGATATGTTAGATGGAATGTCTGCAGTCGGATTAAACGGATTTGATTGTGAGATGGCATCAGGTGCAACTCCTGCAGGAATCAGAAAACTTGTTCAAGAAGAAGTTATCAAGAAAGATGATACAGTGGTAGGAATACTTACAGGCAGACAAAAAGATTCATCATTGTCAGTAGACTATCATAACAATCCAAACAATAGGTTTGCAATACCTCCAAGAGCTTAAAAAAAGTTTTTCATATAAGCTTAAAAGACTCGATTTTGTATTATTATTGTTCAAAAAGATGTGGTGGATTCTTAAGTAAATGGACAATCATGAAGCAAATTATGCAGTTTATAATTTTGGAGACAGTAATTGGAATTAGTTTACGAGATTATTTTACTAGTCATTTTAATTGGATTATCAGGGTTTTTTAGCGGTCTAGAAGTTGCACTAGTAAGTATACGTAAATCCAAAGTAATTCAACTATTAGAAGAAAAAAGAAAAGGTGCAAAAGCACTGCACAAACTAAAATCAAATCCAGGATGGATGATGTCAAGTGTTAATCTAGGCAACAACTTAGTTAATGTGGGCGCATCTGCACTTGCAACAAGTGTGGCCATACGAATTTTTGGTAATGATGGATTAGGTATTGCCGTAGGCATCATGACATTTTTAATTTTAATTTTTGGAGAGATTACCCCCAAGACATACTGTAATGCAAATGCAACTAGAATTTCATTAAGATTTGCACCGGTTTTACTTGCATTCAGTTATGCATTATATCCAATAGTAAAGATGTTTGAAATTATCACAAGAGGAGTAGTAAAGATGACGGGCAGTAGTTACTTACCACCCCCAATTACTGAAGAAGAGATCAAAAGTGTAATCGAGCAAGGGCTAGATGAAAATGCAATCGAACATGAAGAATCAGAATTAGTAAAAGGTGCATTAGAATTTGATGACACAGTTATCAGAAGTGTTATGACGCCGCGCACAAAGATGTTTACACTGCCATCAAAGATGTTGTTATTTGAAGCGTTATCTGAGATCAATAATAATAGTCATTCACGAATTCCAATTTTTGAGAAGAATCAAGATGATATTGTAGGATTTGTCCATGTAAGAGATATTTTAAGAGAATTAGAGATGGATAAAAAAATGATTAGTCTAAAAGAGATTTCTAGAAAACCCGTATTTGTATCACAAGAAAAGATGGTCAGTGCATTGCTAAAAGAGATGAAAGGAAGGAAAACACACATGGCAATAGTGGTTGATGAACATGGAGGAGTAGAAGGGCTAGTAACATTAGAGGACTTGTTAGAAGAGATTGTAGGTGAAATTGAAGATGAAACAGATGTTACAAAAAATCAAGGGTATGAGAGTGTTGGTCAAGATACAATCATTACAAATGGCGAGATTGAAATTGATAAAATTAATGAGATTTTCAAATCAAATGTTCCTGAGGGAGATGATTACGCATCACTTAATGGATTATTACATGAAAAATTACAAGACATACCACAAGAAGGAGATAAAATTGAAATTAACGGTTTAAGAATAATTGTCGAGAAAGTAACAAAGAATATTCCAGAAAAAATTAGAATACAAAAAACTGAATGATTTTAAGATGATTTTGAAAAATGTTCTTGAAGTAATTTTTTCTTTTCATCCATTTTGAATAATTTCTCAGTATTAGAAAACGAATCAGAGTAACTTCGGTTAAACAGCATTGCTTGCATGAGCATATGATTTTCAGGAATCACTATCCCAGTTTGATCATCAGAGTACATTAATTGTATCGTATCATCGATTCTCACAGTCATGTTTGCATGAATGTGAATCATATTTGTATCTGTAAATGTAAAATGAGATGATGCAAAATCACGAATGTCTTTTGTGCCTTTTGCTGTCCAGACTTCAACTACACCATACTCATCTCTGAATAGCTCATGTATTTCATCAACTGATGGTGCAGAATCTTTGAAACGTATATCCATTATATGCAGATGCATTTGACGAGTTGGAACTTTGATTGCACGCACATATAATGGAGAATTTTTTCCAAAGTATGCTTTGACATCCTCACCGTGGTGAGGATGTTCAGAAAGTTCGATAGTGTCAACTAATTGTTTTTCAGTTTGTTCAATATCTGCCCATCGTCGTACTAAAGTTACATCAAAACGTTTTAGACTAGAACCATATTTTTCACGTAATGGATTTAGTATACGACCCATCCCAGTGACATTGCAACTACCCTGCATTACATGTGATTTACCAAATGCTTCCACATGATTTGAACGGGAATTATACAAAAGTTCAGATACTGCGTTTTCTCCAAAAACTGTTTCACCACCTTGATAAATTGCTTTTAAATTTCGCGGTTCATACAAATTTTTCTTATTCAGATATCCATGACCACCAGGTGATGCATCAATTACTAAATCACATTTATCAAGAATAGATTCGATTGTTCCAGAAATATCATAATTTGAAAATGAATCTAATTTTTTTTCAGGTACAAAAACATCAAAACCTTTTGATTTTGCTATATTGACTTTTTCATCTGGAGAGTATTTACCTACACCTAATAATTGAATTTCAGAGTCATCTTTAATGAATTCAGAAATTCTGCTTCCAATTGAGCCAAAACCATTTACAAAAACATTCTTCATAAATTGAAGATGATTATTGCCATTTATTTAGATAACTTGTATTTGGTGTAAAGAACTAAATGTATTCAAAATTTTAATCATGCATGAACTCAGATCCCAATGATTTAAGAGATGAATCAAAATCAAAGGAAGATAAAGATGAGTTGTGGGGAAAATTAGATGATTTAACTAATTCAATTAATACAGAAAATTCTAAAATCATTGAGGGGGTCGAGAAAATACAGATTCCTCAAGAAGATGAAGTGCTAGATGATAGTATAGAACCAACTAAAAAAACATCCATACATGGACCATCTATTGCCATAGGGGCAGGAATAACAATAGCAATTGTAGCTGCAATATTTTTTTCAGCAGGCATAATAGATGATTCTCAACAGATTTTAGAACAGATTTCCACACCTGAGCATGTAGTAGAAAAAAAAACAGTTGATATTTCGGCCTTCAGAGATAATGGCTCGCCGATATTAGGTCAAATGGATGCACCAATTACAATGATTGAATTTGGGGATTACCAATGTTTTTTTTGTAACAAATTCTTTCATGATACAGAACATGCAATTTTAGATGAATTTGTAAAATCAGGTAAAGTGAAAATTATCTTTAAAGATTTTACAATAATTGGTCAGGACTCAGTAAATGCTGCACATGCTGCACAATGTGCCGGTGATCAAGAATTATTTTGGGAATACCACGATGAGCTGTATCGTAATTGGGGCGGAGAAAATAATGGTTGGGCTTCATCAGAAAATCTGTACCAATTTGCAGAAAATATCAGTTTAGATACAGAGAAATTCAGTGAATGTATGAATTCTGCAAAGTTTCAAAATAAGATAATTGCAAGTAACAATGATGCAAAAGAGTTAGGATTAACAGGCACACCTGCATTTTTCATCATAGGTCCCTCAGGCAATATCAATAAGATCGGCGGAGCTCAACCATTCGATGTTTTTGAAAAAATTTTTGAATCTGAGTTAAAATAATCAAAAAATCATATAGAAAATAGAAAATATTAGTAAAAAAAATCATCAAAATACATAGAAAAAAATCAGTTGATAATTCTTATATTCTAATTTTAGGAATCACAACTAATGGCAGCTGGCATAGATGATGTATCAATATACATTCCAAAACTATACGTAGATGCAAAAGACTTTGCCGAAGCAAGAGGATTAGATCCTGCCAAATTAGAAAGAGGGTTAGGAGTATCAAAAATGGCAATTGTTGATACAAATCAAGACCCAGCATGTTTAGCTGCAAATTCATGTCTTAAAGTGATGCAGAAAAATAATCTAGTACCAGAAGACATTGGTAGATTGTATGTTGCTACAGAATCATCATTTGATGAATCAAAAGCAATGAACTCATATGTTATTGGAATGTTAGAACAAGTTTTTGGTGAAGGGACTTTTGAACATTGTGGTGGAATAGAATGTAAATTTGCATGTGTTAGTGGGTCGTATGCATTGTATGATAACACAAATTGGATTAGAGCAGGAGAGGCTGAAGATAAACATGCATTAGTGGTTGTTTCAGATATTGCAAAATACGATATCGGTTCAAGTGGAGAGATGACACAGGGAGCAGGTGCAGTTGCAATGTTATTAAATGATCAACCAAGGTTATTAGAATTTGATCCTAAAGTTACATCAACATCAATTAAAAACGAATATGATTTTTACAGACCGTTTGGAAAAGAAACACCAATTGTTCATGGTCAGTATTCAAATTTACTATATCTAATACAAGTGAAAAATGCATTAAATGATTACACCTCAAAGGCAATGAAGACAGGATTGATCAATCCAAAAGAGGATGAGACAGTTCTAGATTACATCGACTATCTCAACATGCATTTGCCATATAGTAACATGGGCAAAAAGGCACTAGCATATTTAGTCAGGCATGAATGGAGAAATCTTCCAAGATGGAAAAACATAATTGAAAAGATTGGTATCGAAGAACCAACACCAAAAGACCCAAGAGGTACAATTGAATCAGTACTGGCAGATTCGGAGTTCATGGCAAAAGATCATGAATTTACAAAGCTATTTACAAAAACTGAAGAATATCAACAAGTCTATGAATCAAAGTTAGCAAGCTCACTTGTCGCATCAAAAATGATTGGGAATTTGTATACTGCATCATTATATTTAGGATTTAGAAGTAGTTTGGAATTTGAATATAAGAAAGGAGTAGATTTGGAAGGGAAACGAATAGGATTTGGATCATATGGCAGTGGAAGCAGTGCAATGGTGTTTAGCGGAATTGTCAAACCAGAATACAAAGAGATTGTTAAATCTATGAATTTAGAAGAAGAAATTGGGGAAAGAACTAGGTTACCATTTGACAAGTATGAAGAAATTCATGAAAATAAATTAAGCCCGCATGAAAGTGTCTTACAGGGCAAAAAAGAATTTGTTCTTACAAGTGTTAAAACATCTCCCGAAAGTAGAGGAGAAAGAAGATACGTATTTGCAGAATAATTTTGGATGAAGAACCATCGCCAATCAAAGATATACTATATGATGAAATTTCAAAGATTTCAAATATTTTTCTAAAAGAGAATTTAGTCAATAATTCCCCAATAGTTATAGAAAAGATTATCGACTCATGTAAAACTCGAGTACTGAAATTAGAATTAGATAAAGTAGAAGCTTTAGGAATTTTATGTGAGAGTATGATGCATTACATACTTACTGAGACTTTAATTCCGAGCATGAGAAAAATTACAATGTCTGGAATTTATTTAGACATAATCATCCCTGATGCAAAAACAATGTCAGAGAAACCAGAAGAATCACTAGTGCTGTATTTTGCTAAAACAGCAGATATAAAAAAAATTAATGATGAATTAAAGAGAATTAAAATGATTCAACCATTTCAAGAGAACGTTTTTGTCGTCACAAAAAATTTGTTAGATTTAGAAACCAGAGAATATGAGATTGAAGGAAATAAATCAATTTGTAATATTTTACAAGACATTAAACAAATAGTAGATTCAAGAAAGCAGAACAGATTTGCAATTTTTAAATCATGATGAAAAAAAATCTTTTAGATTAATTTGAGAGGATATAATTTTTGACACATCATGATGTTTGTTTTGGATAAATGGGATTTTACAAATAATGGGAGAACTAGTTAATTTAGAGAGCTCATTTTCCAATGAATCCAGATCATATCCATCCACAACACAGTCATTGATCACAACCCCACGAATGTTTAATCCATGTAATTCACAAGTTTTTTGAGTCATAAGAAAATGATTTACACTACCAATCCTAGTGCCACAGACAATTATTACATCTAGGCATAGATCTTTGATGAGATTTGAGATGAAATAATTTTTTAGAATAGGGGTCATCACACCACCAATACCTTCGACAATTACAAGATCATGGGATTTAGATAGTTTCTCATACGCATTAAAAACCAAATTGAGATCAATTGTTTTAGAAAAATGATTTGAGCCAAAAAATGGAGATGCGGGGATTTTAAAGAAATAGGGGTTAATGAGTTGATCATCATCCTTGGATTTTGAGGCATTAACCAGTTCCAGAACATCAAGCGATTTGTAAGGTGAATGAATGGTATTTCCTGATGCAAATGGTTTCATCACACCTACATCATAACCAATATCACGAATTGCTTTAGACAATGCAGACGAAAAGATAGTTTTTCCAACATCAGTATCAGTGCCAGTAATAAAAATAGAATGCATATGAAAAACTAAATCAAATATCAATAAATCTTTTAAAAAATACTTTATAGAATTAAAAGGTGAACAATGCCACATCATTTAGGCAGAAGCATGGCATTGTGTCAGACACCATAGTATGCTCTAAAAATCAGATTGTATATTCAAAGATAAAGAAACAGGTGATTATCAAAGATGAGAAGAACTATCGAACATACATGAAATTGATCTTCGATCAGTTATTATGAAGAAATAATCAACTTCAAATAATGAAATCTAGTGTATGGCATCCTAACACACAGATGAAAGAATGGACAGAGTTTGAGGAGATAACTCATGGAAAAGATATGTGGTTAATTACAAAAAATGGTGAAAAGTACCTTGATGGAGTTGCAAGCATGTGGTGTAATGTTTGGGGACATTCCAAAAAACAGTTAATTGATGAGATAATAAAACAAGCTAAAAAAAATGCACATTCATCATTATTCAACTTAACAAATGAGCCAGTTGAGAAGTTGGCAAGAAAGTTAATCAAATTATCTCCAGGAATGGAAAAAGTATTTTTTTCAGATAATGGATCAACTGCAATGGAAATTGCATTCAAAATTGCATTGCAATATTGGAATAACGTAGGAAAGAAGAATAAGAATGTCATAATGACACTTGAAAATGGATATCATGGCGATACATTTGGAGCTATGTCAGTAGGATATGTTCCAGATTTCTTTTCAAAGTTTAAAGATAAATTATTTTCAACGATACAAGTTCCCGTACCAAATGCATATAGAATTCCAAAAAATAATACAATCAAAGAAGAAGAAGAGAGATGTCTTAACATAATAGAGACACATCTAAAAAAGAATAAACGAATTGCCGCATTTGTAATGGAAAGTGGTGCACAGATGGCTGGCGGAGTAATCATATATCCAAAGAATTTTCAAAATCGGATAAGTAGACTTTGCAAAAAATATAATGTATTATTTATTGTTGATGAGATTGCTACAGGGTTTGGTAGATTAGGATCAATGATTGAATATGATGCACAAAATAGCAGACCAGACATAGTAGCATATGGAAAAATGCTAACGGGAGGATATTTAACATTAGGAGTAACTTTAACATCAAAAAAAATCTACAATTCATTTTTTGGAAAGTTTTATGAATACAAGCATTTGTTTCATGGGCATACTTTTACAGGAAATCCAATATCTGCAGCAGTAGCATTGAAAAATTTGGAAATGTATGAAGATAAGAAACTAATAAAACAAATTCAGAAAACATCACAAGTATTTTTTAAAAGGAAAAAAGAATTAGAAAAATTGCCATTAGTGGGGGATGTACGTTTCAAAGGAATGGTCATGGGAATTGAATTAGTTAAAGATATTTCAAAAAAGATTCCAGTTTCACCAAAGAGTTCAATCAACAAAATAGTTTTTGAGGAAGGAAAGAGAAATGGAGTGTATTTAAGAACATTAGGGAATATTGTAATGATAGTTCCACCATTAGCTATTTCTCAAATAGAGATGAATTGGTTGATTGACAAAACAATGATCATAATTAAAAATGTGAAAAAATCTCTAGAATAAACGTTAACTGTGATTTAATTATAGGTTAACAATGATGAAAATTTAAGTAATGTAGAAATTTATCAAACATATGATTTCTGAGAAGATTCTGAGGTGTAAAGAAAAAGTTCTTTCATCTCAGTCATTAACTGAGAATGATGTAAGATTTCTTATCAACATTGACGATGAATTTTTAAAAGAATTAGCAGATTCTGCAAACTCAATTACTCAAAAAATCCATGGAAAAAAAGTGGATATAGAGCAATTATCCAATATTAAGAAAAATTATTGTAGTGAAGACTGTGCATTTTGTGGCCAATCAGCATTTTTTAATTCAGAGGGGGAGGGGTATGATTTACTTCCTGTTGAAGAAGTATTAGAACAAGCTAAAAAAGCAAAAAATCAAGGAGCTGAATCATATTGTCTTGTAGCAGCATGGAAAAAACCATCTGAATTAGATTTTGAAAAAATTTGTAATATTATTTCACAAATTAACCAACAAGTAGGAATTTCAATTGAATGTAGTTTAGGATTTTTAACAGAAAAGCAAGCTAAAAGATTAAAGGAGTTAGGAGTTAAAAGATATAATCACAATTTAGAGACTTCGAGAAGTAAATTTTCAGAAATTTGTACTACTCATACATATCAAGATAGATTAGATACATTAGAAATTGCAAGAAATGCAGGTTTAGAATTATGTACTGGTGGAATCATCGGGTTAGGAGAATCAAGAGAACAAAGATTAGAATTAATTTTAGAATTAGGACGTATAATTCCTGAAGAAGTGACAATTAACATGTTAGTTCCAGTTCCTGGAACTCCACTGGAATTACAAACACCATTACCTTTAGAAGAAATTCTTAGAGTTTTTGCTGTATTGAGATTTTCACTGCCAAAATCCATTATTAAAATTTCAGGTGGTAGAGAAGTGATTTTAGAAGATCAAGGAAAAGAACTTCTAGTCAGCGGGGCAAATGGCATTATTAGCGAAGGATATCTCACTATGGGCGGAAATAAAATGAATGATGATATGAATATGCTAACACAGATGGGTCTTGAAGCATAATTCTGATTTTAATTCAGAGATTCAGAAAATTAAGAAAGAGAATCTTTTTAGAAAATTAAGAAATGCTAAGGTTATAGGTTCAGAAATAATTATTGATGGAAAAAAATTATTGAATTTATCATCAAATGATTATCTTGGAATTCCACAAAATAAGATTAAAATTTCTCAGTTGCAATCTAGTTCAAGATTAATTTCAGGGAATGATGATTGTTTTAGTAAATTAGAAAATAAATTAGCCAGGCATAAATCTCAAAAAAGTGCATTGATATTCCCAACAGGGTATATGACAAATTTAGGAATTATCCCAACAATTACAAATAAGAAAAATAAGATTTTGAGTGACTCATTGAATCATGCAAGCATTATTGAAGCATGTAAATTATCCGATGCAGATATCACAATTTTCAAACATAATGATATGAGGGATCTGGAGAAAAAGTGCAATGATGATAGAAAGGCAAAGATCATCATCACCGAAGGAGTTTTTAGTATGGATGGAGATTATGCAAATCTTAAAGAAATTTCAGAAATTTCAAAAAGGAACAATGCTATGTTAATAGTAGATGATGCTCATGGTGATTTTGTCCTTGGAAGAGATGGAAAAGGTACACCGAATAAATTTAATGTAGAAAAAGACGTTGATGTATACATTAGTAGTTTAAGTAAAGGGTTAGGTTCGTTTGGAGGATATGTAGCAAGCAAAAAAAATGTTATTGATTTATGCGTAAATAAATCAAAATCATTCATCTACACATCAGCATTACCTTCATTTCTTGTACAAAATAGCTTGGATAGGTTTGAGATGGATAGGGAGAGATTTAGAAAAAAATTGTTGAGTAACGTGAATTATTTTATTTCAGGATTAAAGGAGATTGGGTATGAAATCAATTCAGAATCACACATAATTCCAATAATGATAGGGAATGAAAGAAAATCAGTGCAGTTTGGAAGGTATTTATTCAAAAATGGAATTTTTGTTCAACCCATAAGATATCCAACTGTAAAGAAAGGGCAAGCCAGAATGCGATTATCAATTACATCATGGATAAAACCAAAACAAATTGATTTAGCGTTAGATGTATTTAAAAAAGCAAAAAAGCATTTTAAGATTTAATCTATCTAAGCATATCAAAACCAAGAAACATTGGTGAACCAATATAAACAGCTGCGGAAATAATTGCACCCATGACAATGCCAATTATCACAAATCGTTTTTTATTCAATAAAATAAACGACTTTTTCCAGAATAAAAGGATTTGAATAGTAAATTGAGTCTAAAGAAATGATACTATGAGCGAGACTACGATATCAATTGCATTTTTTACAGGTATGGTTTCATTTTTTGCACCATGTATTTTGCCAATAATACCTGCTTTTTTAGCATATATTTCAGGAATAACAATTTTTGATTTAAGACAAACAGGAAAAACTAATTTAGTTTCAAGTTCAAACGTCATTTTAAATTCAGTTTTTTTTGTAATGGGTTTTGGCATAGTCTTTTCATTTATCGGAGTAATGATTAATTGGATTTTTTCAGATTATTTGTTTGAAATTATTTCAGGTATGAATCAGATTGCAGGAATAATCATTATTGGTTTCGGAGTATTTTTGATTGCATCAGTGAAGGTTAAGAAATTAAATTTTGAAAAGAGATATCTGCCAAATAGAACCAAAGCCAGTTATCCATTATCATTTATTTTTGGAATTTGTTTTGCAGCTGGATGGACGCCTTGTGTTGGACCAATCTTAGGTACAATGCTAACTTTGGCAGCAACAAATCCCTCTGAAGCATTTCATTTGTTGCTATCATATTCTGCAGGATTAGGCATACCATTCATTATAATGGCAGTTTTTCTCTCAAGAGCTACATCATTGATTAACAAAATGTCACAGAACTTGAAATATTATTCACTAGTACTTGGAGTAGTGATTATCATTTTAGGTTGTCTTGTATTTTTAAATAAACTGACATTGATTGCAAGTTTTCCATTATTAGAACAGGTATTAGGGTAGAAAATGCAAAGTAATCAAAAATTTGGAATCATATTTGGAATTGCAATAATTTCCATAATCATAGTGATATCTACAATGTTTTCATTTTTTAATAGTGAACAAGAATTTAATGAAAGTAGTTTTAAACATGTAAAACAAGCACCTGAATTAAAAATTGCGGAGATAATTAATTCAGATAAGGAATCTTTGAAACAAGAAATAAAAAATAAAGTAATATTATATGATATTTGGACATATAGTTGCATAAATTGTATTAGAACAATTCCATTTCTTACTGCATGGAATGAGAAGTATTCAGATGACGGATTATTAATTATTGGAATTCATACACCAGAATTTGAATTTGAAAAAGATTTTCAGAATGTTAGAAATGCAGTAGATAAATTTGGAATCAAATATCCGGTAATTTTGGATAATGAAATGGATAATTGGAAGGCATTTGAAAACAATTACTGGCCAAGAAAGTACTTAGTTGATCATAATGGAATAATTAGATATGACGTAATTGGAGAAGGAGAATATGAAACTACCGAGAAAATCATCCAATTATTATTAAAAGAACGTAATATTTCTTTAGGTGTAGAGAATGTCATTGATAGAAACTTTGTAGATGTAGAAGAATTTAGTCACACACGTCATAAAACTCCTGAACTGTATTTTGGATATAAATTTGCACAAGGAAGAAATAATTTAGGAAATCATGAGGGATTCAGACCAGAACAAATTGTCAGATATGAACAAGTCAACGACATATTACAAAATCAATTTTATCTTAAAGGAGAATGGAAAAATCAGCCAGATTCGATGAGAATGAAATCAGAACAAGGTGAAATTAAACTGGAATTTTTTGCAAAGCAGGTAAACATAGTTGCGGGTGGAAATTCACAAATTCAAATTATCGTAGATAATGAAATCATAGAACATGAGAATTTTGGAGAAGATGTTAAACCAGGAGGTTTTGTAGATATCAAATCTCACAAGCTATACAACATCATAAATTTTGAAGAGCCTGCACCACATAATTTAGTGATCAAAGTATTAGAACCAGAATTAGATATATTTACATTCACTTTTGGATGAGTTTATCATGTAACTGCAGTGCGTTGTCACTACAGTTACAAATCATGAAGATACAACGCTCTTTAAAATACAAAATTAGAGATTTTCAGAGATGGGATTAATATCAAATAGCTGGAATTCTAATGGTTCTACAGGTCTGTATCAGAAAGTCACGGACAAAGTAAAATCCGAGGCACCATTAAAAAACAGAATTGATAGAGCGCAAAAAGAACTAGAGCTCCAAATAACAAAATTAGATAGACTACATTTAAAATTAAAACAAAAACATGATGCACTATTTTCCAGGGCAGTAGATGCAACAAAAAATAGAGAGAATTCCATTGCACGAATATTATCAACTGAAGTCGGACAGATTAGAAAGGTAAAAGATACAGTAGAGAATACTAAATTAGCATTACAGCAAGTACAAATCAGATTAGGAACTGTTTCAGAGTTAGGCGATGTAGTAGTAACGCTTAGCCCATGCATGTCATTAATTAAAGGATTAGGTACATCAATAGGCGGAATCATGCCAGAAGCAAATGCATCGATGCAGAATCTTAGTGATATGTTAGGAGATGTTTTATCAGGTTCATCAATGGGTGAAAGTGGAGTTGGGCATGTACAACATCAATCAAATCCAGATTCATTGGCAATTTTAGAAGAAGCTAAAGCCATTGCAGAAGGTCAGGTAAGATCCAATTTACCTGAGCCACCAACGAATGTGCCACAACGCAAAACACTACAAAGCGAAATAATCTAAGAGTTCTCTTCGCTAATTTTGGCATATAATTTTTTTATTCTAGATATTGTGGGGTAGCTATATCCCTTATGTCTATAATTGGCAATCATTATCTTCCAGTTTTCTAATCTCCATTGAGCTTGTTCAGAAGTAACTGAATGAATTTCTTTTTTCAAGATACTTTTTCTGCCTACATTAAGAGTTCCTGCATCTTTTGCAGACCAACGGTTTTTTGCAAATTTTAATCCGATGATTATTTCATCTACAGGCATATTCTTGCAATAATTTCTGATTTGTTTTAGTTGTGCATCAGTCGGTATTTCAGATAATTTAAGATTAATTTCATTTGATTTCATAAATCTGATAGTAAATTATAGCATAATAGTTTCAAGATTAAATTCGTTTAACTAATAGTTAAATGATGAATTGCATCTGAATGGCAAATTATTAATTTTTTGAAGGTGAGATCATCACAACATTATCTCCACGTAAGACAATGTTACCAAGATCTTTTTGGGTTCCATCAGATAATTTTTCAATTGATTGATCAAGTAAGATGTTCATATGTTCATCAAATCCCATCAATTTGCCTTGAATGATTTTACCATATGTGGTATTAATCTGAATAGATTTGTTCATGTTTTCATTTAGAACCTTTACTGATGTTTCTGCAGACATAAAATTTTTAGAAAATATTGCCATAATAAGCTACGCATTAAGAGAATTTCAGATAATTTAGATACATAAGCATATTTTTACAATCCAATAAAATGCGAAATTGTTCTCTAGGTAACAAAACTCTTTAAGAGTAAATTAGGGCATAATAGTAATTGGTTTGCACGCCAACAAAACTAGAGAGATAACATCAAGTTGTCTCTCTAG
>CAYFOW010000016.1:0-30861 GCA_964344885.1 uncultured Candidatus Nitrosopelagicus sp. | reverse complement strand
ATAAATTATAACATAGCATTATAGAAATTATATAATCATTATGGAGTTTTATGATTTTTGTATATGGAATTCGTTTTCTAGTAATTTTGAAATAAATACAGAAAAGTGATTGTAGATGCAATACATATCAAGATATTTCTTTAATTGGTATTGTAATCACATATGAGAATACCATATTCAAAAAAAGTATGATTCTTTGAAATCTTATTGTAATTTTAATAACTCTCGACTACATATTGCAAAGAAAAATTTAGTCTTTCTTTTTTCTAATCTATGATATACAAGTAAATCAAATCAGACTATACCGCTTATTCCAATCTCTGATAAACTACGTTTGCTGAATTTTTCTTCAATTCTCTTGTACCAGTCAATTTCTTGTTTTGAGAGTGGTCTGATTCGTTTGATGGCATCCTCAATCTGAGCTGAACTAACTGTTAGCTCAGATAGATGTTTTTTTGCTTCAACAGGATCTGGGTACTTTGAGATAAACTCGCTAATTGCAAACATTATTGCTGATGAGACAAATGTCGCAATGTCAGCTCCTGTAAAGTTCTCAGTCATTTTAGATAAATTCTTGATATCAACATCTGTAGAAATTGGAGATTTTGCAAAATGAATTTTTATGATGTGTTCTCTTGATTCTAAATCAGGTGGTGCAATGTATACATGCCTGTCAAATCTTCCTGAACGCAACAATGCCGGATCTACAATATCTGGCCTGTTACTTGCAGCAATTACCATTACATTTTTGAGAACCTCTAAACCATCCATCTCAGTTAACATCTGACTAATTACCCTCTCAGTGACATGGGAATCTGATGAATCACCTCCTCTCATGGGTGCAATTGCATCAATTTCATCAAAGAAGATGATACATGGTGATGCCTGACGTGCCTTTCTAAATACTTCTCTTACGCCTTTTTCTGATTCTCCGACCCACTTTGATAATAATTCTGGTCCTTTGATGCTGATAAAATTTGATTCACTCTCATTAGCTACTGCTTTTGCAATCAGTGTTTTTCCGGTTCCAGGAGGTCCATACAAGAAGATGCCTTTTGGTGGCTTTGCATTGGCGTACTCAAATACGTCTCTGTATTTGAGTGGCCACTGTACTGCCTCTTGTAGTTCTTGTTTTAGCTTTGATAATCCTCCAATGTCTTTCCATTTTACATCTGGAATCTCTACGAAGACTTCTCTCATTGTAGATGGTTCCATCTCGCTGAGAACTGTCGTAAAGTCATTCATTGTAACTTGGATTTTTTCTA
The DNA here is from genome assembly GCA_964344885.1 of uncultured Candidatus Nitrosopelagicus sp. Lineage (GTDB taxonomy): Archaea > Thermoproteota > Nitrososphaeria > Nitrososphaerales > Nitrosopumilaceae > Nitrosopelagicus. Next base: position 29,596 of record CAYFOW010000016.1, on the reverse strand, counting down.
ATGTCTCAATTGGAATGCTTTCAGCTGACAAATCGATTTCTGGCAAAACTCGTCTTAGTGCTTTCATGGCTGCCTCTTTTGCAAGTGCCTGTAAATCTGAGCCCACAAATCCGTGCGAAATATCTGCAAGTCTTTGTATGTCTACGTCTTTAGATAATGGCATTCCTCTTGCATGTATGCTGAGAACTTCTTTTCTTCCGTCTCTATCTGGAACACCTATCTCAATTTCTCTATCAAATCTTCCAGTTCTACGTAATGCAGGATCAATTGCATTTACTCTATTAGTTGCACCAATTACTACTACCATTCCTCTTGAGGATAATCCATCCATGAGTGATAGCAGTTGTGCTACTACTCTTCTTTCAACTTCGCCCTGAACTGTTTCTCTTTTTGGTGCAATTGCATCAAGCTCATCAAGAAAAATTATTGAAGGTGCATTTTGCTTTGCTTCATTAAAAATTTGTCTTAGTCTAGCTTCGCTTTCACCATAAAATTTACTCATTATCTCAGGACCCCCCACTGAGTAAAAGTTTGCACTCGTCTCATTTGCAATTGCTTTAGCTAACAGTGTTTTTCCGGTTCCAGGCGGGCCATGCAATAATACTCCAGTTGGTGCCTTGACTCCAATTCTTTTAAAAATCTCAGGATGCCTTAATGGCAAGTCTACCATCTCCCGAACTTTGTTTACTTCATTTTTTAGACCACCAATTTCTTCATATGTTATACTTGGAAGTCCTTCATCTGCAATCTTTTTTACAGGTCTGTCATCGATGTGTATCTCTGTAAATTTTTTGATAATTACTGGACCAGTTGGATGAGTTGCAAATACTACAAAATCTGTGCGTTGTCCCATTATTGATAATGGAATTAAATCCCCCTTTGTAACTACGAATCCTCTGACCAAATTAAGTAGAAATTTTTCTGCATCAATAATTCGCAATGGCTCAGTTGGACGAATTGTAATGCTTTTTGCATGTTGTACCTGCACCTTTTTGATAGTGACTCTATCATTGATACCAACACTAAGCTGTTTTCGTAAAAATCCATTAATTCTGATTATTCCAGTACCTTCATCTTCTGGATGACCTTGCCAATTTAGAACTGTAGTCTTTTTAGTCTCTGAGGAAATCTCAATTGCATCTCCACTAGTTAATCCTAAATTCTCTTGTGCTATGGGATCGATTCTGGCAACTCTTCGTTCAACGTCTTTTGAATCAGCTTCAGCTACGGTTAAAACATTTTTCTCAAAACCTGTTGGATTTACCTTTTCAGACATTATCTTGTATCCTGTATGATATGGTAAATTAGCATTTGTAAAATATCATAATTGATTTTCAGATTTAATACTTGATTTTAGCTGATCAAAATAATGATGGTTTTTTGTATGCAATGCTTTAAAAACACCTGAATTTGAGGTGTTATTCGAAGGTAACAAAAATGAAGATGATTTACTCGTTTAAGGAAGGAAAAGGCAAAGACAAGATGCTGTTAGGTGGTAAGGGTGCAGGTCTTGCAGAGATGACTTCACTCAAATTACCTGTACCTCCAGGATTTACAATTACTACCGAAGTATGTAACAAGTATTATGAGAATAAACGAAAGATGCCAAAAGGCTTGATGGCTGAAGTCAAAAAATACATCGCACAGATGGAAAAACAGACAGGCAAAAAATGGAACTCAGTTGAGAATCCACTTCTAGTCTCAGTAAGGTCAGGGGCAGCAATTTCTATGCCTGGAATGATGGACACAATTCTTAATCTGGGATTGACTGAATCAACTGTACTTGGTTTGGCAAAAAAGACAAACAATCCAAGATTTGCATGGGATTCATACAGACGTTTTATCCAGTTATTTGGTAAAGTTGTATTTGGAATTAATGATGAATATTTTGATGAAGTACTAGAGGATGCAAAAAAATCTCAAGGTGTAACTGCAGACAGTGATCTGTCTGAGGAATCACTAAAAGACATTGTCTCAAAGTACAAAGGAATCTGTGAAAAAGAAACAAAGCAAAAATTCCCATCAGACCCTACAAAACAACTTGAGCTATCAATTGAGGCAGTCTTTAGAAGTTGGATGGGTGAGCGTGCAGTAGTGTATCGTGAAAGAAATGGCATTACAAAAGATATTGCAAATGGAACCGGTGTCAATGTAGTTACCATGGTATTTGGAAACATGGGCGATGACAGTGCTACAGGTGTAGTATTTACAAGAAATGGTCATAATGGTAAAAAAGAGATTGAAGGCGAATATCTAATCAATGCACAAGGTGAAGACGTCGTTGCAGGTGTACGAACTGGTTCTGATGTTGCAAAACTAAAAAAAGAGATGCCAAAATCTTACAAAGAACTTGCAGCATCATGTACTAAATTAGAAAAGCACTACAAGGAACCACAAGACATAGAGTTTACCATAGAGCAGGGAACATTCTATTTACTACAGACAAGAACTGCAAAGATGAGTGCAGGCGCACTTGTAAAGACTTCAGTTGATATGGTAAAAGAGAAATTAATTGATAAACAAAAAGCACTAACTAGAATCCCTGCCCAACAACTAGAGGCATTACTTCACAAGACACTTGATCAATCTAAGGTAAATGATTTCAAACTGGCTGCTAAAGGAATCGCAGCATCTCCTGGTGCAGCAAGTGGAATTGCAGTATTTGATGTAAAACAAGCAATTGAGCTTGGTGAGAATGGAACTAAGGTAATTTTGATTCGAAAAGAAACAAAGCCTGAAGATGTTCCTGCATTTTTCTCATCACAGGCAGTATTGACAAGCCTTGGTGGAAAATCATCTCATGCAGCAATTGTCTCTCGTGGAATGGGATTGCCTTGTATTGTTGGTTGCTCTGAATTAAAAATTGATTATGATGCAAAGTCATGTGAGACAAATGGTATTACAATTAAAGACGGTGATGCAGTAACAATTGACGGCAGTGCTGGAACCGTCTATCTCGGTGATGTTCCAACAGTTGAGCCCAAAGTCACAAAGGACTTTTCGACCATTCTCTCATGGGCAAACAGCATAAAGCAGTTGGGCATTCGTGCAAATGCAGATACCCCTGATGCAGCAAAACTAGCAAGAACGTATGGTGCACAAGGAATTGGTCTTTGTAGAACTGAAAGAATGTTTAATGCAGCTGACCGAATCGGTCTTTTTGTTGATATGATTATGGCTAGAACCGAATCAGAACGTCAACAGGTACTTGATAAATTAGAAGAATTACAAAAAAGTGATTTCATTCAGATTTTAGAAGCAATGAAAGGATACAAAGTAACTATTAGATTACTTGATCCACCATTGCACGAGTTCTTACCTGATCCTGCAGAGCTTGCCGATAAAATATACAAAAACAAAGACATTGAAAATATTGAAGAGGCAAAAAAAGTCTTAGAACGTGCAAAGGATTTGGCTGAAGTCAATCCTATGATGGGCCACAGAGGCGTACGTGTTGCAATTACATACCCTGAAATTTACAGAATGCAAATCAAAGCAGTCTTTGAAGCTGCAGCATATCTTGCAAAGAAAAAGATAGATGGTCGCCCACAAATTATGATTCCACAAGTAGGCAGCATTGCTGAGCTAAATTACATCAAATCAATCTATGATGAAGTAAAGGACGAAATGCAGAAAAAACACAAGATGAAATTTAAGATTAATTTCGGTACCATGCTTGAAGTTGTACGTGCATGTCTTACTTCTGATGAATTAGTTCAAACAGCTGAATTCTTTTCGTTTGGAACAAATGACCTTACTCAGGCTGTATTTAGCTTTAGTAGAGAAGATGCTGAAGGAAAATTCCTACCTGAATACATGGAAAAAGAACTCCTTGAAGTCAGTCCATTTCAATCAATTGATGTCAACGGTGTTGGCAGTTTGATGCAAATTGGAATTGCACAGGGAAGAAAAACCAAGAAGGATTTGGAGATAGGCATCTGTGGTGAACATGGCGGTGATCCTAACTCAATTAAGTTCTGTCATAAATCCGACGTATCATATGTTAGTGCTTCACCTCACAGAATTCCGATTGCAATAGTAGCAGCTGCTCAAGCCGTAATTGAACAAAAACCTGTAAAAAAATCAAAGAGAAAATAAATTCTTAAAATATACATCACATACAACTAACTGTAATTATGTTACCCCGTCTTGATAGTATAAAGCAGCAACGAACAAAACTTCGTATCACTCAAAAAAAGCTTGCAAGCTTGGTAGGTGTCAGTACTTCTATGATTAATCAAATTGAATCAGGCAGAAGCCAACCATCATACGAGACTGCAAAAAAAATCTTTGATAGTCTTGCAAAGCTAGAAGGTGAATCTTCATCTCATAAAGCCGGCGACTTTTGTACAAAAGAGATTGTAAAAATGAAGCCTACTAACGCAATTGATGAGGCTGTAAAAAAGATGGAAAATGAATCAATCAGCCAAATTCCAATATTTGATGGAACAGAACCTGTTGGTGTAATTACTGATGAGGGAATATTAAAAAAATTAGCCAACCTTAGCATCATGCAATGGAAAAAGACCAAAGTACGTGATGCAATGGATCCTACTCCTCCAATAATTGATTTTGATACTCCTGCAAATACCCTTGTTCCATTAATTCGGTTTACCAAGTGTATCTTAGTATCAAAGAAAGGAAAAATTGTCGGAATTATTACTGCATCTGATACTCTAAAGATGATGGAATAATTCCTGCACTACTTAAGACTCGAATCCTAGTGGATGACTTCGTGATGTCTTATCATCCAAATCGTCTGAATTTTTCTCAATTATTGATGAGATATCTGAGATGATATCCCATGGATGTATGTCGACTTCGGTACTAGTCATTAATAGTCCATCTTTTCCACAGGGTATGGTAATTCTATTTACTCGACCATACCTAGTCATAGAATACTCTGGCTCACCAATTTGATCTGCAAATGCCTTTCGAGTCTTCCACCTCATTACTGCCTGCGTCATTGATTTTCGAGTTTGCTCTACATCAAAATGTCTCTCAATTCCTGTACGAGTCTTTTCAACTACGTTACCACTAAACGAGTTGTAAATTCCCACATAGCGAATCTTCTCATCTAGCTCCAGGATTGAATTACAAACCTTTCCATAGTCCATACTGGAAATAAACCCAAAATTTTTCTTATAAGATTTATGCAGTATAAACTAAACAAATAATCATTATATGTAAAATCAGCAAACAAATATTCAGTATATATAATGATATAGGTTCTAAATGTTTGAAAAAATGAATTAAAATTGGTTATTTGGGATGCTCACATAATTCAGTTAATACACCTTCAAGTGACTTTGGATGGATAAATGCAACTTTGGTTCCAGCAGATCCTGGTCTGATTTTGCCTAAAAATTGAACTGCACACCCTTCCATTCGTGATACCTCTGAATCAATATTATCAGTCTCTAATGCCATGTGATGTAGTCCTTGTCCTTTTTTTTCAAGAAATTTCTTAATTGGACTGGTCTCTTTTGTGGGCTCCATTAGCTCAATTCTTCCATTTTCTAAATGAATAATTGCAACTTTGACGCCTTCAGACTCTACTGTCTCATATTCAATCTCTTTGACTCCGAGTGCTTTTTGATAGATTTTAGCAGATTCTTCTACGTTATTTACTGCAATTGCCACATGATCAATTTTCATCTGTATCTTTTCTGGTATATCGACTATTAATTCTTAAACTTTGTATGTTTCTTGATTGCCTCTGATTTTTGCTAAAATGAACATTAATTATGATTTAATTAAACAAATTTTCAGTTTTTATTTTAAATTTTTTTTATTTATTTTACCATATGATATACATGCAACATATTGTTCATTGCACCGACAAGATCTCCATGGTTGTAATGCTTGGGGCATCAGTTGGGCTTGCTGTAGGCTTGGCCATGTATCTTGTAAAGTAGAATTTAGTCATACTTGCGTGGTCTGTATGTATTGTGTAATATGCAATTTTTTTCAGAGCTAAATGTCGAATTTCTTCATTTTGTTTTTGGAGTTACATGTGATGCACTTTAGTCCATTTGTAGGCATTCCACATTTTTTGCATTTCCAAGAAATAGTATATGGTTGATTTGGCATTTTCAAAATCTTGTAAATTAAAACCATAATTGTAATAATTGCACATCCTATTGCTATCCAAACAAAAACCATCCTAGTTTCATATTGTTTTATACATCAATAAAGTATTACATCAAAAAATAGACCATTTGTTTAACATTAATTTAAAACATTTAACAAAAATAAAGATAATTTAATTTAAAATTAAATATTTTGATCACGTCATTGAAACATGATAATGCAGTATTGCAAAAAACACGGGACATATTACAAAAAAGTCTGTCTAAAATGCAAGACAATGCCTACTCCGCCAAATTGGCATGACTATATGTCCATGCGATAATAGCAAATTAACAATGAATTGTAGTGTTTTTCCATATGTGATATGATGCATCTTTGTAAATGAGTACAAAATATTATCTGCCTTCTCTGATCAATTAAAGTATGATTTGTGCATATATTACATATTGAATGATGCAAAAAATCTAGTGCCAGAATTTTTTGAAAAGACTGCACACAATTATGATGATGTAGTTTCATGGACTACTTTTGGAAAAGATAACGCATGGAAAAAATCAATGATTGAAAAAATCCAGAACCCTTCATCAATTCTTGATTTAGCATGTGGAACTGGAATTTTAACAAAATCTCTTGCCATGAAATTTCCTAATTGTGATATTGTGGGATTAGATATTACTAAAAGCTATTTGGATTTAGCAAGAACTAATCTAAAAGAATTTGAAAATGTTTCATTATTTTTAGATGACGCTGAAACATTTTGTCTGGATAAAAAATTTGATTATATAATTTCATCATATATTCCAAAGTATTGCTCATCTGATTTACTTGTCAAATCATGTATTGCTCATTTGAAGTCATCTGGCACTATAATTTTTCATGATTTCTCATATCCTGATAATTATGTAATTCAAAAACTATGGAATTTCTATTTTAAATTGTTACAGGTATCTGGAATTTTTTTGCCAGAATGGAGAAATGTCTTTTCTCAACTCCCAGAATTGATAAAATCTTCAACTTGGATTGAACAATATCAAACAGAATTACAAAAAAATAATTTTGATGTTTTTACAGATTACCAAACAATGAACACATCATGTATTATCTCTGGTAGATACAATTCCTAGTTAGAATCGTTTCTTTTATTTGAAACCAAACACTACCATCTACTGTAATGTCATAGTCTCTGAGCATCTGACCATTTGTTGAATCAATTTTTGATATAATGTTTTTTCTGAATCCCTGAATTTTATTTTCAATTAAAATTGCACCGATGCCTTTTTTTCTTTCTAGTAGCTGTTTTCTAATTATTTTTGGAAGTTTTTCATCTTGAAATTTTGCTTCTGCTAAAAGAATTGGAATGTCCTGATATGTAATTACAATTTTTCTAACAAACATGGTTCCGAATTTATTTTGTTCTACTACTTTGAGATTAACTTTATCTCCAAACGTTTCTCTGATGGTTGATTCAACTCTTCCTACAGGTGCATCCAAAATCTCTTTTAGGATGGATTCATTAATTACTGCCATTGAATACAATAGGTTGGCATTTCAATTAAAGATGTCTAAATAAAAGTAAACAAATAGCTGAAATCATAACTGATATGCTTAAAATTTTTAATAAATTCTCTTTTTTTATTACTTCTTGATTGAATATTTCGTGTCTTTTTAGCCATTTGTATCTTCTTGATGTTTTAATCAATACATAACTTGCTACAGCCGCAATGCATGCAAAGATGATTGTCTCAAAATTAATTGAATTAGTTTGAATGATGGTCCCTGCAAAAACAGGCAATACTCCCCATGAAATAACAAAAATGAAATTATTATGAAATCTTGCCTCGAATAATTCCAAATTATATGAGACAAGGAAAAAAATCTCTAAAATTGATATGGGAAAAAGTAGCCATGCATCCAAAAATGCATAATAATATCCAATTACTAATGCACCAATTAACGAGACTATTGAAATGATCTTGATGTTTTTTTTAGAAATTTGTGACCAGGGCTTTGTCTTGCTGCCTATGGAGTCTAGTCCATGTGCACCAACTCCTAGTGCAAGAAAATAAACAGCACAAATTGCAATTATTCTTTCATATGAAAATGAATCCGATACTGAGCCCCATATGGTAAATGATAGCACCATGCCAGTATATGGCAAAAACAGCATTCCAATATAGTTTTGAAATTTCTTAGAACCAATTTTTGGTACAAACCATTCTGAACTTCTATCATTTAGCACAATTCTATATGTTCAACATTGAATAAAACAACTTCTAGGTTTGTAACTAAAAACAACCAGTAATGTGAATTTTAGAATACTTCTTTTGGTCTGTATTCGCCAAATACATCTCTGAATGCATTGCTGATTTCACCAGTAGTACTGTAGCATTTTGCTGCAGTAATGATGTGTGGCATCAGATTCTCTTCTGTTTCTGCCACACTTCTAAGCTTTGATAGTGCATCTTCTACTTTTTTGTTATCACGAGTTTTTCTTAATTGGGCAATTGCCTTTTCTTGTTGTTTGCCTAAGGAATCATCAATTCGTAAGAGTTTTTGTTTTGCTTCTGCTTCATCTACGAATTTGTTTACTCCAACAATTACTCTGTCGCCAGAGTCAATCTCTTTTTTGAGCCTGTATGCATTTTGTCTAATCTCTGCTTGGAAGAATCCCTTCTCAATTCCTTTGAGTGCTCCTCCCATTTTATCAATCTTTTTTAGATACTTCCATGCTTGTGCTTCAATCTCATCACATAATGATTCCATGTAATGTGAGCCTGCAGTAGGATCAACTGTTCGTGTAATTCCTGATTCATGTGCTACAATCTGTTGTGTACGTAGTGCGATTTTGGCTGACTCTTCAGTTGGCAATGCCAATGCCTCGTCACGTGAATTGGTATGAAGTGATTGTGCTCCTCCCAAAACTGCAGCCATTGATTGTATTGCAACTCGAACAATGTTGTTGTCTGGTTGTTGGGCAGTAAGTGATTCGCCACTTGTTTGAACATGGAATTTTAACTGCATTGATTTTGGATTCTTTGCATGGAATCTTTCTTTGAGAATTTTTGCATAAATCTTTCTTGCTGCTCTAAACTTTGCAACTTCTTCAAATAATTCGATAGTACAACAAAAGAAAAATGATAGTCTTGGGGCAAAATCATCAATCTTTAAACCTCTTGCAAGACATGTCTCAATGTATTGGATTGCATTTGCAATGGTAAATGCAATTTCTTGGACTGCAGTAGAACCTGCTTCTCTTATGTGATATCCTGAAATTGATACTGGATACCACTGTGGAACTTTTTCTGCACAGTATGAAATCATATCTCCAATTAATCTTAATGATGGCTGTGGTGGGTAAATGTAGGTATTTCTTGCAATGTATTCTTTGAGGATGTCATTTTGTGTTGTACCTCTTAGTTGTTGTGATGAGAATCCTTGGGATTCACCTACTGCAATATAATATGCCAATAATGTTGATGCAGTTGAATTAATTGTCATTGATGTTGAAACTTTACCTAGTTCAATTTTGTTAAATACAGTCTGCATGTCTTTTAGTGATGAAATTGATACACCTACTTTGCCAACTTCGCCTTCTGCAAATACTGAATCTGGATCATGACCAATTTGTGTTGGCAAATCAAATGCCATTGAAAGTCCTGTCTGACCTTTTTCTAGCATGAATCTGTATCGTTCGTTGCTTTGTTTTGCATCCCCAAATCCTGCATATTGCCTCATGGTCCAGAAACGGTCTCTGTACATTCCTTCATGAATTCCACGAGTAAATGGATACTTTCCAGGTGTCTCTTTTGGTTTTTTCTTTGCTGATTTATGGTATGCAGGTTTAATTGGAATTCCTGAATCAGTTAGGTATTGTTTTTTTTCTGTCTTTGACATGTTATCACTTTAGTATTGATTTTGTAATTTTATCTGCTGCATTATATGGGTCAATCTTCTTAGTTTGAACTTTTTTTAGATAATTTGAATATGATTTACTTTCATTTAGCATAGTTGTAATCTCGTTTTTTACATTATTTAAAACAATTTCTTGAAGTTCAATCTCTAATCTTGTTGCATTGTTTTGAGACTTCTCACCCAGTTTTTGTTCTGACATCTCTTTTAGTTTTTGGGCAAATTCTTTGATTCCTTTGTTTTTCTTTACAGATGTCTTAAGAATTGGTGGATGTTCTTCAGAATCCCCGATATACTCTTGAACTGCCTGAAATAGTTGAGTTGTGCCATCTAGGTCACTTTTGTTTACTACGTAAATGTCACCTATCTCTGTAATTCCTGCTTTAATTGTCTGGATGGTGTCCCCAGTATGTGGATTAAACATTACTACAGTTAAATCGACGATATTTGAAATCTCTACTTCGGTTTGACCTGCACCGACACTTTCTATGATGATGGGATCAAACCCTGCAAATTCTAAGATACGAATTGCATTTCGTAATGATAGTGATACTGCTCCAATTGCACCTCGTGATGCAATACTTCGAATATATGTTCCAGAATCTGTAGATTCAGTCATTCTAACTCTGTCGCCTAAGATGGCTCCACCTGTAATGTGACTAGTTGGATCAACTGCTAATACTGCTGGATTTGAACCAAGTTTACGTAATTCTAATGATGTCTTATCGATAATTGATGACTTTCCTGCTCCTGCAGGTCCTGTAATTCCTATGATGATTGACTTGCCTGATTTTGGAAAAATTTCTTTAATTAATTTTCTTGATTCTTTTGGATCATTTTCCATTATTGTTATTGCCTTGGCAATTGCTCCTCGTTTTGCCTTTTTCAAATCTTTAATCAATTCCATTTGAATTGATGACAAATCCCCTCCATAAATTCTTGATGTATGTTATGAATTATTTACTTGAACAGTTTCAAGATTTTCTAATCGATTTATCTCTTTTAGTCTTGAAATTGATTCGCTTACTGAGGTTTCATTATCTGATTGCACTTTTACAATGATGTCATAATTCCCAAATACTCCTTGAATCTCATGGTTCAGACCATCTACATCATTTAGAATATTTTTAATCTGAGAAATAACGTCTTCTTCATAAGACATTTCTACATTGATTAATGAAAAAATAATCACAGCACTTGTAACTAAAATTCCATTTTATTTAAGATTCTTGTTGAATATTATTTTGTTAAAATTCTGAAACAATGATTCTTGGTTTTTCTTGATCTTCTGAATAAATTTCAGTTTTGAGTCCAATTTTACCAAAATCATCATGCATTATTACTAGTGTTACAGGTGTTGTCTTCCAACCGTATTGTGGTGGTGAGCTAAGTTGAATCTCTGCAATAAATTCTGAGTCAGTAAATTTTTTCTGATATGATTTTTCCATACCTAATACTTCTAAAACTACTGATTGAGTTTTTTGTGATTTGTCTGAATACATGATGATAATTTTTTTATCTGTTTCATTGTATGTTGCATCTAATTGGATGGTTTGCAAAATTTGTTTTTTATCAAGTGTTGGTCCTTCTGAAAATGAAAACACTATAAATGAAATAACTAAAACTGTGATGACAATAACTGATATTTTTTGTTTCATACTATGATTAGTTTTCAGGCAATTCAGTAATCATGCGATGTAGTAATCTATCTGTTACTCTAACTCGTTCCATTGTTTGCTCTAATACTCTTTCTGTACCTGGAAGCGGATTTTTCTTAAAGAATACTCTTACTTTTTTCTCGTCTTTTGCATTAATTGTAGAGCCAACTGATGAGACAATTCTGTTTGCAAGTGGATTTCCTAAACCAAACTTTCTAACCAAACGAGACCAATTCTTTGTCATCCATGACCACATGAGTTTTTTGCCATATGGATTTGCAGAAATTCTCATTATTGGAAGATGGATATTCTGAGATCTTACCTGATCAGTTAACGAAAAGGCAAGTGTCTTTTTTAATAGAGATTCTTGTTTGAAATTACACATTGCTGCTAAAATACGCAGTTTTGCCTCTTGTGATTTTGTCTTTTTGTAAAGTTTTTCAAGTTTTTGCCATGTTGATTTATCTCCGCTCCATGCAGCAAGTGAGAATACTGTTTCTCGCAAGTCAGGAGAAATTGAATCAGGTTTTCTCAAAAATTCATTGAATTTTTTGTTTGCTTCTTGCAGAATTTCATTATCATCTAATTTTCCTAATGCTGAAATCACAAATCCTCTAAACATGGCATCAGTATGTGGTTCTGAACGTTTTGGTCTCCAACCTAATCTCTGGAATATCTCCCATAGGTAATTTTTTACAAATGGTAAGATGATAGCCGAGTGTTCTTTTCCAAAACCAATCATGTATAATGAAAATAGATTATGTGCTAGATTCACTGATGATAGATAACTTGTTTCATCATGATATGCATGTGTAAATTCTAGATATGTTCTAAGGTTGATGTTGCCTGATACACATAATGAAAATAAGTCATTTTGTATGCTCCATCTGTCAACTGGAGAAATTGATTTTCTGTATACTAGTGATGTAATTGTTTCAAGTAATTTTTCATCGTATTGCACTCTGTAAAATCCAAACTTTCCTGAATTTAGTATTGGTTTTTGAATTAATTTCATGTTTGTCTTTTTTTGACTCATCAGTTTTTTTTGAGGATTCTTACTTCCAAGCGATATGGGGATTGACCATAATCCTTTCTGATGTCTTGTATTATTTTCTTTGAGGTATCTTTTTTGTTCTAGTTGAATTGTTGATTTTTTTAATTTTGCTTTAACTAATGGGAAACCTACTTGTCTTATCCATGAATCCATCATTTTGTTTACAGGTTTTTTTGAGACTTTGCTTAGAGCACTCCATAAATCGTCAGTTGTGGCATTTTGATACATGTGTTTTTTCAAATAATACTTTAGCCCCTTTCTGAAATTTTCATTTCCTACAAAATGCTCTAACATTCTGAGCACACATCCTCCTTTATCATAGCTGATGCTGTCAAAAATTTCGCGAATCTCTGCTGGATGGTTAACTTTGACATTAATTGGATGTGATGATTTTAGTGAGTCAAGTCCCATTGCTTGGTTCATTGCTTCTTCTAAGAATTGGTCCCATAATTCCCATTCTGGATAAAATTTGTCTACGATTTTTGTAGCCATAAATGTTGCAAAACTTTCGTTAAGCCACAAATCATTCCACCACTCCATAGTAACTAAATTACCAAACCATTGATGTGCTAATTCATGAGATATGACTTCTGCAATAAACTGTTTAGTTCTAGTTGATGATGATTTTGGATCATATAGAAGAATTGTCTCTCTGAATGTGATTGCGCCCCAGTTTTCCATGGCACCAGCTGCAAAATCAGGAACTGCAATCATGTCAAGTTTTGGTAATGGATATTTTATTCCAAAATATTTTTCATATTCTGATAGGAATTTCTTTGTCATATCAAGTGATAGCTTTGCCTTTGAACGATTACCTTTTGTAGTAACAATTCTGATCTGTACGTCTCTCATTTTGCCTTTGAGAAATTCAAATTCTCCTACCCCTAGATACAACAAATATGTAGACATTACCGGAGTTCTCTCAAATTCATAGAGTGTTTTTTTACCGATTTTGCTTTTTGATATTTCTGGCATATTTGATAATGCAATCATGTTGTTTGGCGTAATGATTGAGACATCAAATGTTGCTTTTGCTAATGGTTCGTCCCAACATGGAAACGCACGTCTTGCATCTGCTGCCTCAAATTGTGTAGTGGCTAAAAACTTCTTTTTACCTTTTGAATCCGTATACTGACTACGATAGAATCCCAAAAGTCTGTCATTTAGTATGCCTGAAAATTCAATGCATAGCTTTGCAGAATCCTTGAATTTTTTATCTAGTGTTATTTTCAGAGATTCAGTTTTTTCAATAATCTTTGTTTTTGCATGAATTGTTTTTGTATTTTGGATTAGATAGCAACGTTGAATCTTTAATTCTGCACAATCTAATTCAATTGATTTGGTGTATTTGGAAGATTCAATATCGATGACTTCTTTTCCTGTAAATGTGAATTTCTCAAAATTTGGCTCAAATTCTAAATAATAATTAATTGGTTTTACAGATGACTTCACAATAATTTTTGTCAAATCAAAGCTTTATGTAGATTTTCATTTCTTTGCAACCTTACAGGGTTAGCCTGTAATAGTCCCATCTTTCTGGATCAAATTTGTGTACAAATTGAACTCTTTCCCCTGAATCCAATCTTCTTTGAATTACACCTCTTGGTGAAAAACCTGCTTGAAACTTGTAGCCTTTTTTCTTTGATTCATCTAAAAGCATAGTTCGTAATTTACTGCCACCGTCATGTCCCCAGTAACCTGAATGCAATGACATGCCTTCTAAAAATACTGTATTTGACTTGCCAAAATTCACATCACTAATCTTTGGAGGTACTCTGAAATTCTCTAATGGTCCTGCTTTAACAAAACCTACTACCTGACCTGACTCATTTCCAACCCTTAATGTAATTAGTATTGTATCTGGGTCTTCAAGAGATTCTAAAAAAATATCGCGATTAAACTGTAGTGGTTTTGGAATCTCTTTGTATAGTTCGCTGATTATCTCAATTGTGTTATCATCAGTTACTGGTATATTCTCTAAAACCGGTACTAGTGCAACATTTTCATTTTTTATAGAATCATGTATCTGAATCTCTTTTTCTTTTAGATTCAAAAAGGCATCCACATTGCTAAGATACTGCAGCTTTAATTCTTCAGGAAGTGAGTTTATCACAATTTCATACATCTCAGTCTCATTTTGTGATATGTCATTAAAGTAATCTACAGACCTTGGAATAATTGTGCTTGGCATCCATGTTAATCCAAATGCATTTTTCTTTGCCAAATCAATTGCCCGTTCAAAATTCCCTAATGCATACCCTGACATTCTTTCTGAGACAGATAGCAACCATCCTAAATCTGAGTAATGCTTCTTTTTTTCCGAATCATCTTTTACTGTAGAAGATTTTTCAAGATAATTTTCTAATTCATGTTGTAATTTTTCTTCCCATGGGTAGGTAGTTCGAAGGATTAATGCTAAAACAATATTCATGTCTACATTTAGTTCATCAAATAATTCTAAAATTTGGGTATCGCGTTTTACAAAATCTATTACAAACTTCTCATGTGGTCTGTCTACATTTTTTTGCGGATCAAAATCATGAAAAAGAGCTGCTGTAAACAGACAGTTAATGTCAGTTTGAGTTAATTTTTGGGAAAAATTTTTTGCTGCAAGTAGTGTGATATAGGTTCCTTCTAATTCATGCTCGATATTATGATACCCATAGTAATCAGTACCTAAATCATTTATCTCAAAAATCTCAACTGCATATCTGAGAAGTTTTTGATGTGATTCTACATTTGTTTGGTACTCTTTTAAAATACTGATAATTTTTTGCTGTAATTTAGTTGAATAGTTATCAGGTGACTCCATCTAGTAGGAGGAAATGTTAATCAAATAAAGACTTTAAAGACCTAATTCAAATTACAAATTATGGCACAAAAAACATTGTCCCGACCCATCAAAATTCTAGTAGCAAAGTTAGGATTGGATGGTCATGATAGAGGTGCTTTGGTTTTGTGTAGGGCATTTAGAGATGCTGGAATGGAGGTTATTTATTCTGGATTATTTGCCACCCCTGACAGAATTGCACAAATTGTTGAAGACGAAGACGTTGATGCAGTTGCATTGAGTCTGCTTAATGGTGCTCATGGTACGCTATTTCCTAGAGTTGCCAAGGCAATTAAGAAAAAAGGAATCAAAGATGTGTTTGTTGTAGGTGGCGGTGTTATTCCTGAAGAAGATAAAAAGGCATTATCAAAATCCGGTGTCTCAGGAAACTTTGGACCTGGTACCCCATTACCATCAATTATTGAACATATCAATGATGGTGTCTCAAAACTACGAAAAATCTGAGTTTTGTAGTCATTTTCTCTACTAATCATTCCTAATTAGCTATTACTGAACCATGAATTGATAGCGATCTTAAAATAGATCGTTTGAGTAGATAAAGTACGCATTGGTATGTCGGAAATAACGTCACGTGCTAATACCGACATATTGTTCACTTGCGAACATGCCAATGCATCTTAATTAATTTAGAAAGTTTTTCTGTGATGGTACATTTAATCTTGTTACTAAAAGTGCCTGACAAAAATCTAGATAATAATCCATTTCATCCTATTTCTATTGAACATTATCCAAAATTATTTGAATTTGTCTTAACAAGGGATGGTCTGATTTTTTTTAATGAATTAAAACGAAAATACATTCTTGGAAAAAAATTAGACGATGATCAATACAATAAACTGAGATTATGTTATGTGTATTATGCGGCATTTAACAAAAATAAAACTGAAGTAAAAAACTGGCAACATCTGTGTATGCAGCTTGATCAAAACAAAATTAAAGAAAAAAACGTCTTATCAAGTCAAAATGAGTTGTTACAGCAAAACCTGATTGTAAAAAATCCATTATACCTATCAGGATTATATTACAACCATATCAAATATGTAAAAGAAAAATTATCCAAATAGATTCTGAAATCTATTCAGTAGAATCAGGCCACATCATTTGACGCATCTTTTTACCGACTTGTTCTATTTGATGTGATTCTATGTCTCTCATGTATTTATCAAAAGAGTCTTTTCCATTTTTCTCGTATTCTGAAATCCATTCGTTGTTAAATGTTCCATCTTGAATCATTGTAAGAACTTTTTTCATCTCTTCTTTGTTTTGTTTGTTCATAACCATTGGACCCCGTGTTAGACCACCGTATCTTGCCGTCTCACTTACGCGTCTCCACATTCCATTGATGCCGTATCTCTGAATCATGTCTACAATGAGTTTTAGTTCATGTAATACCTCAAAGTATGCAATCTCTGGTTGGTATCCTGCCTCTACGAGTGTCTCAAATGCATTGACTACCATTGATGCTGATCCACCACACAAATCTGCTTGTTCTCCAAACCAGTCTGTTTCAACTTCTTCTTTGAATGTGGTCTGAATTACTCCTGCACGAGTGCTGCCGACACCTTTGGCAATTGCAAGTGTTCTATCCCATGCAGTACCGGTCTTGTCTTGATGTACTGCAACAATTGATGGAGTTCCAAATCCGTCTAGGTATGTCTCTCTGACTTTGGAGCCTGGACCTTTTGGTGCAATCATGATAATATCGATATTATCTGGTGCATCAATCCATTTCCAATGAATTGCTGCTGCATGTGAAAATGATAATGCGTTGCCTTCTGAAAGGTTTGGTCCAATCTCCTCAGAATAGATCTTTCCTTGAATCATGTCTGGTAATAATACGTGGATGATGTCTGCTTTTTTGCATGCTTCTGCTACTGTAAATACTTGATGACCATCATCAGTTGCCTTTTTCCAGCTTTTACCACCTTCTTTGAGGCCTATGATGACATTTAGTCCTGAATCTTTCATATTGTTTGCTTGAGCGTCGCCTTGAATTCCATATCCTATAACTGCAATAGTTTGATCTTTTATTGGATCCAAACTTACATCTGAATCCTTCCATGTTTTTGCCATATTTTTTGCAAAAATCAACCAAATAAAAATCAAAGTCTGTTGAACTATAACTTGTATCATAAAATCAAATGATTATTCTCAAAAAAATTATAGTTTGACAATTTTATTGCATTGTCTACACTGAACTGATTTAGAGTCGTTTGGAATTCTAAAAAACTTCTTTGAACCACATGTACAGATAGGACATGAATTAGGTTTCATCTAAAAACCTTCAGGAGGATTTTGAATGAATATGTTGCATACTAGTGCATCTGTTTTTTTATCTCTGTACTGAACATCACATGTAACAAATTTGCCTTTAACTGCTTGTTCTAATTGTTCTTGTGTCCTAATACTATTGTTAGTGGTGCCAAATTCATTAGTATCTGCAATGATTATTTTCTCTACTTTGTCATAATCATCTGAATTATCTTTTCTAAAATGTGACACATACAGCTCAAACGCGTTTCCTGACATGCATTTGATGACAGGTCCACCAATACCGTCGCCCATAAAATTGACTATTTGTTAGAGTATAATTACTATATCTTAAAAAATAAAGAAATTATTTTTTTAAAATATCTCCACTAAACCATGAATGGTGTTGTTTTTTATGTTCCTCGGCTTTGTCTTCAGTAAGTGGTGTTCCACACAATTTACACTGAATCATATGTATTTTTAAAAACCTATTAAATTAAAACTATCTGAAAATTTTACTGAATCTTTCCACTACCTATAATTCTAATAGAATCTGATTCAGGTTTTATTAATACACAAATATCATTTTTTTTGCAAATTACTGGTTTTTCAAAGGATAGTGTGCATGGTGAAATCGACGAAAACTTGGCAGCTTTTACCTGTAAGCCCATATTTGCAAGACACATCTGACCTTCTGAAATTTTTCCTTTGTAAAATGGAGTCTGTTTGAAATCGATTATGATTTCTGTTTTTAATTTAAGTGAATCGTCTGTTGTAATGATATCTCCTCTGTTAACGTCTTCTGGTTTTACTCCTTTAATTGATAGCCCAACTCTTGCAGGACAAACTGCCTCTTCTACTGGATCATCATGCATTTGAATAGATTTTACAAGAACTTCTTGATTTTGTGGTAAAATGTTTAGTTTATCATACTGCTTTACTGTACCCTGAGTGACTTTTCCAAGTACTACAGTTCCAACACCTTTGACATCAAAACAATGATCTACTACAATTTGTGTAGGCCCATCTTTTTTAATTGGTGAGATTTTGTTTTGCTCAATTTTGATATCTGGCGAGTCCATTTTTTTATAATTTTGAATAACAGTGCCTTTGATCATTGCAGCTAATCTATTCTCATCTACTTCATATGAATGGCTTAGAATCCCATTCTTTTTTTGTAGTAAATCCAATGCCACAATCTGTTCACCGGTAAATTTGTCTAAACTTGCAACATAAAACACAACGTATTCGGCCATGTTGATTGCTTGCAATAGTGGTTGGATTTTTTCAGGAAAACCATTTGGTGTGACCCATGTTCTAATCACTCCTGATTCTTTTTTATCATATACTGTCATGTCAGTTACAGTTCCTTTTTTACCAAAATCATTGGCAATAGTTTGCTCGCCTAATACGACAAAATTTATTGAATCAGTCATTGTTTGATATGAAAATAATATCGTTATCAACGTTTACAAAATTACATATTGTATCATAATTTTCAAAATTTTTTACAGAAGTCTTATTACTTTTGAAACTGCTATGATGTCATGAAGTATTTGGTAGAAGCCGAAAATAATGATAACATCATCAAAATGGAAAACGTTGGTGATTATCTTAACCATGTTGTAATTCCTAGCTATGAAGAATTACTCAAAATGGAACAGGCTGGAAAACTAAGTGGCGGTCTTGTTGCAGGAGAACGTGCAGGTGCATTTGTAATTGATGCCGAATCAAATGAAGATTTGGGAGGCATATTACGCAAATTGCCATTTTGGGGAATGGTTGAATGGAAAATTACTCCATTGCAGTCATTTCAGTCTGCTTTAGAACAAGATGGTGCAATTGCAAAAGCAATTTCTGGTGATGATTAACTCCCACACTTTTTTCATTTTTACATTATGATATGTCATATCCTGTAATCTTTTTTGAGAGTAATGTTGTACAGATATCCCATGGACTGATGACTTGATCTTTGAAAAATACATATGGATGTGCGACTTGATTCATCTTCTTTGATAGTTCCTGAAAATTCAAATCTTCTTGTAACACAATGGATTTTTCAAGATGAAAAATACTAGCTGGCATTTGTAAAAAATTTGTAATTCCTTCAAGATGATGAAAATCTTCTGATATCTTCTCAAGAATCATCCTATCATTTACAAAGTCAGTTGTTCCTTCAAGTACTAATTTTCTTGTCTTGTTTTCAAGCATCCTGTTTATGACATCTAAAACCGTATCATCATGCGCAAATGTTTGTATGTGTTTTTGTGAAATACCTGATGCCATAATGTCTGTTCTACAATGCGTGCCTATCTCGATGAGTTTTTTTGCTGATAATGCAGAATAATCCCACATTGGGTTGGCAACTAGTGCAATTGCCTTTCTGCTTTTTACCCACGAATCAAGTAAAAATTTCAATGTTGTATTTGACGATACAATGACTACATTCTCATCCATGACTTCTTCAACTGGAGTTGTCTCAAAAAATTCATAGTTTGCATTATCTGGGAGTAATTTGATTACATCGCCTCCTGCCAAAATTCCTATAGGTTTGTATCCATCTCTTACAACTAATCCGTCTGTAAATGATTCTAAATAATGAATTAACATGCCCACACCTACCCATAACTCAGTATGTTTTGGAATACTGACACACAGATTACTCATTAGTGAATCCGGCATAAGCTGTTCTAATGTTTTGTAGCAAATTGGAATGTTATCATTCATACTTGAATTAATTACTCATAATTACTAAAAAACAGAACTGGCAAGAATCAGTTCTGAAAACCAATTACTTTTTGAAAAATTAATCATAATTGTTTGCTGATTTTGTACAAAAACCTATTACTTATGATGTAGCCTTTTTTCTATGGATTCTGAACAACTGTTACAGAAAATTATGGACTCTGATGCAAATATCCGACATAGTATAGTTGCTGATTCATATGGTAATATTGAGGCAGTGAATCATCGGGAAGGCGTTACTCCCTATCTGAGTGATGAGGAAACCACTCAATCCTTAAAGCGAGCAGCAAGTAATTGGATGGCAAGAAAACAACTAAGCCCAAAAATTGGCTCAGGTAAATATGCTCTAGCTGCATTTGATAAAATCACTAGGATTACATTTCCTCTGGGTGAAAATCATTTACTCTTTGTAAGTATGGGTTCAGAACATGTGCGCCAAAATCTGAATGAAGGTGGCCAGAAAGACATTGTAGAACATGTTCTCAATATACTTGATGGTGATCCTACAACAAATTAATTAAAATTATTTCATTGCCTCTGCAAATTCTGTAATGATTTTTTTCCAACTTGTTGCTTTGATTATTCCACTTGCAACAAGAATGCCTTTAGCACCTAATTCAATTGCCTTTTGTACGTCTTGACCTGAAACTATGCCTGCACCGCATAGCAATTTTGTAGAATTTTTTGCAGCATCTACTGCTTTAACTGCATTTGTTATCAATTCCGGTCTCTCTGTAGAAATTGCTTTTCCTGAACCGATAAGTTCTGGTGGCTCAATTGCTATGTAATCTGGATTTAGTTTTGCATACTTTCTTGCTTCTGCAACATCTTGTACACAAACAACTGATATCATTTTTAATTCTTTTAATTTTGAGATCAACTTTGTGATATCTTTTTGAGAAATTCTGTGCTCGCTATGATTGATTAGGGAACCATTAGCTTTGGATTTTTTTATCAGTTCTGGTATTACGAATCCTGTTGTACTGCCAACTTTTGCATTATCTACATGCTGTGCTAATATGGGTATCTTGGCATCTGTAATGCTTGATAAGAGATGTTGTGGTGGGGCAATTGCAATTTTAATTTTGGAACTTTTTGAAATTTGCTCTGAAATTGTTGTGATCTTTGTGATCTTTTTTCCTGCAATTTGTTCATAGTTTTTACAATTTATGATAAACAATCTTTCTACACCGTTTTGGAAACCCTCTCATATTTTAATTTCATACCTAAGACAATCATTGTAAGAATTATTGCTGAAACATTTGTTCCTATGATGTATGGATCATTTAGTTCAATTCCGTAAATAAGCCACAATATTGCTCCAATACAGATTAGAATCATCAGATAAATTGAAACATCTTTGAGATGTTTAGTTCTGTAACCCTTGATAATTTGTGGCACCCATCCTGATAAAATTAAAATCCCTGCAATAATGGCTAAAATTCCTAAAGAAAATTCGTCAAACAACATTTTAATTCCAAAAGAATTGGTCTAATCCTGTTTGTTTTGGTTTTCCTAAAATTACATCAAAATCTAAATCCATTGATGATGTAATCTGATCAAGCGTTGATTCCATAAATTCCAGATATTTTGAGGAGTCCACCTCACTTTGTTTTGCCATCTCGGTTGGTCTTACTCCTGGTTTGTTTAAAATTTTGACATAAGATATGATGTCTCCTTTCTTTACTTCTCTAATTGACTCTAGTTGTTTTGCTGCTCGAATATGTTGTGGCACAGTTTTTACATATTCTGAAGGTGCCTTGCTAATCATTACATTAAATGAAAGCTCAGAAATTGGTATCTCTTTTTCTTTTACTTTTTTTGCACAAGCAGAAATTTTTTCACTGACTTGTTTTTTAGCTATATCGAATTCACCTATGTCTTGAACCGATGACAAAATGTCTAGTAACTCATAAAACAAATTTTTGATAAATGCTGGTGTATGTGATTTTTTCCCTGTTAACCCTTTAACATCTACTTTACCTTCTTTTGTAACTCCAAGATAGTTCTTTTTTCTATTGCTTAACACCACATATCTGTACTCTTTGTCTACTTCAAGCTCTACTCCGTGACTTTGTTTTGCCTCCTCAATGATGGATTCAATTTGTTGTGGTGTTGGATTTTTTACAAATAGTGAATCTGTATCGCCATAAAGTACTTCTACACCTGCTTTAGTACACTTTTCAATTGTATCTAAAATTATATGTCTTCCACTTGCTGTAGTAGCTTCGGCTGCAGGAAGAAAATACAATGGGAAGATCTCTGCACCCATTACTCCATAGCTTGCATTAAGGATAACTTTGAGTGCTTGGCTTACTACTGTGTATAGCTGTCTTTCTTGGTCAGTGAGTGTATTTTTCTTTGACATGCTTTTGTAATAGTTTACTCTCAAATCTCGCAATGAACCAATAATTTGTGCAGTCATTCCGTTCTTTTTTGTACACACCCAATGATTTGTTTCAGGAATCAAATTCTGCTTGCATTCATCATGCATGCATCTTACTGTTTCATATGATAAGTTTTTGACTTTGATGATGCTTGGATACAGACTTGCAAAATCCATTACAGTGACATTGAAATGGACTCCTTCTTTTGGTTCTACCACTAAACCTCCTCGATATTTCTTATCTTTGATTACTGCTTCACTAGTTACGCCTGAAGATTTTTTATCAATTTCAGATCTTTGTGGAATTAAAATTGACTTTTGTCTGTGTTCATAATACAGTAAACTTCGAATCCATTGTGAAACTCCCATTCTAGAGATATCATCAATGGGCATTCTTGCAATTCGAGAAATTACAATAAACAAATTCATCAATAAATCATTGTTAAAACTAGTCAGCTTGAATGTGATTCTTGCATCATTTTGACAGTATTTTGCAATTTGATATCCAGTCATATCGTCAATTTCTACACCATGATCAATCTTTTCTTCACCTAGCAATCCTTTTGAAACACTGTTTAGAGAAAAATCGGTATATTTTTGACCAAATGCGTAAATCTGAAATGCTCTATTTGACATGGTCCTGTACAAGTCCAAATGTATGCCTTCGTTTAGAGTGGCCGAGTCCCTCATCATATAAAACGGATTTTTCTTTTTCTCAATTCCTAATCTCTCTGCTCTGTTATACAGATATGGTAAATCAAATCCGTCTCCATTGTATGTAATCAAAACTGGATATTTTTTTACTAATTCAAATGCATCTTCTATCATCTCCTTCTCTTTGTTTTCATCATAAAATTTGACTGTGATCTCTTTTGATAAATCGTTGATGCCTTCTTCAATTCCTGTCTTTCTTAATACATACACTAAATGAATTCCATCATTTGATTCAAATCCAATTGCAGTAACTCGTTTTTCTGCAATTTTAGGGTCTGGTATTCTGCCAATTTCTGCTTCAACTTCTATGTCTATACTCATTCGTTTAATCTGAGGAATTGGTTGATTGAGTAAATCTGCCCATTCTGCAACGTTTTTTTCAAATTCTTTTGAATTAGGTAAACTGATGTCGCCTAGATTATCCCAAAGCATTGTTTTTAATGCAAGTCTTGTTTCATCAGAAATCTCAAAATTATGTGGATGAATTTCATCTTCTTTAATTGTGTAATATTTTCCAACAATTAGGGAGTTATCATACAAATAATTTTCATAGTATTTTATGTCTGATTCCCATGTCTCAATTACGTTTCTTAGACTCTTGTCTGTCTGTGTTCCTCCAATTGCTAGTGGGTCATCTACAAGAATCTTTGAAACTGCCACTTCTTTGTCTCGTAGTATATCTAATCGATTAGTTGATTTAATCTCTATTATATCACTTCTATCTCTGATAAAATCAAGTTCTTCTGGTGCAAGTTTTGAAAAACAATATGGCTTATGTTCTGTTTTATCAGTCCATAATTTGAGTTCCTGGGTTTTATCATCATAGAATTTTAAGACTACGGCCTTTTTTGGTCCGTCATAAGTTGCAGATAATAATAATAGTGTATTTGAAACCTCATTTAATTTGGACATTTTATTTTATCAAAACTTTTGCCCATTTCTGAATCTTCTCTTTATCAAGTTTTAGAACCTCTACTCCTGCTTCTCTAATTAAATCATAATCTGTTTCTGGATATTCATCAAGACAAAATATTTTCTTTATTCCTATTGTTATTGCCATTTTAGTACATTCTAAACATGGAACGAATGTGGTATACAAAATTGCATCACTTGCACCTGCCTCAATTCCTAAAATTGCACAATGCATTATTGCATTAGCTTCGGCATGATTGCATAAACACCTATCAAGTGATGCACCTGCTTTTACCTTGCCCTCCATTCTATCACTGCATCTTTTACACCCTCCTTCAAAGCAATTTGTTACTCCTGGTGGTGTACCATTGTATCCAGTTGCAATTTGACGTTTCTCTCTAACTATTACTGCTCCTACTTGCCTTGTCATACAATTAGATCTAAGCTTTGCAAGTTCTGCTTGAAGCATAAAATATTCATTCCAATCTGGCCGTTCAAATGATTCGCTCAACGATTCAAAGTAAATGGTGTATAATATTAAGATGAATCAAAACATAACGCCATATTTGAGAGTAGTAAAAAATGCCTACTCTCTTGGCTTTTTTTGGGTTTATTCTTGGACACTTTACCTAGGTTCAGTCCGGCGTTACCCTAAACACGCTCTGATTATTATATCACTATAAGATATTTAGATCTTATCTATATAGTTCCAATAGTTTTACCCTCAACTATGTGGATTAAATCATATTGTAGAATTTATCTTAATCATTGCTGAAACATTAATGCACAAAACCATAAAATCACTAAAGAATCATAATGCAAATGATGACTTTATTTCTTAAACATCCTTTGATTATTCCTGGGACAATTGAGCAAAGAGATTACCAAGTAAATCTCGCTAATCAGGCAAAAGATGAAAATTCTATAGTTGTATTGCCAACTGGACTTGGGAAGACTACTGTTGCACTACAGGTAATGGCTCATATTTTACAAAAAGGTACAGGTGGGGTATTATTTTTAGCCCCAACACGTGTCTTGGTAAACCAACATTATGAATTTTTAAAAAACTCACTTGCAATTGATGATATTTCTATTGTAACTGGTGAGGATTTACTTTCTAAACGGAAAAAACTATGGATAAATAGTGTTGTCTGTGCAACCCCTGAAATTACAAAAAATGATCTTGATAGAAAAATTGTTGATCCTGAACAATTTTCTCTTGTTATATTTGATGAAGTGCATAGAACTATTGGTGATTATGCATATTCTGGAATTGCTCAAAGATTAGACCACTCAAAGACTAGAATTCTTGGAATGACTGCAACTCTTCCAAGTGAAAAACAAAAAGCAACTGAAATTATTACAACACTAAAAATTCAAAACATTGCTCAAAGAACAGATTCAAGTCCTGACGTTAAACCATATGTACAAGAAACAAACACTGAATGGGTAACAGTCGAATTACCCCCAATAATGAAGTCTATTCAAACTTGTCTAAAATTAGCTCTTGATGAACGTTATAAGACATTAAGACGAAATGGAATGAGATTATCTGATAGTAAATCCCTAACACAATTACTTAAAATGAGACAATATGTCTTGACTCAAAACCGACGCTCAGCAAAACCGTTGTTTACTGCAATAAGAATCACTTATGCATTAAATATTTTAGAGGCCCATGGTGTTACTTCGTTTCTAAAATTTTGTGAACGAACAAAAGAAAAGAAAGGTGCAGGAATAAAAGAATTATTTGAAGTTGACCCAAATTTTACTCGTGCAGTTAGTTTAGCTCATGTTGCTCAGTCTAAAGGAATTGAACACAGTAAAATTGACAAATTAGATGAGATAATAAAATCAATTAACGGCAAGGCTTTAATTTTTACTAGCTATAGAGATTCAGTTGAAGTAATTCATCAGAAATTACTTGATCTTGGAATTTCTGCCGGATTTTTAATTGGTAAAGCAGGCGATACTGGGTTAAAACAAAAAAAACAGATTGAAACAGTTGAAAAATTCCGTTCTGGAGAATATCAGGTTTTAGTTGCCACTCGTGTTGGTGAAGAAGGATTAGATATCTCTGAAGTAAATTTGGTAGTTTTTTATGATAATGTACCTAGTTCAATTCGTTATATTCAAAGAAAAGGTAGAACTGGAAGAAAAGATACTGGAAAACTTGTTGTATTAATTGCTAAAGATACCATTGACCAAACATACTATTGGATTGGAAAACGAAAAATGACTGCAGCACAAAACATGGGTGAAAAAATGTCTCAAGTAATAGAAAATAATCCTAATTCTGTTTTAGATTCTTACTTTTAGAATTACATTCCTTGATATGTAATTAGGTATTCTTCAGGTTTCTTTTTGTTTTTTTTACTATCTAATGCATCTTGATACATTTCAAAATGTTCTACTAGGTACAGTCTGTTTCCTAATGTTTCAAAATAATCTATTCCAACTAAATTAAATCCTGATTCAGGAGTCAATGTTTTGACTTCTTCATCGGTGTAATCTTGTGTCAACCTGTTCTTTTGATGATGTGATATCCAAATTCAGTTTTTACTGGTTCAGTGATTTCTCCAATTTGCAGTTTGAATGCTGCTTCTTCAAATGGTTTTACCATCATCCCTTTTCCAAAATATCCTAAATTACCTTCTTTTTTACCACTTCCTGTGTCAATTGAGAATTCTTTAGCAAGTTTTCCAAATTTCTCACCTGATTTAATCTTCTCAAGAATTTGGATTGCTTCGCTTTGTTTTTGTACAAGAATATGTGAACATTTTACTTTTGAAGTCATAATTTTCTTAATTAATTACCCTTAATATTTTGAGCAATAATCATTTGGATTTTTATATTCTATGCATATCAAATACTGAATATGGTAAAATGCTGTATTTGTAAAGTTACAGAGGGCACATTAAAAATTAAAGATGGTAATCCAAAATACAAAGGAAAACCCATTTGTAAAGAATGCCAAAATTATCGAAAGTTACTACAAGAAAGCCCTTAGTTAGCTAAACTGATTTTAATCATGAATGGAATTTTAACCCGATGTGATTGGGCAAATCAACAACCTTTGACAATATACCATGATACTGAATGGGGTGTAACAGTACACGATGATCAAAAATTGTTTGAAGTGATAACATTGGATGGTATGCAAGCTGGACTATCTTGGATTACTATATTAAAAAAAAGAGAGCAATATAGAAAACAATTTGATAATTTTGATGCACAAAAAATTTCCCAGTATGATGAAACTAAAATATCTCAGTTATTATGTGATCCTGGAATTATCCGTAATAAATTAAAAATTAATTCAGTAATAAATAATTCAAAATGTTTTTTAAAAATAAAAGATGAATTTGGTTCATTTGATGAATATTTTTGGGGGTTAGTTGATAACAAACGTATTGTCAACTCTTATTCTAAATGGGATGAAATTCCTTCATGGAGTAAATGCTCAAAATTTATGAGCGATGATCTGAAACAAAAAGGGTTTAGTTTTGTTGGACCTACAATTTGTTATGCAATAATGCAATCAATTGGGATGGTAAATGATCATATAGTTTCCTGCTTTAGATATTCTGAAATTGATTAATTGTCTCATCCTTTAAATTATTCAAAAATTTAAAATTTTTATTGAATTCTTATTTTACAGAACAAACTGCAAATGAGATACTACCTTTAGTAATTAAAAAATTTGATGAACTTAAAAAGAAAAAACAACATGTAGGAAAAGTTGAACAAATGCTGAATATGATTATGTATCCATCTAGTACTCTTGGTGAATATTCTGAAATCAAAAGACAGCTAAATTCTGCAATGACTGAATTTTACAAATGTGTTGAAGAGTTAGAATCTACAGGAGTAGTTATCAAAGGGATTGATCAGGGACTTTTGGATTTTCCTTCCAAGCGATTTGATGAAGACGTGTGGCTTTGCTGGAAAGAAGGTGAAACTGAGATAAAGTTTTGGCATGAAAAAGATGTTGGTTTTATGGGCAGAAAACCCCTTGAAGTAAGTGATGATTCACTAGTATAGACTTCCTTTTTTGAGTAATCTAATAGAGCAAAATAGTTATTGAATCAAATTTCTCAAATCCTGTAATGCTGTCTGATTGGTTACGAGTAATTCGAATTCGTTTTTTACTTGCATCTGTAATTGCAGTTTCAATTGGATTATCACTTTCTTGGGTATATTTCGGTGCGCTTGATCTAATATCTTCTATTTTGATTTTTGCAGGAGTATTGGCATTACATGCAAGTGTGGATTTACTAAATGATTATTGGGATTTTAAAAGAGGAATTGATTCACTTACTTTTAAAACAAAATTAAGTGGAGGGACTGGAGTTTTACCTGAAGGTAGATTAAATCCTAACTCTGTATATCATGCAGGAATTTTATTTCTTATTATAGGTGGGGCAATTGGAGCATATTTTGTTATTACACATGGAATAATTATTGGAATAATTCTTGGATTTGCTATTTTATCAATCTACTTTTACTCTACAAAAATTGTCAATTGGGGCCTTGGAGAAGTATTTGTTACAATCAAAGGAACCATGATTGTTCTTGGCACATTTTTTATTCAAACTGGAAATCTAACTGAAACTGCAGTAATAGGCGGATTGGTTTCTGGTGTTTTATCATCATTTGTATTATTTATTGCATCATTTCCTGATCATGATGCTGATAAATCTCAGGGAAGACGAACTCTTGTCATATTGTTGGGTAAACATAACGCATCAAGAATTTATTTTATTTTTCCATTAGTCATTTACTCATTAATTGTTGTATCCATTTCGTTAGAAATTCTTCCCATTTACACCTTGATTGTATTTTTTACGTTACCTTTGTTAATTAATGCTGGACGTAAATTAATCCAAAATCATAATGTATTATCTGATATCTTTCCTGTGATGACACTAACTCTCAAATTTAGCAGGATTTCTGGCATGTTGTTTATTATTGGAATACTTTGCAAAAATATGGTACAAATACTCTAAATTCAAAATATCTGT
>CAYFOW010000015.1:0-32872 GCA_964344885.1 uncultured Candidatus Nitrosopelagicus sp. | reverse complement strand
TTCAATCTCTGAATCTCAACTTCTTTTGGAATTAATGCCGGCATTTGTGCCATATTCTGTTAAAGTCCACATCCAAGTATAAACAATGTGATATTTTTTTAGTAAATTACATATAAAAATAGTCATAAATCATTTGAATTTGTACAATTTTTCTTTTTTTAGATATCAAAAACTGTTGATTTTTTATTAAGGAAATTTCATCATTCAATGATTAACATAGTCGATAGACAACACCCAGTATCATGATCGAGTTTTAGATTAAAACTTATATCATACATTAGATTGATTTGATACATTAAGGGATAACTATGGTCGATAGAAAACTTATCGTAGTCGCACTAGGTGCAGTATTAGTCCTAGGAACATTTGCTCCAAACGTAGCATCATTGTTCCAAGAGGCTGAAGCACACGGTGTGCAGGCACAACTCCAGAGTCGTTTCGTTCGTATAGAAGATGAAACATTTAGCAGACAATCCTTACAAACTGGTGAGACATTATGTCTATCTGGTAAGCTGGTTAGCTTAGTAGAAAGAGACCAGAGAGGATGGATTTCAGTCTTCAATGAATCAACTAACTCCGGAAATAGATGGGAAATATTGTCAAGAGATCCACCAGGTGTTGTATTCCCAATACCAGGTAACCAGGTAGTACCTTACGAGGTATGTGCAAAAGGACTTGAGCCAGCAGTATACCACGTACACACACAACTTAACGTAGACAAAGTAGGTCCAGGTTTGGGTCCAGGTCAAACAGTTGTTGTAGAAGGTGAACCAATCTTGAAACCAATTCCATGGGCATTAATTGCATATCAGAGCATCATAATCGGAGTCGGTTATGTAATCACATTTGCAACGCGTCCATGGCAAGTCATCTAAACCCCCAAACTTTTCCTTTTATTATATGACACTTAGTGAATACTAAGATGAATTACAAATTTACAATTAACAAATTAGATATTCAGCAAAGTTATTTCAAAGGATTCGTAAAGTCAGACAAAGAAGAATACTCAATCAATATACAAGAAGAAAAAAGAGGTAAAATTCTAAAAACACCATTCCCAATAAAAACAGAAAATCGAGTACTAGTAAGGTTTACAGGCATAGATGCCTATATTGAAGATTTTTTAGAATATGCAGGAATGTCGGAATGGTTAGAAATTGATTCAGATATTATCACATACCACTTGGCAGATAATCAAGATAAACATGATACAATTGAGATCATCACACTATAGAAACGACTTTAAGTAAAATCATCAACCATCTAATGCATGAAATGGCCAGGGATGGGAAATAAGAAAAAGCAAAAGAAAACAGTAAGATTTCTCATTATTTTGCTCTGTGTAGGAATTGCTGCAGGGGTAACAACAGGAGTAATTGCAGGTGCACTTGGTCAAAACAACCCACTAAAAGTATGTATTAATCATAAAGACACACCATACAAAATTAATGCCAAAGTCGAATTATTTGTAGATGGTCAAAGAGCAGATATTCCAGCAAATATAGGAATTACAAATGTGGAAGGCCAAGATTGTCAGAGATCAATTTACACATTAAGTGATGATGGCATAGTATATGCAGAGTGGGAAGAAGAATACCCATTTGAGGTGGGTCATTTCCTATGGATTTGGGACTTTCCAATCAGAGATATGGAGCAAGATAAATCTAGAGTGATTGTCAATGGAAAAGAATCATCAATGTTCATCAGTGAATTACTTGTTGACGGAGGACATTACAAGTTAGACTTTACCTCAAAGGAACATGATGAGGCAAAAGATAGTGACTTTTTGCCACCTGATTTGTAGATAAGTCGACTAATTTCAATGATTTTTGTCATAGTTTCAATGATTTCAGACCATATTCCCGGTATAAGGGGCATGAATTAAGCAAAAAAGGTTATGAAATAACAAGTAAAACTATGACAAGGTTATTGAAATCAATCTGAAACTATCGAAATTATCAGATTAGAGTGAACAAAAATGAGTTTTTTGCATAATTTAACTAAATACACAAAGTCATAAAAATCTATTAAAAATAAGTAAAAAGAATGAAAAAGAGTTTTTTTACCAGTACTTACCGTTATCTGGGATGAGACCAACGCCTTCTTTTTCAAAGTGTCTGTCTAATTCATCAACCCATCTCTCACGATTATCCTTGTAACCCCAGCCGTGGACACGAATCCAATATGCACAGAATGATAGCAAAAGAATCGTGAACATCATAGTTCCGAAAATGTATACCATGACATCATAGAATAATGGGTCATAGTTTGGTCCTATCTGGCCGGTAATACTTGATAGTATACTCAAGATTGTTCCAAATATAGGAGTCATCAATAAAACACTGCCCGAGTTCGTTATATGTATTTCTGTTATTATCACCCATGATGAACTAATCTCAGATCAGAAAACGAATTCAGATCGCCATACAATACTATCAATCAAAAAAAAAAAAAATAAACTTCGTTAAGTCGTGTTCAATAAAATAAGGAAAAGATGGTAAGGTTTCTTAACCTCTACCGGCTGCTGCGTATTTGCCGCTTCTACCTTTGAAGAAGAATGCTGCTGCAATTCCACCAAAGATTGCTGCTGATATAGCAGATGCGCCCAAAACACCACCAGCATCCATGTAAGGAGTACCTGAACCAGTTGCAGGGTTAGCTGCTGCTGCTTCCATTTTTCTTGTTGCGAGTTCCATTTGTTCTTCAAAAGAACCAAATGCTCCGGTCTCAGTGTCTTCTTCACCGTACTGACCGCCGTATGTTTCTATAGTATAGAAAGCAAAGGCTGCAGGTAGACTGAATCCGCCTACCATGAGTACTGCGAATGCACTTACGCCAAAGATAAGTGATTTGTTCATGATTAATCTGAAATTAAAGGTCCCGACCTAGTTATTTAACTTTTTTCTTACTTTCAGATCTGATAATCCTTTTGGATAGGAAGTAACGTTTATGTTAGTTTTTAGGACGTGATTTGTATGGGTAGACTTCATACACATAATCATGGAAAAGCTCATTCAATTAGACCTATTTCACTCCAGATTCCTTCATGGGTTAAGGAGAGTCCAAAAGAAATTGAAGAGATGATCGTAAAGTATGGAAAAGAAGGACTAACTGCAAGTCAGATCGGGATAAAATTAAGGGATCAACATGCAATACCATTAGTAAAACCGATCATAAAAAAGACAATTTCTAAGGTTTTAGAAGAAAATGAACTTCAAACAGAAATCCCAGAAGATCTAAACAATATTGTCATGAAAGCAGTTGGATTGCAAAGACACCTTAAAGAGAATAAAGGGGATAGTAGAAACGTCAGATCATTAGAATTAGTAGAGGCCAAAGTCCACAGACTATCCACATATTATAAAAATAAAGGAAAGTTGCCTAGAAACTGGAAATATAAATCCGTAGTAGCTCAATTAGAGTGATGGGCAATAGTCTGGATCAATCACTATCAAATTTTAGAGATATTATTTTTGATAAGATAAAGACTGAGAAGAACATTTCAATTACAACACATATTGATTGTGACGGATTAACTTCAGGGAGTATAATTACAAAGGCATTACTTAGAGCTGGTGCAAAATGTACACTTAGAACAAGTAATGAGTTTAATTCGCAATTAATTGATTCAATGAAAAATGATGAGAGAGATTTCCATATTGTAACTGACTTAGGCGGAGGGTTTGGAAATGAATTAGACGAGTCATTAGGGGAAAATTGGTTTGTATTAGATCATCATGAAATTGAAGGAGATGAATTAGACAATCCAAGAGTGATAAACGCATGGAAATATGGCATGGATGGAGGAACTGAGATTTGTGCTGGAGGAATGTCATATCTTGCAGCAAAAACACTAGATGGAAAAAATGAGGACTTGGCAGGAATTGCAGTAGTTTCAGCACTAGGAGACAGGCAAGATCAAGGTGAAAAAAGATCATTTACAGGAATGAATTCAGAAATTTCAAAAACTGCAAAAGATTCAGGACAGATTACGGTAGACATGGACTTGTTATTAGTTGGAAGAGAAACAAGACCACTGGCAAACGCACTTGCATTTACTGCACAGCCATTTATTGAAGGATTAACTTGGCACAGAGACACATGTTTGAATTTATTTAATTCTGCAGGAATAAATCTCAAAGAAGATGGAAGATGGAGAGTTCCTGCAGAACTAACAGATGATGAAAAAAAACTCATCATCGAAGAGATTGTCAAATTTTCAGCTGGAGAAAATTCAACTGAAATAATGGAGACATTAATTGGACACACATACGTATTTCCTAATGAAGATAAGAGGAGTTTTCTTAGAGATGCCAGAGAATTTGCAACCATGCTAAATTCATGCGGAAGAATAAGAAAATCAGGAGTAGGTATGGCAATTTGTATGGGTGATAGAAACAAGATGTTTATCGAAGGAGAAAAGATCTTAGCAGAATACAGAAAGATGATTCGAAATTATATGGATACTCTTTCAAATGAGAGGTGGCGCACACAAGAAAGTAAGAATTGCGTAATGATTGATGGTAAAAATTTAGTTCCAGAGACTATGACTGGAACAATTTCATCACTTGTTGCAGGTGCACCAAAAAATCTAGGAAAAATTGTTATTTTACGAACAAATACTGAGCAAGGAAGCATAAAATTTTCTTCAAGAAAATCAACAGGATGTAAAAGTGAAATTAATCTAAGTGCAATCATGAGAAAAGGAGCAGAGCAGTTTGAAGGAGTAGGTGGAGGACACGAAGCTGCCGCAGGTGCAAAAATAACTAAAGACAAATTGGATGGATTTTTAGATTATTTGGAAGAAAATGTCGTTAACGTGTAAAGTAAAAGTTTCTGTAAATAATATTTCAGAAAAACAAGCCATTGCAACTAAGAATGCATTAAGTCCAGATAACGTAGATTTTCCTAAAGGATTATCGTTAAAGATTAATGAATCAAACAGAGGGTTAGACCTGAATTTTGAAAGTGAAGGAGATACAAAAAAACTCGTGTCTACAATTGATGAGGTTTTAGAACATGTCAAAGTTTCAATGGAGGTAACAAAATAAATGCTGGACATCAAAATGATTCGAGAAAATCCAGAGAAGATTCGTAAAATGTTAGAGAACAGAGTAGTAGAATACGATTTAGATAAATTATTAGATTTAGATAAAAAAAGAAGAGAATTAATCATTTCATCAGATGAATTACGAAAGAAAAGAAATCAAGTTGCAATAAAAATTTCAGAGGTAAAAAAAGCAAAACAAGATGCAACACAAATTATTCAAGATATGCAAAAAGTTTCAAAAGAATTATCAGATATCGAACAAATTCAGAATAGTGTTGAACAAGATTATGTAAAGATGATTTTATCGATTCCTAATTTGTTGGAGTCATCGGTTCCAATTGGTAAAGATGAATCAGCAAATCAAGAGATTAGAAAATGGGGCAATGTACCAGAGTTTGATTTTAAAATAAAAGACCACATAGATATTGCAGATAATTTAGATTTAGTGGATTTAGAAAGGGCTGCAAAGATTGCAGGTGCAAGATTTTATTTTCTTAAAGACGACTTGGTTAGATTAAATCATGCTTTGATTTCTTATGCAATAGATTTTTTAACAGAAAAAGAATATGGGTTAGTTCAACCACCATATATGATTAATAAGAAATCTATGGAAGGTGCTACAATTTCAGAAGATTTTGAAGAAGTAATTTACAAGATAGATGATGAAGATTTGTATCTAATTGGAACATCAGAGCATGCAATAGCATCAATGCATTCAGATGAGATTTTTGAAGGAAGTGAATTTCCTATTAGGTATGCAGGAATCAGCCCATGTTTTAGAAAGGAAGCTGGTGCACATGGTAGAGATCAAAAAGGAATTTTCAGAGTTCATCAATTTGAAAAAATTGAGCAATTTGTATTTACAAAACCAGAAGATTCTTGGAAGGAACATGAAAGAATGATTGCCATCTCAGAGGAGTTTTATCAAAATCTAGGCATTCCATACAGATTGATGTTGCTATCAAGTGCAGATATTGGAAAAGTTTCTGCAAAGACATATGACATTGAAGCATGGATGGCAGGACAGCAGGCATTCAGAGAAATTGTATCTTGTTCAAATTGTATGGATTATCAAGCAAGAAGACTAAAGATTAGATTTAGAGATAAAAGCAATGAACCAACTCAATATGTGCATACATTAAACAGTACACTGGTGGCAACATCAAGAGTACTTGTTGCAATTTTAGAAAATTGTCAAACAGATAATGGTCAAATCAAGATTCCATCAGTTTTACAAAAATACATGGGAAAAGAAATCATCTAAATGCAGCACAACTTATATTCCAGAATCAGTCGTCGATAATAATTGGCACGAAAAAGAGTCCGTAAGATTAAGGACAAATGGAAAGAGAAAAAATGGATCACAGTGATGGCACCAGATTCGTTTAACAATGTTCCAGTAGCATACGTACCAATTACAGATGATGAAAAGGCAAAGGGTAGAACAGTTGAAGTCACATTATTTGATATTTTAAAGGGGGATCCATCTCAACATCAGTACAAGATATTCTTCCAAATTAATGATGTAGATGGAGACAAGGCACATTCAATGTTTAAAAAATATGAATATGCAAAAGAATTTTTGAGAAGTCTTGTAAGAAGAGGTTCATCAAAAGTTAATTTCATCATAGACACACAGACTAAAGATGGTTATTCATTTAGAATCAAAGTGATTGCACTGTCACACAGACAAATTAACACATCTCAAAAGCATGAAGTTAGATTAATTGCACGAGATATTATTCAGAAAACAGTTCCACAGATGAGTATAGATGAATTTGTCCAGGCAGCATGTTATGGAAAGATAAATTCAGATATCATGGCACAATCAAAAAAGATTATTCGTCTAAGACATGTTGGCTTGGAAAGAGTTAAGCTTCTCAAGACTGCAGATGCACAAGTGGCTTTACTAGAAGCATAATTTTCAAATCTCATTTGACTTTGAGATGAATGCAAAATCAGAAATTACAATTCAAGTCATCGTTCATGCTACAGAAGATATAGAAAAAATCACATCAGCATTATCAAATATACTTGGAATTGAGCAAGATGAGATAGAATTTGAAGAGATGACTGGACATTTTAATAATCCAGTAACTCATGTCCAGGTAATACTAAAAAAGAAAAGAGCACAGCAAGTAATTGAAAGGATAGTCAAAAGTATCTCAAAAGAAGATAAAGACGAAATTTCATCAGATTTAGAAGATAGAATACAAGATTCCAATCTATATCTTAGATTTTCAAAACAAGAGTTTGTCCAAGGAAGATTAGTACTACAAGATAGTGATGCGATTCGAATAATTATCTCAGTTCAGGTGTTTGTAAAAAAACAAAAACTAGATGCATTCAGAGAATTGATTGGAATTTCCTAAACACAGTTAATTATGATTTTATTTTTCAAGTTATTGGGAATGAGGAAAT
This sequence comes from uncultured Candidatus Nitrosopelagicus sp., assembly GCA_964344885.1. Classification (GTDB taxonomy): domain Archaea; phylum Thermoproteota; class Nitrososphaeria; order Nitrososphaerales; family Nitrosopumilaceae; genus Nitrosopelagicus. The sequence continues at coordinate 25,401 of CAYFOW010000015.1, read as the reverse complement.
AACAGCCGCTCCAGTCTGAGTGCCAAACTCTGATGACGCCGCGACGAACCGACCCAAAAGATCGAAAATGACAAGATTATTTTAAATACAGTCAAATTTCTTGTCCGTTGTGGAAACAGATTATGATGTAATTATTGCAGGAGGAGGACTTGCAGGAACTATTACAGCACAATCAATTGCACATTATTCAAATCAAAATTTGTCTATTCATGTAATTGACAGAAACCCATCAAATATGCCAGGAAAGAAAAATGTTATCGGATGGATTTGTGGAGATGCAGTAAGTAAAGAAGCAGTAGACTACATGACAGACAGAATTAAAGTTACGTGGAATGAACCTGAAATCGAACACCACGTAAAAGGGGTAATGGCATTTTCACCAGACAGAGAGACACAGATTCCATTTGATGGTGCAGGATACATGTTAAACAGACAAGTTTTGCCTGAGAAACAAAATGAACGTTCTCAGAAGATGGGAGTTAGTTTTGATTTTGAAACCAATTTAACAAATTTACTATATGATGGAAATCAGGTAGTAGGAGTTCAAGGAACAGATCTGAAAACAAAAGAACCATACAAAAAAACTGCCAAAGTAGTTATCGATGCAACTGGAGTAACATCAATGCTAAGAAACGGGATTAAAAATTCTACAAAGATGGAAAGAAAGATCGATCGTAGAGATTTAGAATCAACAGGGAGACATATCATGTATTTTGATAAAGGAGAAAATGATCTAACAGAATTTGATCCAGACTATTGTATTATTCACCTTGATCAAGACATAGCACCAGGCGGTTATGGTTGGGTTTTTCCAAAAGGAGAAGATAAAGTAAACATCGGGCTCGGTGTAGAAAAGACACTTCTTGAAAAACGAAATGCGCGAATGGGTAAAAAAGACAATGTCTCATCACTGATTAATGAGTATGTAGAAAGAAACAGAGCAATCAAGAATGCTAGATTATCAAAAGACCCACTAGATGCAAATAATGCAACAGGAAACTTTCAGGTTTCAGTAAGAAGGCAAAATGACTGCATGGTTGCAAATGGATTTGTTTTAGTTGGAGATTCAGCATGGATGCCAAAACCACTTGATGCAGGAGGAATAGGACCGGCATTAATTGCAGGAACTATTCTTGGGAAAAATATAGTGGAATCAATTGAGAGCAATGATGTAACAGAAGCAGGATTATGGAGATATAATAAAAATTTCATCAATGAATATGGTTACAAAACAGCAGGACTTGAGATATTCAGAAGGTTGATTCAAAAATTGACAAATGAACAAATCAATTATGGAATGAAACACTTTTTGGGCAATCTAGATGTAGAAGCAATTTCAAAAGGCGAACACCCAGATTTTAGCACATTAGGAAAGGTAGGAATGATCATTCGTGGAGCACTAAATAGATCACTTGCAGAAGGTTTACGATACACAACCAAACAAAACAAATGGTTAACAGAACATTATTACAATTTCCCAGACACCCCTGAAGGTTATGATGAATGGAAAAATCAATTGCATAAGACACTTTCAGAATCATTTGTACATTTAGAGAAGTGGGAAAACTAGCACAACCAAAATCTATTTTTAATTAAAATATATCAAAAAATTATAGAATGTCATCACAAGAAATCTCATATTTAGATTGGAATGATTCACTGGAGATTTTAGAAAAAGCGTACCAAAAAAAACTCTTTGTTCTTATCATAGGTCCAAAGGGCACAGGTAAGACATCACTAGTAAGAGAATTTGCAAGAAGAAAATCAGCACAGTTAGAATCCATTAATTTTAGTCTGCGAACGAGAGAAAGTCATCTAATTGGGACAAAAACTCTCAAGGAAGGAACAATTGGTTTTAGAGAAGGTATCATGATAAAATCAATGAAAGAAGGTGGGGTATTGTATTTAGATGAGATTAATGCTGCAGAAGCTGATGTATTAATTCGACTAGATGAAGCATTAGATGACAGAAGACAGATCACTCTAAAAGAATCAGGTGGAGATATTATTCAGGCAGCTAAAGATTGGTTTGTCATTGCAACAATTAATCCATTAACACATATTGGAACAAAAGAATTGCCACCACAACTAGTTTCTAGATTGCCAATTAGAATTCATCTAGACTATCCACCAGAAGATTTAGAATTAGAGATAGTAAAAAAACATGTAACTGGAGTAGATGATAAGTTCATCATTGAAGGAATAAAACTGGCAAATACATTAAGGCAGGCTGCAGCAGTTGAAGAGCTTTATTATTCTCCTAGTTTAAGGGAGACAATTGCATTTACCAAAGTTATAGAATCCGGAATGTCTCCAAAAGAGGCAGCAGAAATAGTTTTTGGGAATGTATACCTGCAATGGGGAAAGGTAGAATTTCAAAAAGTAAGTGACATCATCACATCAATGTTTGGCAACTAATGCAAGCATTAGAGATAAGAGATGATGTATTAATTGATATTGCATCATTTCTTGTAAAAAGATGGTCAGAAAGAAATGATATCTCAATAGAGTTTTCAGATTCACTTCAGTCAGAGATCAGACTAAAAGAAAAAAAGGTGATGCTTGCATCATTTCAGAAATTTCAGGGCAATGAATTTCAAAAATACAGACAATTTAGAATTAATAGCTGGTATGAAGCAATGCGTCTAAAGTATTGTAAAAAAATTCTAAGCAATGATCATGCGTTTGGATTCATTCTGAATACAATTGAAACTAGAAGAATCGAATTGAGTGGAAGAAAGATTTGGAAGGGAATGGATCATGAGATGATTTTTAATTATGCATACATGTGGATATATCGAACAAATCTTAACTCAATTTTTGGAAAATCCAGAATTATTGAAGCATTTTATCAATACTTTTTGTTTGGAGATGTCAAAGGAGAATTAGCTTCAAATCAAATGAATAAGGTTGCAACTGCCACAAATTATGCAAAACAAGTTGTCAAATATGCAATTTACAAAGGATATGGGACAGAATACATCGAGAGTAAAGTTCCAGACATCATAAAATTATTAGATATTGATGCATTAATCACAATTCCTGCACATGTTCCACTGAAAGGTCCAGGTTTTATGGTAAATCCATTTGATGTGGATAAAGCATTAAAGAAAATTTCAAAAAATAGAGAAGATGATTTTGGAGAGATAGAGTCAAAAGATGTTTTAGATGGAAAACAGATTCAAGAAGAATTCAAAGTTGTTAAAGAAGAGAACAAGAAAAATGAGAACAAAGGCATGGTACCAGATGCTATAGGAATTCAGATTCCAGAGGCTACAAGTACAGATGAAACACGAATTTATGATCAAGAATTGATTAGTAATCTTAAGACACGTTTTAGAGAATGGCGAATGGGTTGGAAAGAGACTCATGTAAAAGCTGGTGAAGAGTTTGATGAAGAATCATATATTGAAGGTTTTGATAGACCATTCATTACAGATTTACGAAAAACTGTAAAATCAAGAATTGTTATTTTACTTGATCATTCTTCAAGTATTTCAGATCAACAAACAGAATACAAAAAAGCTACAGTTGCATTATGTGAAGTCTTATCATTTCTTAAGATAAAATTTTCAGTTTATGCATTTAATACAGTTGAAAAACAAGTCGTATGCTGGCTTGTAAAATCAGAGGATATGAAATGGAATTATTCAGCAGCTAAAAGACTTGTAAATATATCAGCAAATGGCGGTACACCTCTTGCAGAAGTTTATGAAAGAATCTTCCCAGTAATTAGAACAAAAAAACCAGATATTTTTCTAACATTTTCAGATGGTGAGCCATCTGATCCAGATGCAGTCAGAGCTATGCTAAAATCATTTAGAACAATCGGGATAAAGATGGTGGCAATTGGAGTTGGTAGAAATGCAATTGGAGCAACAACTATTGCTATGAATTTGAAATATTTAGGATATGAGAGGACACTTGCAGTATCAAGATTAAAAGATATTCCAAATAAAGTACTCAGCGTGTTAGGAGTATCATAAGATAAATTCTAAATACAGTAATTTGCAAAAATACTTCAAATGGATATGGACAATACTCAAGAAAAGGTAGACAAGGGTCTTTTAGAGAAATTTGAACAAGAGATATGGAACAAAGTGCCTCATTTTGAAGATTCTAAAATTGTAAATTCCACACCATTAATTGATTTAACTGAAGATTTCAAAGAGTGCGCAAAATCCATTTACAAATTAGATCTTGAGAATAAAGATTTGAGGATTTTTGGTAAATTTGATTCAGCATTACCAAGTGGATCAATCAAAGTAAGAGCAGCTGCACACATTATTCATGATGCAATCATGTCTGGAAATCTAAGAGGAAATCAAACAGTAATAGAAGCAACTTCGGGAAATTTTGGAATTGCACTTGGACAACTATCAAAACTAGGAGTAAGTGTAGTAGCACTTGTGTCAAGAAGATTACAGGAAGGAGTATTCAAAGAGCTCAGAAATGAAAACATTCGAATTATGGATATGGATATGGATATTTGTCCGGCTCCGGGAATGGAGAATCAAGTAAATGAATTAGCTACAAAAGCAACTGTAGGTAACGTAAGATCACAATTATCGGAACTAGGGTTTGATCCAAAAATCTTTGATAACAATATCAAAGAAATTGAAGAGTTATTGGCAAAACAAGATATCATTAATTTAGCAAAGCTTCTTGCAGAGATTTACAATTTATTTTGTCCAAAACAATACGACAACGAATTGAATGTAGATGTCCACAGAACAATTACTGCAGTAGAAATTGATCAGCAGTTACAGGAGAAAGCAGATTCTTTAGAAGACTATCAGATCATATGTTCATTTGGTACAGGTGGAACTTCAGGAGGTTTGAGTCAATATATGATTGAAAAGTATGATAAAAAAGCAATTCATGTAGTTTTTCCTTCACCAGGTCAAGATGTTGCAGGGATTAGAACAAAAGCCAAGGCATCTGGATTAAAACTATACAAACCAGATACATTTGCAGCTGAACATGAATTAGACTTTGAAAAAGCAAAACTGCTTCTCAAGTTTTTTGTTGATAAGGGTCACGATATTGGGGAGAGCACAGCACTCGAATTGTATTGTGTATTACAAATGATAGGTTCTGGAAAAGGTGAAAAATTCGTCGTAATGGTAGCTGATGGAATTGAAAAATACAAAAAGAATTTTGAGCAGATTTCTGACAAACAGATTCCAATAAACATATCTTTAGAAGATGCAGCAACTGTTGCAAATGATTATGATAAAATAATTTGGGTCCATACACAGTATACACCACGTCAAGAAGGAATTGAGATGATTGCAAAATCATTAGGCGTAGATAAATCAAAAATTTCTATTCCAAAGGCAGCAACTATCAATAATTTATTATCCACTCAACAAATTCCAGAAGAACTAAGCAAGGAATTTGATGGAACCAAAGGGAAATCATTACTTGTATGTATGGCAGGAAATACATCTCTAATGACTGCACAAGTTTTAGCAAGTAAGGGGGTAATCACTCAAAGTTTGAATGGAGGCATTACAAATTTGCCAGAAGGCAAAGGTAAGAATCCTGGAGAATATATCCAGATAGCAAGAGAATAATTTGAAGTGTCTTTCAGTTTCACAGCCGTTTGCAGATTTAATTATACAGGGAAAAAAGACCATAGATTTACGAAATTGGAATACAAAGTACAGAGGAGAGTTTCTAGTTCACAGTCCACAAAAGATTCAAAAAGATGCATGCAAGAGGCTGAGAATTAATCCAACAGAATTAGTTACAGGTGTAATCATTGGCAAGGCAGAAATTGTAAGTGTAAAAAAATATGAAAATAAGACTCAAGTCTTAAATGATAAAAAATTTCATTTTGCATCAAGTGATATATTTAAGAAATTTGGATTTATCTTAGATAATCCAAAAAAATTAAGAGTGCCGGTTCCATGTAAAGGCAAATTAGGATTTTTTGAATTTCATCCAAAAAAGACAGATGAGAATTTTATCAAGACAGACGTGATTGAAGAAGATTACAGATATCAGTGGATAAACAGGCATTAAGATAATTGTTCGTGAAAATTTTTCACAAAGCCCCATGTCTATATAAAGGGGCTATTTAAAAAGCAGATATTGCCTCAGACAAAACCAATTGTTAGTGTAGAAAACGTAGTTGCATCAGCATCAGTTGATCAAAAAATAGATCTTAATGATGTAACAAAGAAATTTCCAGACACAGAATATCATCCAGATCAATTTCCAGGTTTAGTATTTAGATTAGCAAACCCTAGAACTGCAACATTGATCTTTAGAACAGGCAAGATGGTATGTACTGGTGCAAAATCTGAAGAGATGTCAATTAAAGCAGTGAAAACAGTTGTTCAAAAGCTACGAAAAGGTGGAATTAAGATAAAAAAAGATGCAGACATTACAGTACAAAATATTGTTGCGGCAATTAATTTAGGCGGAAGGATTCATCTCGAGCAAGCAGCACGAAAGCTTCCAAGAAGTATGTATGAACCAGAACAATTCCCAGGGTTAATTCACAGAATGCTTGACCCAAAAACAGTCATCTTGTTATTTGCATCAGGAAAACTAGTTTGTACCGGTGCAAAGCAAGAAAAAGACGTGTATCGTTCAGTTAACAATCTTCATTCATTATTAGAAGAAAAGAAGTTAATGATTTACGAGTAAACAAGTCTCAGATTATTCTGTATCTTTATTCAGAGAATCTATAGAAGTTCCTGTTTCATGAAAATATCTCTGAGAGATCATTCTTATCTTTCGAGTTGTTTTTGAATCAACAGTTTTTTGTTTTTGTCGAGTATGTAATAATTCATTATATTCAGAAACAAGTTTACGTAATTCAGATTTTTTCAAAATCAGTTTCCTAACTGAGATTGTAGTTTTTCCCAATCAGCAATGAATTGTTTTAATCCACTATCAGTTAAAGGGTGATTTAGCATCTTACCAAGTACTGCAGGAGGTAATGTAACAACATCGGCTCCAATTTTTGCTGCATCAACTACATGTTGTGGATGCCTCACACTTGCAACAAGGATTTGAGTTTTAAAATCATAGTTTGCAAAGATTTGATGTATTTCTTTGATCAAATCCATTCCAGTATGACCAATATCGTCTAGTCTGCCAATAAATGGACTTACATACTTGGCACCTGCTTTTGCTGCAAGTATTGCTTGATTTGGAGAAAATATCAAAGTGACATTTACAGGTATGCCTTTTTGTGAGAAGCTTTTACAGGCTTTCAATCCATCAGAGGTCATAGGGCATTTAATGACAACGTTTTCTCCATATTCACGAAGCTTTAATCCCTCTTGCATCATTTCATCATATTTCATACCAACAACTTCCAAGCTTACATCGCCTTTTACAATTCTAGAAATTTCCTCCATCGCAGCTTTTGGGTCTTCACCTTCTTTTGCAAGAAGTGATGGATTTGTTGTAATACCATCAATTAGACCCATATCATTATATTTTCGAATAGATTCTAAGTTTGCAGTATCAAGGAATATTTTCATTGTGATTTTCTAGCCCGTACTTGTTTTACTGCATCAGCTATATTTGAAGGTGTTATTCCATGTTTTTCAAGTAATAATGGTACTTCATTATCTCTAGCAGATTCACCAAATATGTCGGGTGATCCAACACGTTTTATTGGCACAGGGAATCGTTCAGACAATATTTCAGAAACAGCAGAGCCCAGACCTCCCAAAATATTATGTTCCTCACACGTAACAACACATCCAGTCTTTCTTGCAGATTGTTCTAATAGGTCTCCATCTAGAGGTTTAATTGAGAACATATCAATTACCTGGCAAGAAATTCCTTCTTGTTTTAAGGCATCTGCAGCATCTAATGCCATTTTCACAGTCAACCCACAAGCAACAATTGTGCAATCAGTACCATCACGTAATTCAATACCTTTACCGATTTCAAATTCCTGTGTTTCTGAATGAACTACAGGGCTTTTTGATCTAGTCAATCGCATATAGAATGGACCATAAATTTCAGAGATTTTCTTAGTTAGTTTTGAGACAGATATTGCATCAGCTGGAATCAGAACACGCATGTTTGGAATTGCACGCATTATTGCAATATCTTCAAGTTGTTGATGAGAACCGCCATCTGCACCAACAGTAACACCGCCATGAGATGTTACAAGTTTAACATTAAGTCCCTGTTTATCATCACGTGAAGGATATGCAATGCCGTTTCTTATTTGATCAAGACATCTTCCAGGAAGAAAAATTGCATATGTACTTGCAAATGCAATTTTACCTGCATTTGCCAATCCAGCAGCGACAGATACAAGATTTGCTTCTGCAATTCCGACATTAAAGAATCGTTTAGGAAATTCCTTACCAAATCCAGCAGTTTTTAATGAACCAGTTGTATCTGCACCAAGAACAACAATTTGTGAGTTTTGTTTCCCAAGTTCAACTAATGCATCACCATATGCTGTTCGCATATCAGACATCTGAACAGACATTCTAAACAAGCTCCAGATCTTTTGCAATTTCAGATAAGGTCATTGATTTGTCTCCAACTGCATGTAGATTAATCCATTTTTGTACGAGTTCAGTATTTCCTGTTTGATGTGCCTTTTGTAATAAAATTCGATATTTTGCAAGATTAACTTGATTTCGGAATTCTTTAATTGTACCACGTACATCAGACTGGCCAATTATGGCACTGCCTCCAACAAATGAACGAGACCCATCAATGAAACATTGACCAACATTATCAAGTCCTATTCCACCGTCTCCTTCAATGATTCCATCAAAATCATTTTCCTTAAGAAATTTTGAGATTCTTTGTGTCTTTTCATGAGTGTATTCAATAAATTTTTGACCAGACTTTCCAGGTACTACAGACATCATAATGATTTGATCAAGTTTTGAGAGATATTTTTGTGACCAATCAGGTAATTCAGTATCGGGATTAATTGCAATACCTACACCGACTTTGTTTGAAGAAAGTTTGTCAAATATTTCACCAAAACTAGAATCATCACATACTTCTGCATGTACAGTAATAATATCACTTCCAGCATCGATGTAATCTTGAATGTGTTTTACAGGCTCATCAATCATCAAATGAGTATCAAATGGAATTGTCGTAATTGGACGTAGTTCTTTAATTTTCAGATGATCAAAAGTAGATGTAGGTACAAACTTTCCATCCATTACATCTAAATGAATATAGTCGGCTCGACCTTCTGCACATCGTTTAACTTCATTTTCAAGATTTGTCATATCACCAGCAATTATAGATGGAGATATCATGAATTGTGAATCAAGTTCCTCAAAGATTATTGGTACAACATCAGGTTTTGCTGCCTGACCATGCCATTGAGGATTATCTTCCATATGTTCAAGACCTTTGCCTTTAATGGTTCTAGAAATTATTATCGTAGGCAAACCCTTTGTCTGTTTGGCTTTAGCAATTGCATCATTGAGTTGTTCAATTCGATGACCGTCAATTTCAATAACATTCCAACCAAAAGAACGCCACTTATCACCGGTTTTCCATCGGCTTGCATCTTTCCACATTTCAGAGAGATTTTCACCTTCAAGTTCTTCATCTAATGGCATAATTTTTTCAGTGTACGAGTCTTGTTGTATAAAATTCCTATCAAGGAAAACAGTAAGATTATCAAGTTTATACTTTGGTGCAGTCATTGCAGCTTCCCAAACTTGACCCTCATCAGATTCACCATCACCCATAATTGTATAGATTCTATGGTTTTGATCATTGATTTTTGCTGCCAATGCATTTCCAATTGAAAAAGATAGACCAATTCCAAGAGAGCCTCCACAAAATTCTACACCAGGGCATTTCAAGTCAGGATGACCCTGTAATTTTTGTCCAAATTTTCGTAGGTTTTCAAGATCAGACTCTGGAAAATAACCCGAGATTGCCATATGAGAAAATAAACCAGGTGCACCATGACCTTTAGATAAAATGAGTCTATCACGTTCAGACCACTGTGGATTTTTGGGATCAAATTTCAAATGATTATAAAATAGACAGCCAAGAATTTCAGCCATTGAAAATGAACCACCAGGGTGACCAGAACCTGCAGCAGTCGTTGCTTTAATAACGAGTTTACGTGCACGTTTTACATTTTTTTTAATTTTACAGTAATTTTGACTCAATTTTCATCTAGATCAAAGCACCACATTGTCATAACTTTAATTTTCCCCGAGCTTAAAGCTACTTCAAATAAATAAAAAGCTATTTCTGAATATTTTAATTCTAAGTCGATCTATTAACAATATGAGAATTAGAGATAATGTCCCGATGGTAGTTTTTGATGATAGATGTTATTTATGTACAAAATTTGCAGAGATCATCAAGACCTTTTCAGGTAAAAGAATCAATTTTGTGGGACATTATTCAGAGACTGGGAAAACTCTAAGGGAACAAGTGTTGGGTAATTGTGCATTAGAGATGTTTTGGTTTATCGATGGAAAAACAGCATTTGGTGGCAGAGCGGGATTAATTCCATTGTTTTTTGCAATGATTTCTAGAGATAAATCCTGTAAGAATCATCCAATTGAATCTGCCACATGTAACACAGAATGCAAAAATGTCAAATCAGTCTTTTTGAGATCAGCTAGTTTATTGACAAATAGTAAAAAAATAAAAATTAATGAAAGAACGTTCTAGGTATTTTCAGGCACGTGCACAAACAATTTAAAATGCACCTGAAAAGCAAGAGGGTTAATGAAAATTTCAGCAACCAACGAAAAACCAAATAAGAAAAAGACAGACGTATTGGCTGCATTTTTGTTTGAAAAATTAGAGCCGTTAGGATTAGGACAGTTTGAAAATAAATTTGCTCAGACAATTAAAGACGTAGTAAAAGAGAATAAAGGAAAAGAAGGACAAATTTCAGTCATACACTTGCTTGAAAAGACTACAGCAAAAAGAATCATGCTTGTAGGTATTGGTAACAAGAGAAAATGTACAGATGAAACAATTAGAAATGCAGCAGGCAATATTGTACAAAAGACCAGAGATTTAGGATTAAATGATGTGTCAATAATAATTCCTGAGAAATTCTTATTCAGTCAGGAATTGATGATTAATGCAGTAGTTGAAGGTGCAGTTTTATCACAATATTCATTTGATAAATTCAAAAAAGATAAAAAACAAGGTGCTGAACCCAATGTTTCAATTCTAGTTTCAACAAATAAGAATTTCAAAAATATCATTAACACTGCACAAAAAGTTTCTGAAGGAGTAAATTTTGCACGTGGTGTTGCAAATCTTCCACCAAATCAATGCCCCCCAGCACAAATTGCAAAGATTGCAAAATCATTGACTAAGAATGGAGATATGAAATGTACTGTTTTTTCAAAAAATGAATTAAATCAAAAGAAATTTGGAGGAATTTCTGCGGTAGGAAAAGGAAGTAAGAACGAACCAAAGTTGATAATTTTAGAGCATAAAATGGGTAAAAAACAAGATAAGCCAATAGTCATAGTTGGTAAAGCAGTAACATTTGACACAGGCGGAATTTCACTCAAGCCTGGATTAAACATGGATGAAATGAAATTTGATAAGTGTGGAGGTTGTAATGTATTAGGAATAATGAAGGCTGTTTCAGATTTGAAGCTACCACTTAATGTAATAGGAATTATTCCATCTGTAGAAAATATGCCAGGGGGTGAATCATATAGACCAGGAGACATTATCAAATTGTTTAATGGTAAAACAGCAGAGATTCTAAATACAGATGCAGAAGGTAGACTGATTTTATCAGATGCATTATCATATGGAATTAAGATGTATTCACCAAGAGCAGTTATTGATTTTGCAACATTAACAGGCGCATGTATAATTGCACTTGGAACAAATGTAGCAGGAATGATGAGCAATAACAAGAAATTATCTCAGAAGATAATCCAATCATCAGATCATACATCAGAGAGGATTTGGCAGTTACCATTAGATGATGATTTTATTGATATGATAAAATCAGATGTTGCAGATATGAAAAATATCGGAATTGGTAGAGCAGCTGGAACAATTACTGCGGCTGCATTTTTAGCCAAATCAGTAGACAATACACCTTGGGTGCATATCGATATTGCAGGAACAGCATGGGATCAAGTAGCAACAAAGAAGAGATCATACAATCCAAAGGGCGCAACTGGTTTTGGTGTCAGATTAATCTTAGATTATTTGAAAAATCAGTCCAACTAATAACCGCGACTATTCCTATCAGGTTTGTCAATGTTTGGATTTCTGAATCCATGTTTTTCCATCATGTGGTTTAGAAATCTAATATCATTAAGAAATTCCTCACCACAAACTGAACATCTAGACATAAAAGATTAGTAAAAAACCACGCATAATATCATTACGAAAATAAGAATTAAGGATGCCAGCACTACTGCTTCCCAAGAGCTCTCGCATCTAAGTAACACAGCAGCGACATTGGGTTTGACTTCCAGGTTCGGAAAGGGACTGGGTCGCACCCCAACGCTATGACCGGCTTGTTATTAGTTAAGAAATGATCACTATTAAGGTAACGCTACATTCAGGGTACAAATGTATGAATTTTAAAGAAATATCTGAAATGAGATATAAATTAAAGCAGCAGTCAAGATTGCCATGACACATAGGGTTTCTGTTTTAGATAAAGAACTCTGTCAACCAAGAAAATGTGGGTTAGAGTGCATAAAATATTGTCCAGTAAACAAATCAGGTGCCGATTGTATTGTAATGAACGAAGAAACACACAAAGCGCAAATTGATGAGAACTTGTGCAATGGATGCGGCATATGTGTCAAAATGTGTCCATTTGATGCAATTACAATTGTTAATCTTGCAACAGAGCTAAAAACAGACAAAGTTCATCAATATGGACAAAACTCATTTAGATTATACAAATTACCTACTCCAAAAAAAGGTGAAGTTGTAGGGTTACTTGGAAGAAATGGGATGGGAAAGAGCACAGTTGTCAACATCCTTTCGGGAAACGTAAAACCAAATCTTGGCAATTATGAGAACCCACCAGAATGGGATGAGGTTTTAAAATTCTACAGTGGAACAGAATTAAAATCACATTTTGATAAAATAAAAAATAATAACATCAAGGCGTCTATAAAACCACAACAAGTGTATAATGTTGCAAATGTTTTTGATGGTACTGGAAAAGAATTACTAGAAAAATATGATGAAAGAGGTGTTTCAAATCAATTAATCAAAGAGTTAGGATTAGAGAATTCAGTTGATCACCATCTAAAAGAGCTTAGTGGTGGAGAATTACAAAGATTATCAGTGGCAGTAGCTACATCAAAAGATGCAGATTTTTACTTTTTTGATGAACCATCATCATATAACGATATTTTCCAAAGGACAGGAGTAGCTCGTGTCATTCAGGGTTTAGCAAAGATTGGAAAAAGCGTTATGGTAGTAGAACATGATTTAACATTACTTGATTTTCTAAGCGATTATATCGAAGTTTTATATGGAATTCCATCTGCATATGGAATTGTCTCAAGTGTTTTATCAACCAAAGTAGGAATTAATGTATTCTTAGATGGATACTTACCAAATGAGAATGTAAGATTCAGAGACAAGAAATTCTCTTTTGATGTTTCTTCAACAGTAGGTGAATTTGAGAATGCAGAATCAATTATCTCATACCCAAAATTAGAAAAGAAATTTCCCGCATTTAATGTGCAAATTGAAGCAGGAGAGGTCAAGAAGGGACAAGTAATGGGCATAATGGGTGCAAATGCATTGGGAAAGACTACAATGATGAAGATGATTGCAGGAGTAGATAAGCCAGATGTTGGCAGTATTGATAAAAAAGTAAAGATTGCATACAAACCACAGTACTTAACAAATGATGTAGAAATTGATGTAGTCTCATTATTAGATAAAGCAAATGGAAATCCAATTGAGGGAAGTATTGAAGAAGAACAGATTACTGAACCGCTCAATATTAAAAAATTATACAACAAATCAGTTAGAAATCTTTCAGGAGGAGAATTGCAAAAAGTGGCTGTAGCTACGTGCCTATTACAGAAAGTTGATCTTTATGCATTAGATGAACCATCAGCATTTTTAGATGTAGAGGACAGAATTGCAGTTGCAAAATTCTTACAAAAATTTGTAAGATCTTATGGCAAATCTGCAATCGTAATTGATCATGATTTACAATTGATGGATTTAGTCTCAGATTCAATGGTAATTTTTGAAGGTACCTCAGGGTTAGAAGGTCATGGTTCAGAACCATTATCAAAAGTTGATGCCATGAACAGATTTCTAAAAAGTCTAGATATCACATTTAGACGAGATGAAAAAACTCTGCGACCACGAGTCAATAAAGATGGTAGTCAATTAGATAAAGTTCAAAAAGGCTCATCTAACTTTTATTACAGAAATTGACTCGGATGTTAAAAAAATCACTAGAGGAGATTCTCACCGAACAAGAAAGTAAGGATCTGATATCAGCATTTGATCAAATCGGGCAGATAATTATTGTAAGAATTCCAGATTCATTATTATCAAAAAAGAAGATTATTGGGAAAAAATTACTTGAACAAGTAAAAACCGTCAGAAGTGTATTTTATCAATCATCTGATGTAGAGGGAGAATTTAGAACACGTAATTTAGAATTATTAGCAGGTGAAGATAATACAGAAACAGAGTACAAGGAATATGGATGCAGGTTTCTAATTGATGTAAGAAAGGCATTTTTTTCACCAAGATTATCAACTGAAAGAGATAGAATTTCAGGTCTAATTCAGAAAGGAGAAACAGTTCTCAACATGTTTGCAGGCGTTGGAATGTTTTCAATTTTGGCTGGAAAAAATAACGAGTGTACGGTATACAGTATAGACATCAATCCAGATGCTGCAAGATTATGTGATGAGAATATCAAGAGAAACAAAATGAAAGGAAATGTAATTTCAATTAATGGGGATGCAGCCACAATCATTTCTGAAAAATTAGAGAATAAATCAGATAGAACACTTATGCTTCTTCCAGAAAGATCAGATGAGTTCTTAGAATCAGCTATTAAGGCAACAAAGAGTGGAGGTATAATTCATTATTATGCACATATTCATGCAGATAAAAAAAATGATGCACCAAGGTTAACAGAGGAGCATTACCTAAAAGCGTCAAATGTCAAATCCAAAATACTAAATTCAAAAATTGTAAGACCAGTAGGACCAAGGTTTTATCAAACAGTTGTGGATGTACAAATAGAAAAATAACTAGTCCTCATCTTCAATAATTGATGAAGGCGAGGATTTGGTAGTTGCCATCATATATCCAATCCAAGATACTACGCCAAGAATTCCACCAACTACTAAAAGAATTGATAATTGTAAAACAATTGGACTCCATTCAGATAACATCAGAAGATATGAATAAACAAAAAATGCTGCAATAGCTAAAATGAAAATCAAAATACCTTTTGATTTTCTAGCATTCATAATTAAAAAACGATTTTTTGTTATTTATTTGAATCTGGGTGAATATCAATTGCCATCAGATAGGCATCTTCTCCATCTCGATAATATGCATTTAGTTGCTGTTTTATTTCAAAACCCATCTGCTCATATAATTTGACTGCTAAATTATTACTGCATCTTACTTCAAGATACATCTCACCACATTGTCTTAGTTTAACTCCATTAAGTGCTTCATCAACTAATGCAGTACCAATTCCTTTTCCTCGGAATTCATCAAGCACTGCAACTGATACAACATGACCTTTTTTGACAAATCCTAGTTTTTTAAAATTTGAAAATCCAAATTCAGATTTACACATTATGTAACCAATTGCCTTACCAGCAATTTCAGCTACCAGAAATGCTTCAGGCAATTCCTCTAAGAGACTCTCATAAAAAAAATCAGAATAATGTTCAGGCAGTGTTTTTAGATTAATCTCCATTACAGGGATAAGATCACCTAACTCACATCTACGTATAATACAATCATTAATTTGACGTAAAATTACTTGCAATAGATACAATATGGTTCTCAATTATTTATTTCTAGACTGAAAACGCAAATAACGGAATAAAATTCTCTAATTAAAGTGAATGAATACACAGAAAACGGCGTAATTGCACAAATAAAATCAACTTTTGAAGTTGATGAGATAATTAGTGATACTGACAAATTACAGTGTAAAATCAGTGATTTTGAATACAAGGCCAAATTTGTAGAAATTGCAAGAAAGTTTGAATTACAAGGATTAGTTGCTAGTCTTGATAAAAAATCAGATGGAATATATCTAAGTGTGACAAAATTGCCAGAAATAAAAAAAAGATGGCTATCAAAATCATGGGTGCCCAGAATTTTGTTTATTGCAACAATTACCATGGTAATGATTGATGGGTTTTATAGGACTGGTTTTACAAACTCAATTGAGTTTATTGGGGAACCGATTCAAGTTGCAGTACTTTATACAATTTCATTAATCGGTATTTTAGGAGTTCATGAAGCAGGACACTTGATTGCAGCAAGATATCATAAAATTAGAACCACTTGGCCATTTTTCATTCCAGGAATTCCAGTGTTCGGTGTACCTACATTTGGAGCATTGATTCAATCAAGAGGATTAACCATTAATCGAGACATCTTATTTGATGTTGCAATTGCAGGTCCTATTGCAGGATTAATTATTGCAATACCTGTTTCAATTTTTGGTGCATATACATCACCCATCATTGATCAAGATTTAGCTCAAGTTCTGTATGATGAGGCACAATTAATGGAGATGAAAGAAAGTATTTTGATGTCATTATCATTAATGATATTTGACAAAGGAGGTCCTGGAAGTGAGGTCATCATGTCTCCAATCTTATTTGCTGCATGGTTAGGATTTTTAATTACATTTCTGAATCTTCTTCCTGCATGGCAGTTAGATGGAGGACATATGGCAAGAGCACTATTTGGAAGAAAATGGCATCAGATTGCAACATATGCCAGTATGGGAGTTTTAGCTTTACTGGGTTATTGGTTTATGGCATTATTCATTTTATTTCTGAGCATGAGAAGTAGAGATGCAAGACCACTTGATGACATTTCACCGTTATCAAAAAATCGTAAGAGAATGTTTATCGTAATAGCTGTTTTGGCATTTTTATGTGCGCCATTGCCATTTTCAATCTTTCCTTAAAACAACTCTAGATGCATCAGATATAACTTGGACTTTTTGATTGGGACCAAAATTCTTTAAGATATAGTCTATCGATGATTTTACTCCACTAAAGGCAA
Organism: uncultured Candidatus Nitrosopelagicus sp.; assembly: GCA_964344885.1. Classification (GTDB taxonomy): domain Archaea; phylum Thermoproteota; class Nitrososphaeria; order Nitrososphaerales; family Nitrosopumilaceae; genus Nitrosopelagicus. The sequence continues at coordinate 8,157 of CAYFOW010000015.1, read as the reverse complement.
GAATATTTAATTTTTCCAAGTAAAATTTTGGTAAAATTGAAACAAAACCAATTTGAAATTTTTTCTGTATCTCAGTTAAAAATAACAAATTCTCCATACCATCCACATATTTTGAAGGTTGACGTAATTTATCTAGGCTTAGACGATCATCAATAAAGTTTTGAATTGCCAAAGAGCCTATTCCAAATTTGCATTCAGCAAGTAATATAGTTAGACCATCATTTCTAATTGAATCATAGCAATTCCATAAAGAATTAAGCGATGTCGTAAATGTATCATTACTTGAATCCTTTCCAGTACTTACAATCATTGTCTTATAACTTCCAAATTGCTTAATTCTATTTTCAATAAGGAATTTAGAAATTGAGAGTGTCTTTGAAGGATGACCACAAAAAATTTCAGTTATTCCTTTAGTATTTGAGACAATTTCAATTGCCAGAATTTCAAATGAATTAGTAAATGATTTGGCAATTTGTAATGTTTCAAGATTCTTTCCAGGATTAGGAAGGTCATTTGATCTCTTTTCAAATGCAGAAAGCATCAAAGATTGATCAAATTTTTTTAATAATCGTGTTGATACAGTCTCAAATCCAAATAATCCATCAAATTCAACTTCATCTACAAAGACTAATTTTGAGTCAGATAGAGATTCACTGTTGAATTCAGAAACTACAATTTTATCTGAGACTTGTTCGCGTACTAAGTTTACTATGGTTTTATCAGTAAAGACACTTGGTTTTGGCCAAGAATTTGATTCGCATAGCGAAGAAATCACAGAGAGTATCCTCTGAATGGATTTTGTAAAAGTAAGAATTACTAATTCTACAGGTTTTGAAAAGTCTAATACAGAAATTTTGGATATGATTTCAGAATCATCTAATACAACACCATCAGTTTCAAATTTATTTTCAAGATTTTCAGCCTTTATATCTAAAACTACATCATTTGCCCCATAGTTTAACCAAATTTCTGGCATAATAACATCCAAATACAAACCAAAATAAATCCAGTGTGATTAGTTTTAGTATGGATTTTGTAAAAGAATTTACTATATTTTTATTTGAAAATAAGATTTTACGTTTTGGTGATTTCACACTAGCAAGTGGAAAAAAGAGCCCATACTATATTGATCTTAGATTAGTTGCAAGTTATCCTCATCAGTTTAGAAAAATGATAAAAAATTTACAGAATTTAATTTCTGATGAATTAGGATTAGATTCGTTTGAGAGTATTGTCTCAGTTCCTACAGGAGGATTAGTTATTGCTTCAGCTTTGGCAATTGAGACAGTCAAGCCATTAATGTATGTAAGAAATAAACCAAAAGATTATGGAACAACAAAATCAATTGAAGGAAAATTCTCAGAGGGAACGAAAGTTGTAATGATTGATGATGTCGCAACAACAGGTGGCTCAGTGATTAATGCAATAAAAATTCTCAAAGAAGAAAATATAATAATAAAAGATGCATATGTGATTGTCAATAGGTCCGAAGGTGCAGAACAAGCACTAAAAGAACAAGGAGTAAAGATTCATCAAATTGCAGATATGAGAGAAATGACAGAAATTCTCCATAAAGAAGGAAAAATTTCAGATGACATACTACAACAAGTAAAAGATAGAATTAATCAAGATCAAGCATCGTAACGCATTAGATCTTTTTCTTCTAGTAATGCATGAATGTTATGTACTGATTTGTAAACATCACTTTCTTTTTTTGCGCCGGTACAAACTAGTTTTCCTGATGCAAATAGCAGTAACACAGTTTTTGGGTCAAGCATTCTGTGAATTAGTCCTGGGAATTGTTCTGGTTCATACATACTTCGTGGAAGCTTTCGTGCAGCTTGCTCGAGATGAATTTTTCCACCCAGATTTCCAGATGCAACAATATTTTGTATTGTTACTACTGCATCTTTTTTTATTTTGATTTTTTCCTTTCGAAGTTTTTGAACAACAGTACGAACTGCTTTAATTGACATGTCTTCAGATTTTCCACCAGTACAGACCATTTTTCCAGAACGGAAAATCAGTGTTGCAGTTTTTGGAGAAGTCAATCTGAAAACTAAACCCGGAAATTGTTCAGGATGCCATTCGGTTTCAGGAAATTTTTTTGTAACTTCTGTTAAATCAATTGTCTGATCAACTGATGCAGATGCAACAACATTTTCAATACTTACAATTGGTTTTGTTTGAGTCACAGACGAATTGCCAAATCATGTTTTTATATATCCTTCTTAACAAATTATGGAATTATGAATTATTCAGGCAGCTCAGTCAAATGCCTTTACATCATGATTCAGATATAACTCTGATTCTTCATTGCAGCCAATTAATCATGTAAAGTTTGTTTTAAAAATTAATAGTTGATGGGCCTGATGGGCTTCGATCCCGTGGCTCTCCGATTATGAGTCGGATACTCTACCAAGCTGAGTTACAGGCCCTCGAGAATTCAGAATTTTTCTCTTAGTAAAAAATGTTATAGAGATTTAGCAGTACGCCTCAAAACAACTATCAAGCAACAAGTTTTGTGCATCCATTGACTTTTTGGCAGAGTCAAGAATTACTTGCTCAGAGCTTGCAGATGATTCGATTAGATGCTGCCATGATGCTGCATGACGAATGTCAGCTTCTGTGTGCTCAACAAAGTATTCAGTGGCATCATCACTTGTAATTCCATAGAATTCTTCAAGACCATCTAGTTTGGTATGGCTAATCTTAGGAATCTCTTTTTCAAAGGAATACATTGCAGATGCACCACTTTCAAGTGAATTCATCAATGTGTATAAGTTAGAAACAGCCTGATTTGTCTTTTCTAGACCTTGATAATTTTCAATTTCATCTGATGAAATACCCAAGGCATTTGCAAATTTTACCCATAATTGAATATGATTATGTTCTTCTTGACGATTAAATTGTAGTTCTTCAAGAGATGATTCTGGTGCAACATCCATAATTGGATCCATAAATTTTGGAACTGCCTTTACCACTTGGAAATATTCTTTAGAATAACCAGCAAGGGATTCTTTTGTTAATTTTCCATCAGACCAGGATTGGTAAAATGGATGCTTTAACAGGCTTCTGGATTCAATAATTTCATCAATTTTCTTAATTAAAGAAGTCATGATATTAGACAAATTTTGCTATTAAAAAAATCTTTGCAGTTTCCAAAAGATTTTATGGATTAATTCTAACATTCTGTTAGCGCTCCTGTAGTGTAGTCCGGTCAAGCATTTAGGCCTTTCACGCCTGAGACTCGGGTTCGAATCCCGACGGGAGCAGACAATAATTTTTAATTTGTTTTCTATATTACTGAATTTTTTTAAAAATAAGATTACAACGTTTTAATATTCACATAAATTGGATTTTACTAGGTACGTATTTTGGATAAAAAAGAGATTGAGATCAATCCATTAATTGAGAGATATGAAAGATATATTGAAAAGATCAATCAATCATTAGAATCAGAGCTAAACATGTATTCTGAATCAGAGTTTAGCGAGCCTCTCAAATATGCAATTGAAAATGGAAAGAGAATTAGACCTGTGATTTTACTACTTGCTGCTGAAAGTATCGGTAAAGTAGATGATAGTACATTTTTAGCAGCATGTGCAATTGAATTTCTTCATACAGAATCAGTCATCCATGACGACATCATTGATAATGAGACCATAAGAAGACAAAATGATCCATTTCATATTAAATTTGGATATAATGCCAGTGTTTTGACAGGGGATTTTGTTTTAGGATTAATTCTAAACATTGGTGCACGTTTGAATAATCCAAGAATCATTAAAGATATTGCATCTGCAGCAATGATGATGAGTGAGGGAGAAATTCTTGAAGAAAGATTGCAGACTGGTGAGGATGTAAATTTTAATGATTATCTTAAGGTAATAGAGTACAAGACTGCAGCAGCATTTGAGACTGCTGCAAAGATTGGAGCAATCATTACAGGTGGTAGTGAAGAAGAGATAAAATCATTATCAGAGTATGGAAAATACATAGGAATCGCATACCAAATAAGAGATGATTTGCAAGATTGGCAAAATGAGGATAAGATTTTCAATATCTTAATTAAAAAAACAACTGATCCAAGACATGTTTTTGACAAGATGGAAGAGATGTTAAAAGAATATACCAGTAATGCGTTATCAAGTATTAGAAATTTACCTGAAAGCCAAGCAAAAAACGAATTAGAAAATTTAATAAAATTTACACAGACTAAGGCATAAATGCCACATTAAGTACAGGTGCAGCAGTTTCTGCAAACTGTATTACTGGATCAGGATAGACACCAAGACCAACCATAAAGATGATTGAGAATATCATAACTGCAATAATTGATTTTGGTTCATGGATTCTCTTTTCTTTCTCACCTTCAAAGTACATTTTTCTAATAATCCAACCATAGTATGCCAATGAGAGTGCACTGTTCAATACACCTGCAATTGCTAGCCAATATGCCCAAGGTACAATCATTCCTGCATCAATTGCAGAACCAAACAACATTAGCTTACTCCAGAAACCGTTGAGTGGTGGAACACCTGCAAGTGCAAGCAGAGAAATGACTAATCCTAATGAAGTAATAGGCATTTTTCTGCCCAATCCTTTGAGTTTATCTAATTGTGTAAAAGTGAGTGTTGTAACTATTCCTGCAATTGCAATAAATGCAGCACCTTTCATGACTGCATGATTTAGAATATGATACAGTGAACCTTGTAGTCCAACAGAAGAATATGGTGCAATTGAGAGACCAATCAATATGTATCCAGCATGACCAATACTAGAATATGCAAGCATACGGGATAGGTTCTTTTGCATGATTGCTGCAATATTTCCAATAGTCATAGTCATTATTGCAATAACACCCAATGCTAAAGTCCAATCTAGACTTAGCGCAACTGTACCCATAATTATAATTCTAATTGCTGCAGCAAATCCGGCTTTCTTGGTTCCAGCTGCTAAAAGTGCAGTAATAGGTGGTGGCGAACCTTCATAGGTATCAGGCAGCCACATATGAAATGGTACCAAACCCATTTTGAAACCAAATCCGGCAATGAACAAACCAACTGCAAGCAAACCAAGAGGCACCATAGAGGCCTCAAGTGTCATAAATCCTTGAACGACATCACCAATGTTTGTAGAACCAGTTATACCATATGCAATAGAAATTCCATATACTATGATTGCAGAGGATAATGCACCAAACAAAAAGTACTTTAGAGCAGCTTCATTTGATTTTGGACTCTTCTTCATAAATCCAGCAAGGATGTACGTTGGTATACTCATTAATTCCCAGGCAACAAATAGCATGACTAAATCTGTAGAATATGCAACTAGCACCATACCAATAGTAGCTAATAGAATTAATGAGAAGTAAACAGCAGGATATGATTTGTCCTTCATATAGCTAAATGATGCAACTGTAGTGAATATTGAGACAATTAACATTGCAATTGCAAAGAATCCGCCAAACATGTCATCAACTAATACATCCTCTGAGAAGATTGCACTAGGAAGAACATGTTCATTAAATGTTTGATATGCAACAAAGCCTATTGAGATGATAAGAGCAGCTAGTGTGATTGAACCATAAAATGAAGTACTTCCAGATTCTTTTCTTGCAATATTGATTAATGGTAAAATGACTCCAATTACACCAAGTATTGCAATCAATACTAGTGGAGTAGAAGAGATTTCTAACATATCATTTCACCTAAATTGTCAATATCAAGACTACGAAGAGAAGTCCTGCTCCAAAAACGTAAAGATAAGATTGTGCTTTTCCAGTTTGAGTACCTTGTACAACTTTTGCACCCCAACCAATTGATTTTTCAAGTCCAATATTCATACCAGTATCAATTGCTGTTCTTTCAAAATATCTAGATACTGCACGTGCAATCCATAATGGGGTGGTTACAAAACACCAATAGACCATTGCGTTGAGGTACCATCTGTTTAAGAATAGTTTATGCATAGAGTAAAAGAACAGATTTGAATTTACAAATTTTACAGGATCCACAAATCTTCCAATATAGAAGATATATCCCAAACCAAATCCGACGGCAAATGCAATTAATGAAGCACCTAATGCAATTGGATTCAGTCCAGAGAGGAATTCAGGCAATACTGAATGCTCAGAGTCAGTAATGTGTGCAGAATGAATGCCAAAATATTCTTCGAGGTATTCAGTAAATAGGTGATGGATTCCTTCTTCTGCAGAAAGTCCTACAATTCCTATTCCAATTGTTAAAACAGCTAAAATTCCATATGGGATCCACATAGACATTGGTGCCTCGTGAATGTGATGGCCTTCACTTTCCATCTTTTCAATATGCTTGCTCTTTTTACCATAAAAGACCATTCCAATCATTCTAGTTGTATAAAATGCAGTAATTACAGCAGTCAACACAGCAATTATGAATATTGGTAATGCCCATTCGTTTCCTGATTCATAGACTGCAGCAAAGATTGCATCCTTACTCCAAAAGCCAGTGGTGATGAATGGTGCACCCATTAATGCAAGGCCTGCAGCCCACATGAATGCAAATGTCTTTCGCATATGTTTTTTCAAACCACCCATGTCAGTCATGAATCTAGAACCAACTATATGCAGTAATGAACCAGCTGCCATGAATAATGATGCTTTAAACATTGCATGAGAGATAAGATGGAAGAAGCCAGCTGTATATCCATCAACGAATTGATGAGACAGTCCAGCAACTCCTAATGCCATCATCATATATCCAATTTGAGAACCAGTAGAATATGCAAGAACTTTCTTAATTTCTGGATTTACCATTCCTTGTGTTGCAAGCAATAATGCAGTAATTGCACCAGCCCATGCAATTATTTCAAAGAATTGATCAGCTAAGATTCCAGCAGCTCCTAATGCAAAGAATAGCGGTCCCAGTCTTGCAACTAAGAATACACCTGCTTTAACCATTGTTGCTGCGTGAATTAAAGCAGATACTGCAGTAGGACCAGTCATTGCTTCTAATAACCATTCATTTAATGGGAATTGTGCAGATTTTCCGACTGCACCACCAAATAACAAAACTGCTGCAGGAATAAGTAATCCTTGAGCAGACATGGTTGTTGCCCAAGTAGTATCATCTAATAATTCTCTAAATCCAAATGTTCCAGCAAATGTAAAGATCATCAACATTCCTGCAATCATCATCACATCACCGACTTTGGTCATTATGAAAGCCTTCATTCCAGCATGTGTTGGTGCAAAGTATTCCATTACACCCAATGCAGTTCTGCCTTCTTGTCCAACATGATCTTTCTTTTTATCACGATACCAGAAGCTGATTAGCGCATAAGATGCAAGACCTACTCCTTCCCATCCAAAGAACATCATCAGGAGGTTATCAGAGAGAACAATGATTTGCATAGAACCTACAAAGAACATCATCCAAAACCAGAAACGGGTAATTGATTTATCGCCTTTCATGTAACCAGTACTGTAAATCATAATCAAGAAAGAGATCCATCCTACGACATTTGCCATAATTACAGCAAGAGGATCAGCTAATACGCCTGCCTTGAGTCCTATTGAAGAAATCCAGTCAATTTGATCATGGACTTCATGAGCTTCAAGTGCGCCAGGAATTAGAGTTGCAGCAGACACTGCACTCATAAGTGCAAATGCAACTGCTACGCCACCTGTTGCACCCTTTGATGCTTTTCCAACAGCAGGTATGATTAATGCTGCAATAAATGGAAGTAACCAAACTAACCAAGCAGTATGTGCAAGGTTAATTCCCATATCCATAAATCCGCTTTCCATATCTAAACACCCATTACTCCATTCATGTATGGCATTATTGTATCATAGAAAATATCAGGATAAATACCAAGTACTATTGTAAAGCCAGCTAGTATCATCATTGGAACGCTCATGTACCAACTTGGATCCTTTGCATGTTCTAATTGTTCAGGTAACTTACCAAAGAATACTCGTTTGAGCATCCACAAGATGTAAGACATTGTTAGAGCAGTTGCAACTAATCCCAAACCAAAAGTTACAAATCGAATTGTAGAATCTTGCTCAATTGCAGTATCAATTGCACCCCAGAAGAGAACCCATTCACCCATAAATCCACTAGTTGGTGGGACACCCATTATTGTCAATGCTCCAATGACAGCACAAAC